>JAJVIL010000099.1 GCA_022072045.1 Burkholderiaceae bacterium | reverse complement strand
CCGGGCGGCGTGGTCGCGGCCACGCGCGGCAACCACGGCCAGTCGATCGCGCTGGCGGCGCGCGCGCACGGCCTGCAGGCAACGATCGTCGTGCCGCACGGCAACAGCCGCGAGAAGAACGCCGCGATGCGCGCGCTCGGCGCGACGCTGGTCGAGCACGGCGCCGATTTCCAGGCCGCGCGCGAGCATGCGCAGGCGCTGGCCGAGCACCACGGCTGGCATTCGGTGCCGTCGTTCCACGACGATCTGGTGGCCGGTGTCGCGAGCTACGCGCTCGAGCTGTTCGACGCCGTGCCCGCGCTCGACGCGGTGCTGGTGCCGATCGGCCTCGGCTCGGGCGCCTGCGGGCTGATTGCCGCGCGCGACGCGCTGCAGCTCGACACCGAGATCATCGGCGTCGTCTCCGACGGCGCGCCGGCGTATGCGCTGTCGCTTGCCGCGGGCCACGCGGTCGCGCACGAGGTGACGACGCAACTGGCCGACGGCATGGCGTGCCGCGTTCCCGACGAGGCGGCGCTGCGCGTCCTGCAGCGCGGTCTGTCGCAGGTGGTGCAGGTCAGCGACGCCGAACTCGCGGCGGCGATGCGGCTGCTGTTCGAATGCACGCACCAGGTGGCCGAAGGCGCCGGCGCCGCGGCGCTGGCCGC
Organism: Burkholderiaceae bacterium; assembly: GCA_022072045.1. Classification (GTDB taxonomy): domain Bacteria; phylum Pseudomonadota; class Gammaproteobacteria; order Burkholderiales; family Burkholderiaceae_C; genus JAEUPI01. The sequence goes on along the minus strand of JAJVIL010000099.1, from coordinate 14,387 downwards.
GGCGACGAAGCTGCCGCGGCTCTACGGCAAGCGCGTCGCGGTGGTTCTGAGCGGCGGCAACGTCGACCGCGACGTCTACGCGCGCGTGCTGCAGGAGGGTTGAGGTGGCGCACCGCTTCACGCAGCTCGATGTCTTCAGCGCGCTGCCGCTGCTCGGCAACCCGCTCGCGGTGGTGCACGACGCCGGCGACATGGGCGAGGCGCAGATGGCCGCGTTCGCGCGCTGGACCAACCTGTCGGAAACGACCTTCCTGCTGCCGCCCACCGACCCGGGTGCCGATTACCGGGTGCGCATCTTCACGCCGCAGCGCGAGCTGCCGTTCGCAGGGCACCCCACGCTCGGCAGCTGCCACGCCTGGCTCGCCGCCGGCGGTCGCGCGCGCGGCGAGCATGAAGTGGTGCAGCAGTGCGGCGTCGGGCTGGTGCGGATCCGCCGCGACGGCGCGCGGCTCGCGTTCGCCGCGCCGCCGCTGCTGCGCAGCGGGCCGCTCGATGCCGCCCTGCTGCAGCGCATCGTGAGCGGGCTCGGCCTGCAGGCCTCGGAGGTGCTCGACCACCAATGGGTCGACAACGGTCCGGGCTGGGCGGCGGTGCGGCTGGCGTCGGCGCAGCGCGTGCTGAGCCTGCAGCCCGACTACGCGGCGCTGCGCGGCATCAAGCTCGGCGTGGTGGCACCGCACCCGGCCGGCAGCGACGCGCAGTTCGAGGTGCGCGCGCTGATCGGCGAAGCCTCGGGCTACGAAGACCCGGTGACCGGCAGCCTCAACGCCAGCCTGGCGCAGTGGTTGATCGGCAGCGGCGTCGCGGGCGAGCGCTACGTCGCCGCGCAGGGCGCGGCGCTGCAGCGCGCCGGCCGCGTGCACGTCAGCAAGCTCGGCGCCGACATCTGGGTCGGCGGCGACGTGTGCGCGGTGGTCACCGGGTCCGTGACGCTGTGAAGCGGCGGCTGCATGAACGCGCGCGTCGACCACCTCGTCATCGTTGCCGACACGCTCGAACAGGGCGTGCGCTGGTGCGAGGCCACGCTCGGCGCGACGCCCGTCGCCGGTGGGCGGCATGCGCTGATGGGCACGCACAACCGGCTGCTGGCGATCGCCAGCGAGCGCTTCGAGAGCGCGTACCTCGAACTGATCGCGATCGACCCCGAGGCGCCGCCGCTGTCGCGGCCGCGCTGGTTCGCGATGGACAGCCCGGCGCTGCAGGCGGCGGCGCGCGAGGCGCCGCGGCTGGTGCACATGGTGGCTCGCTGCGGCAACATCGAGATGTTGCGCTGGGGCCTGATCAACTGCGGCTTGAACCCCGGCACGCTGCTGGCGGCGCAGCGCGAGACCGCAACCGGTTTGCTGAAGTGGCGCATCACGGTGCGCGACGACGGTGCCACCGAGTGCGGCGGCGCGCTGCCGACGCTGATCGAGTGGCAGGGTGCACATCCGTGCGAGCGCCTGGGCGCGTCGGGGGTGGCCTTGCGCGCGTTGACGCTGCGCGGCGTGCCCGCGCAGGCGCTCGACGTGCTGAAGCTGCCCGCGGTCCAGACGGCGGCGCGCCCCGGCCTGTCGCGCGAGGCCGCGCTGAGCGCCACGTTCGACACGCCGGGCGGCGTCGTGACGCTCGATTCGTGGACCTGACCTCTGCAACGGGATGCCGATGACCAACGAATTGTTCCGCGAAGACGCCACGCTGCGCACGTGCGAGGCGCGCATCACCGCGCTCGATGCCGCGGGCATCCGGCTCGACCGCACGGTGTTCTACCCGCACGGCGGCGGCCAGGCCGGCGACGCCGGCGTGCTGCGGCTGGCCGACGGCACCGAGCTGCGCATCGTCGATACCCGCAAGGGCGAGCAGGCGGGCGAGATCGTGCACGTCGTCGCACCCGAGGCCGACGTGTCGGCGCTGCGCGTCGGCACCGTCGTCACCGCGCAGATCGACTGGCGGCGCCGGCACCGCCACATGCGCTTCCACACCGCGACGCATCTGCTGTGCGCGCTGGTGCCGCACCCGGTCGATGGCTGCTCGATCACCGCCGACTATGCGCGGCTCGATTTCCACATGACCGAGCCGCTCGACAAGGAGGCGCTGACGCAAGGCCTCGCTCGTCTCGTCGCCGAGGCGCATCCGGTCGTGCACCGCTGGATCAGCGAGGCCGAACTCGACGCCAACCCCGGCCTCGTGCGCAGCATGAGCGTGCAGCCGCCGCGCGGCTTGGGGACGGTGCGCGTGATCGACGTGGCCGGCGTCGACCTGCAGCCGTGCGGCGGCACGCACGTGGCCAACACCGCCGAGATCGGCCCCGTCATCGTCACGAAGATCGAGAAGAAGTCGGCCAAGACCCGAAGGGTCGTGCTCGGCTTCGCCGAGCCCGCGTAGGCAGGCTCTGGCCCCTCAGTTGCTGTACTTCTCGTTGCGGAAGTCGTCGTGGCACGACTTGCACGCGCGGCCGAGCGTGCCGAGCGCGGCCTTGATGTTGTCGAGGTTGCCCGTCTTCGCCGCGGCGTCGAACTTCTCGGCGTCGGCCATCATCTTGTTCTCCAGGTCCTTGAACTTGGCCGGCTCCTTCCAGATCTCGGGCCTGGCCCTGGTCGGCATGCCCTTGTCGGTGCCGTCGCCGAACGCCACCCACGGCAGCTTGGACATCATCACGACGATCGCGGCGTTGTCGGCGGCCGTCTTGGCGTCGAACGGCACCCGGCCTTGCACCATCGCAGCCACGCGTCCGAGATGGTTGCCCATCACGGTCATCACGCTTTGCCGGTACTTGATGGCGTCCTCGGGCTTCTGGAACTGCGCGGCGGCACCGAGGCTGGTCAGCGCGACCCCGGCAGCCACGACGGTCAGGGCGAGACGGTTCATTCGGTTTCCTCCAGCGGGCGGTTCGGTTGGACGGCAAGGGCCCGAGGCCTCGCCGGCAACGGACGGCCAGTGTACGGAGCGCGCCGGTGCTTGATTCCCGCATCGGTGAATCCACCGATGGGCTGCTCGGGTTTGGGGTTCGGCGCGCCGGTATCGGCTATCGTTGCAGCCTGGCCTGAGGCGAAGGGCCTGCGGAGGCGCATGAGCGACGAGAACGGCTCCACGCCCGGCGGTGCGAGCGTGGTGCGGGTGTGGGATCTGCCGACCCGGCTGTTCCACTGGCTGTTGGCCGCTGCGGTGGTGGCGCAGTTGATCACCGGCAACATCGGCGGCAACGCGATGCCGTGGCACTTCCGCGTCGGCTACCTGATCTTCGCGTTGCTCCTCTTTCGCCTCGTCTGGGGCGTGGTGGGCGGCCACTGGTCGCGATTCGCGAGTTTCGCGTACGGCCCGTCGAGCATCGTGCGCTACCTGCGCGGGCGGCCGCTGGGCGGCGACCTGTTCCACGTCGGGCACAACCCGCTGGGCAGCGTGTCGGTGTTCGCGATGCTCGTGCTGCTGGCGGCCCAGGTGGCCACCGGACTGGTGGCCGACGACGAGATCGCCAACGTGGGCCCGCTGAACCGCTACGTGTCGTCGAGCGTCGCGATGGCCGCGACAGCCTGGCACAAGGGCCCCGGCAAGGTGCTGATCGTGCTGCTGGTGGTGCTGCACATCGGCGCGATCGTGTTCTATCGCTGGCGCCTGAACAACAACCTCGTGCGCCCGATGCTCGACGGCGACAAGCGGCTGAGCGCGCCGGCGCCGGCCAGCGTCGACGACCGGCTGGCGCGCGTGCGCGCGCTGGCCATCGTGGTGGTGTGTGCTTTGCTGGTGACCGCAGTGGTCAATCTCGCGGGATGAAGGCCGTGCGTTCGCGTCGCGCCGCGCGGGCCGCCGCATCGGCCAGCGCTGCGGCCGCGCCGCGGGTCATGCTGCTGACCCCGCAGTCGCCCGAGCAGTTCGACGCGACGCGCGCGATTTTCCGCGAGTACGCGGCCGGGCTCGGTGTCGACCTGTGCTTCCAGAACTTCGAGGCCGAGCTGGCCGCGCTGCCGGGCGAGTACGGCGCACCGCGCGGCGCGCTGCTGCTGGCCACGGTGAACGGCGAGCTGGCCGGCTGTGGCGCCTGCCGCTCGTTGCCCGACGTCGACTACGCCAATGCGTGCGAGATGAAGCGCCTGTACGTGCGGCCGCGCTTTCGCGGCCTCGGGCTCGGCCGCCTGCTGGCGCAGGCGCTGATGGACCACGCGATCGGCGCGGGCTACTCGGTGATGCTGCTCGACACGCTCGACGACATGGAGGCCGCGCGCAGTCTGTACGAGGCGCTGGGCTTCGAGGAGATCCCGCCGTACTACTTCAACCCGATCGCGGGCGCGCACTACTTGAAGGCCCAACTCGGTTGACGCCAGCCAACGACCACGCCGCGGGAGTGCAGCTTCAGCAAGGCGCGCTGCGGCTGGCGCTGCGCCCCGATCTCGGCGGCGCGGTGGCGGGGCTGTGGCTCGACGGCGTGCCGGTGCTGCGCTCGTGCGAGCCGCAGGCGCTGCACGACGTGCGCAAGTCGGGCCTGTTCGCGCTGGCGCCGTACTCCAACCGCATCGCGCAGCGCGAGTTCGACTGGCTCGGCCGCCACTACAGGCTCGCGCCCGGCGGCGACGGCCCGCACGCCCTGCACGGCACCGCGTGGCGCGACGCCTGGCAGGTGCTCGATCGCTCGGCGGCCCGCGTGGTGCTGCAGCATACGCACCCGAGCGACGCCGCCTGGCCGTTCGCCTTCCACGTCGAACAGGCTTTCGAGCTGAGCGCCGACTCGCTGCGCATCACGCTGGAGGCCAGCAACATCGACGCGCGGCAGACGCCGATGGGGCTCGGCTGGCATCCGTATTTCGTGCGCCGCGCGCGCAGCCGCGTCCACCTGGAACTGCAGCACCGCTGGAACGCCGACGCCGCCAAGCTGCCCACCGCGCGCGTGGCGCAGAACGCCCTCGACGCTGATGTCGCGGTGCTCGACCTCGACCACTGCTTCGACGGCTGGCGCGGCCCGGCGCGCATCCGCGACGAGAAGCTGTCGCTGCGCCTGACCTCGTCGCTGTCGCGCGTGGTGGTCTACACGCCGCGCGGGGGCGACCACTTCTGCGTCGAGCCCGTGAGCCACGTCAACAACGCGCTGGCCAGCAGCGAGCCCGTCGCGCGCGGCGTGGTTGCGCTGGCCGCCGGCGATTCGATGCAGGCCTGGATGCAACTCGACATCGCGCGGGCCTGAGCCTGGCACGCGGCTGCGTGCTGGCGTCTGCGAAGGGGCGTCTCAGCCCCGCGCTCAGCGCCGCGCCGGCAGGCGCCGCGTCTGCCCGATCGCCAGCGTGAAGAATGCCGACGCCGCCACGCCTTGCGCCTGGCGCGCGCGCGCCAGCGCCTGGGGCGGCTCGTCGAGCGACTCGTCGGTGAGCGCGAAGGTGCCCCAGTGGATGCCGAGCGACGCCTTGGCGCCGAGGTCGCGATGGATGCGCACCGCTTCGTCGGGGTCGACGTGCTGCGGCTGCATGAACCAGCGCGGCTCGTAGGCGCCGATCGGCAGCAGCGCGATGTCGAAGCCGCCGCCTTGCGCGGCACCCTGGCGCGACGCGAAACGCGCGCGGATATCGGCGAAGTCTTTCGAGTAGCCGCTGTCGCCGGCAAAGAACAGGTGCAACTGCGGCGCGAACAGCGCGTAGCCGCCCCACAGCGTTTCCATGCGGTCGCCGAAGCTGCGCCCCGACCAGTGCTGCACCGGCGTCAGCACGATCTCGACGTCGCCGAGCCGGTGCGACTGCCACCAGTCGAGTTCGACCACGTTGCCGATGTCGCGCCGGGCGAACCAGGCCTTCAGGCCGAGCGGCACCACGAACAGCGGCGCGCCGCCCGGCTGCGCCGCCAGCAGCCGTATGCTGTCGTCGTCGAGGTGGTCGTAGTGGTTGTGCGAGATCAGCACCAGATCGACGTGCGGCAGTTCGCTGAACCACAACCCGGGCCGCTGCGCGCGCGCCGGCCCGATGAACGACAGCGGCGATGCGCGCTTCGAGAAGATCGGGTCGGTCAGCACGTTGAGGCCGCCCAACTGCGCCAGCACCGTCGCGTGGCCGATCCAGGTGACGGTGGGCACCATGCGCGCGCCCGCGCTGGCGTTGCTCTGGATCAGCCCGAGGTCGGGAACGATCGCGGGCGTCGGCGCCGCCGGCGGCCTGGGCACGCCGGCGCGCCAGGCGTCGAACTTCCAGCGCACGAAGTCGGTGAACCCGCGCGGCACGGCATCGGTGTAGCGGTTGCGAAAGCCGCCGTCGACACGGTGCGGCGGCAGCCCGTTGTCCGCGGGCTCGTCGGCCGGCGCCGCCCACGCGAGTGCAGCCAGCGCGATGCCGGCGGCGAGCAGGCGCCAGCGCGCCAGGCGTCTGTTGATCTGCATCAGTCGGATCGAAGCCCGGACGCGTGCGCCGGCCGCCGGTGTCGGAGCGTGCGGGTGATTCCGTATAATCCGCCGGTTTTGTCCCGACCCATGAGCGCGCGTTTGTCCGAGCGCAGATTGTCATCCGACACGCGCGATGCGTGGGACGACGCTGAGGCAGCCGACGAGCGCTTCAGGCGCCTGAGCCCCTCGGAGGCCGCGGCGTTTCGGGCCGAGCACCCGCAGTTGTCTCCCTGGCGGGTGATCGCGGCGCAAGCCGCGGTCGGTGGGGTGGTCGCGCTGGCGTGGCTGCTCGGTGAGGGGCGTGCACATGCCTGGTCGGCGCTGTACGGCGCCGTCACGGCGGTGGTGCCGGGCGCGCTGTTGGCGCGCGGCATGACCAGCCGGCTCTCCAGTTTGTCGCCTGCGGTCTCGGCCGTCAGCGTCTTGCTGTGGGAGACGGTGAAGGTCGGGGCCACGGTGGCGCTGCTGGTTGCGGCGCCGCAGGTGGTCCGGCCGTTGAGCTGGCCGGCGCTGCTGGCCGCGCTCGCGGCGTGTCTGTCGGTGTACTGGTTCGCGCTGCTGTGGCGCGGCCGCAGGGGTTCGAGTTAACAAGAGTCGAGATGGCAGCCGAATCGCACGCCGCACCGAGCGCCGGTGACTACATCGTCCACCACCTGACCCACTGGGGCAATACCGAGGCCACCGGGCTGATCGACTTCTCGGTGGTCCACTGGGATTCGGTGCTGTTCTCGGTGCTGCTCGGTGCCCTCGGCTGCTGGGTCATGTGGCTGGTGGCGCGCAGGATGACCTCGGGTGTGCCTGGGCGGCTGCAGGCCGCGGTCGAGTTCCTGGTCGAGATGGTCGACCGCGAGGCCAAGGGCATCATCCACAACGAGCGCAGCCGCCGCCTGGTGGCGCCGATGGCGCTGACGGTGTTCGTCTGGGTGACGCTGCTCAACACGATGGACCTGCTGCCCGTCGATCTGCTGCCGGTGATCTGGCAGGGGATCTTCAAGCTGACCGGGCACGACCCGGCGCACGCCTACATGCGCGTGGTGCCGACGGCCGACATCTCGGTCTCGATGGGGCTGTCGATCGCGGTGCTGCTGGCGTGCCTGATCTACAACGTCAAGATCAAGGGCTTCGGCGGCTGGGCGCACGAGCTGATCGTGGCGCCGTTCGGCAACGTCAAGCTGACCGCCAACCCGCTGACGTGGCTCGCCTTCATCGCGCTGGCGACCGCCAACTTCGCGATGCAGTGGCTCGAGTTCATCTCCAAGACCATTTCGCACGGCATGCGGTTGTACGGCAACATGTACGCGGGCGAATTGATCTTCCTGTTGCTCGCGCTGCTCGGCGGCGCGTTCACGCTGTCGCTCGGTGGCCTGGCGCTGGCGGCGGCGCAGATCGTCGCCGGCACCGGTTGGGCCATCTTCCACATCCTGATCATCATTCTGCAGGCCTACGTCTTCATGATGCTGACGATGGTCTACATCGGCCAGGCGCACGACAAGCACTGACGCGCCGGCTCTTCCTTTCTCCAACTTCCATCCTCGAGGGAATGCAAACATGGAACTCATCGGTCTCGTAGCAGTTGGCGTCGGCCTGATCATCGGCCTGGGGGCCCTGGGCGCCTGTGTCGGCGTCGGCATCATGTCGAGCAAGTATCTGGAGTCGGCTGCCCGCCAGCCCGAACTGATGGGCGAGCTGCAGACCAAGGTGTTCCTGCTGCTCGGCCTGATCGACGCGTCGTTCATCATCGGTGTGGGCATCGCGCTGTGGTTCACCACCGCCAACCCGTTCCTGGCGCAACTGGCGCAGATCGCGCCGAAGTGACCGCCGCGCCCGGCCCCGCCCGGGCGCTCTGATCGGCAGCCGCGTCGAGCGGCGCCGGTGCACTCTCGTGATTGAGGCAACGCCGTGAGCATCACCAGCACCCTGATCATCCAGATCATCGTGTTCCTGATCCTGATCTGGTTCACGATGAGATTCGTCTGGCCGCCGATCGTCGCCGCGCTCGACGCGCGCGCCAAGAAGGTCGCCGAGGGCCTGTCGGCCGCCGACAAGGCCAAGGCCGAACTGGCCAATGCCAACAAGCGTGTCGAGCAGCAGCTCGCCGCCGCCCGCGACGATGCCGCCAAGCGCCTGGCCGACGCCGAGCGGCGGGCGCAGCAACTGGTCGAAGAGGCCAAGGGCAAGGCGAGCGAAGAGGGTGCCAAGATCATCGCGCAGGCCAGGGCCGAAGCCGAGCAAGAGTCGGTGAAGGCGCGCGAGACGCTGCGCGGCCAGGTGGCCGCGCTCGCGGTGAAGGGCGCCGAAGCGATCCTGCGCAAGGAAGTCAACGCCGGCGTGCACAGCGATCTGCTCAATCGCCTGAAGGCCGAGCTGTGAGGGCGGGCGGTCATGGCTGAACTTGCCACCATCGCGCGGCCCTACGCCGAAGCGCTCGATCAGGCGGTGCGCGGCGCCGACGCGAATTCGCTGCTTGCGCAACTGCAGGTGCTGGCGGCCGTGGCCGGGCACCCCGACATGCAGCGGCTTGCCGACAACCCCAAGGTCAGCGCCAAGCAGGTGTTCGACGTCGTCAGCGGCGTCGCCGCTCAGGCGCTCGACGCCAGGGTGTCGAACCTGTTGCGTACGGTGATCGACAACGGCCGCCTGGCGGCGCTGCCGGAGATCGCGGCGCAGTTCAACGCGCTGGTGAAGTCGCGCTCGGGCGTCAGCGATGCCACCATCGAGAGTGCGTTCCCGATCGATGCCGCCCAGTTGCCGCAGGTGGTGGCTGCGCTCGAAAAGCGCTTCGGCCGCAAGCTCAACGCCACGGTGGTCGTCGACCCCGCGCTGATCGGCGGCATCCGGGTGGTGGTGGGCGACGAGGTGCTCGACACCTCGGTGCGCGCCCGCCTGGAGAAGATGAAACTGGCGCTGGCGGCCTAGAGGCGCCGGCGCGACGAACCGACGAGATCATTGCTGCTGGCCCGAGCATCGGCCGGCGCTGGAGCACCAACCATGCAACTGAACCCCGCTGAAATCTCCGAGCTGATCAAGAGCCGCATCGAAGGCCTCGGCGTCTCGGCCGACATCAAGAACCAGGGCACGGTGGTCACCGTGACCGACGGCATCTGCCGCGTCCACGGGCTGTCCGACGCGATGCAAGGCGAGATGCTCGAGTTCCCGCCGACGCCCGAGGGCCAGCCGACCTTCGGCCTGGCGCTGAACCTCGAGCGCGACTCGGTCGGCGCGGTGATCCTGGGCGAGTACGAGCACATCTCGGAAGGCGACACGGTCAAGTGCACCGGACGCATCCTCGAGGTGCCGGTGGGCCCCGAGCTGATCGGCCGCGTCGTCAACGCGCTCGGCGCGCCGATCGACGGCAAGGGCCCCATCAACGCCAAGATGACCGACGTCATCGAGAAGGTGGCTCCGGGCGTGATCGCGCGCCAGAGCGTCAGTCAGCCGGTGCAGACCGGCGTCAAGTGCCTCGACTCGATGGTGCCGATCGGCCGCGGCCAACGCGAGCTGATCATCGGCGACCGCCAGACCGGCAAGACCGCGGTGGCGATCGACACCATCATCAACCAGAAGGGCAAGGACCTCATCTGCGTCTACGTCGCGATCGGGCAGAAGGCCAGCTCGATCAAGAACGTGGTGCGCTCGCTCGAGCAGTACGGTGCGATGGACTACACCATCGTCGTCGCCGCCAGCGCGTCGGAATCGGCGGCGATGCAGTACGTGTCGGCGTACTCGGGCTGCACGATGGGCGAGTACTTCCGCGATCGCGGCCAGGACGCGCTGATCATCTACGACGACCTGTCCAAGCAGGCCGTGGCCTACCGTCAGGTGTCGCTGCTGCTGCGCCGTCCGCCCGGCCGCGAGGCGTTCCCGGGCGACGTGTTCTACCTGCACTCGCGCCTGCTCGAGCGCGCCGCGCGCGTCAACGCCGAATACGTCGAGAAGTTCACCAAGGGCGCGGTCAAGGGCAAGACCGGCTCGCTGACCGCGCTGCCGGTGATCGAAACGCAGGCCGGCGACGTGTCGGCGTTCGTGCCGACCAACGTGATCTCGATCACCGACGGCCAGATCTTCCTCGAGACCTCGCTGTTCAACGCCGGCATCCGGCCCGCGATCAACGCGGGCATCTCGGTGTCGCGCGTCGGCTCGGCGGCGCAGACCAAGCTGATCAAGGGCCTGTCGGGCGGCATCCGCACCGACCTCGCGCAGTACCGCGAGCTGGCCGCGTTCGCGCAGTTCGCTTCCGACCTCGACGCGGCCACCAAGAAGCAGCTCGACCGCGGCGCCCGCGTCACCGAGCTGCTGAAGCAGCCGCAGTACTCGCCGCTGCCGATCTCGCTGATGGCGGCGTCAATCTTCGCGGTCAACAAGGGCTACCTCGACGACGTCGACGTCAAGAAGGTGCTCGCATTCGAGCACGGCCTGCACCAGCACCTGCAGAGCAGCCACGCCGCGCTGCTGAACAAGCTCGAGACCGAGAAGGCGATGGACAAGGCCGCCGAAGACGAGCTGTCAAGCGCGATCGCTGCCTTCAAGAAGTCGTTCTCCTGACGGGAGTGGTGCATGGCCGCCGGCAAAGAGATCCGCGCCAAGATCAAGAGCTTCGAGAACACGAAGAAGATCACCAAGGCCATGGAGATGGTCTCGGCGTCGAAGATGCGCAAGACGCAGGATCGGATGCGCGCCGCGCGCCCGTACGGCGACAAGATCCGCAACATCACGGCGCACCTGGCCGAGGCCAACCCCGAGTACCGCTCGCCGTACATGCGCAAGGTCGAGGGCAGCCCGAAGGCCGTGGGCTTCGTCGTCGTCACCACCGACAAGGGCCTGTGCGGCGGCCTGAACACCAACATCCTGCGTGCGCTGACCCAGCACATGAAAGAGGCGCAGAGCGCCGGCGCGCAGGTGCAGGCGGTGGCCATCGGCAACAAGGGGCTGGCCTTTCTCAACCGCATCGGCGCCAAGGTGGTCAGCCAGGCCACCCAGCTCGGCGACCGGCCGCAGATCGACAAGCTGATCGGCCCGGTGAAGGCGATCCTCGACCTGTTCTCCGCCGGGCAGCTCGACGCGGTGTACCTGTGCTACACGAAGTTCGTCAACACGATGACGCAGGAGCCCAAGGTCGAGCAGTTGCTGCCGCTCACCGCCGAGCGGCTCGAGACGACCCGCGAAGGCGCGTCGCAATACGCGTGGGACTACATCTACGAGCCCGAGGCGCGGGTGGTCATCGATGCGCTGATGACGCGCTACATCGAGGCGCTGGTGTACGGCGCCGTGGCCGAGAACATGGCCAGCGAGCAGGCCGCGCGCATGGTGGCGATGAAGGCGGCCACCGACAACGCCGGCACCCTGATCGCCGAGATGAAGCTCATCTACAACAAGCAACGCCAGGCCGCGATCACGAAGGAGTTGAGCGAAATCGTGGGCGGCGCGGCAGCCATTTCGGGCTGACGCGGCGACCACGATCCGGTGCAGGCTAACTTGAGCGCAGCGAAAGTTCAGTGAGCAAAGCGAACGGCCGGAACCAAAGCGTCGGCGTTCCAGAGACACATACCGTTTGAAGGATCCATCCAAATGGCACAAGGCAAGATCGTTCAGTGCATCGGCGCGGTGGTCGACGTCGAGTTCCCGCGCAACCACATGCCCAAGGTGTTCGACGCGCTGAAGATGGAGGGCACGGCGCTGACCCTCGAGGTGCAGCAGCAGCTCGGCGACGGCGTGGTGCGCACCATCGCGCTCGGCTCGTCCGACGGCCTGCGCCGCGGCATGACCGTGGTCGACACCGGCAACCCGATCACGGTGCCGGTGGGCAAGGCCACGCTCGGCCGCATCATGGACGTGCTCGGCAATCCGATCGACGAGCGCGGCCCGATCGATCAGGCGCTGAAGGCGTCGATCCATCGCAAGGCGCCGGCCTACGACGAGCTGAGCCCGTCGACCGAACTGCTCGAGACCGGCATCAAGGTGATCGACCTGATCTGCCCGTTCTCCAAGGGCGGCAAGGTCGGCCTGTTCGGCGGCGCCGGCGTCGGCAAGACCGTCAACATGATGGAGCTGATCAACAACATCGCCAAGGCGCACTCGGGCCTGTCGGTGTTCGCCGGCGTCGGCGAGCGCACCCGCGAGGGCAACGACTTCTATCACGAGATGATGGACTCGAAGGTGGTGGTCAGCGACAACCTCGCCGAGTCGAAGGTGTCGATGGTCTACGGCCAGATGAACGAGCCGCCGGGCAACCGCCTGCGCGTGGCGCTGACCGGCCTGACGATCGCCGAGTCGTTCCGCGACGAGGGCCGCGACGTGCTGTTCTTCGTCGACAACATCTACCGCTTCACGCTCGCCGGCACCGAGGTGTCGGCGCTGCTCGGCCGCATGCCCTCGGCGGTGGGTTACCAGCCCACGCTGGCCGAGGAGATGGGCAAGCTGCAGGAGCGCATCACGTCGACCAAGGTCGGCTCGATCACGTCGATCCAGGCGGTGTACGTGCCGGCCGACGACCTGACCGATCCCTCGCCGGCCACCACCTTCGCGCACCTCGACGCCACCGTGGTGCTGAGCCGCGACATCGCCGCGCTTGGCATCTACCCGGCGGTCGACCCGCTCGACAGCACGAGCCGCCAGGTCGATCCGCACGTGGTCGGCGAGGAGCATTACGGCACCACGCGCGCGGTGCAGGGCACGCTGCAGCGCTACAAGGAGCTGCGCGACATCATCGCGATTCTCGGCATGGACGAACTGAGCCCCGAAGACAAGCTGGCGGTGGCGCGCGCGCGCAAGATCCAGCGTTTCCTGAGCCAGCCGTTCCACGTGGCCGAGGTGTTCACCGGCACCGCGGGCAAGTACGTGCCGCTGAAGGAAACGATCCGCGGCTTCAAGATGATCGTCAACGGCGATTGCGACCACATGCCCGAGCAGGCGTTCTACATGGTCGGCACGATCGACGAGGCGATCGAGAAGGCCAAGAAGCTGCAGTGACGGCTGCCCCTGCCTGCGCTGTGCGCAGTGCGTTGGAGAACTGAATGGCAACTGGCGCCACCCTTCACGTCGACGTCGTCTCCGCCGAGGAAGAGATCTTCTCCGGCGAGGCGAAGTTCGTCGCGCTGCCCGGCGACATGGGCGAACTCGGCATCTATCCGCGGCACACGCCGCTGATCACGCGCATCAAGCCCGGCGCGGTGCGCATCCAGCGCGCCGACAGCGGCGAGGAGGAGCTGGTGTTCGTCGCCGGCGGCATCCTCGAGGTGCAGCCCGACCGCGTGACCGTGCTGGCTGACACCGCGATCCGCGGCCGCGATCTCGACGAGGCCAAGGCGCAAGAGGCCAAGAAGCGCGCCGAGGAGGCGATCCGCAACGCCAAGAGCGAGATCGACCTGGCGCTGGCGCAGAGCGAGTTCGCGACGATGGCCGCGCAGATCGCCGCCATCGCCAAGCTGCGCAAGAAGTGAGGCGCGCCGCGCGCTGAGCCTGGCCGCCGCGGCCCGCGTCAGCGAAGCAGCGGCTCGTCGGGCAGTTCGTTCGGGTTGGGCTGGCCGGCGGCGAGCGGGTAGTGCTGCCGCAGCAGCGCATCGACGGCGTCGATCGCCGCGTTGAGCCCTTCCTCGTGGCGGCGGGCGCGAAACGCATCGCGCATCGACGCCACGATCGCCGCCCACTGGGCTGGGCTCACGTGGGCGTTGAGTCCGCGGTCGGCGACGATTTCGATCGCATGCTCGGCCAGCAGCAGGTAGATCAGCACGCCGTTGTTGTGCGCGGTGTCCCACACGCGCAGCTTGCCGAACAGCGTGACCGCGCGCTCGCGCGCACTGGCCTTGCGCCACAGGTACGACAGCGGCAGCCCGGCCTCGACGCAGACGCGGATCTCGCCCGAGTGCTTCCGCTCGCTGCCCGCCACCCGCTGCTGCAGGCGGCGCAGCGCCTCGGGGCCGAGCGCGCGGCGTGTGTCGCTGTCGTCGAACCAGCGGTGCCGGAGCACGCGCAGCAGTCGGTTGTCGTTCATTGCCGTCATCCGCTACCAGTCGCCCGACGCGCCGCCGCCGCCGAAGTCGCCGCCGCCGCCCGACGAGAA
>JAJVIL010000046.1 GCA_022072045.1 Burkholderiaceae bacterium | reverse complement strand
AGCCGGCCGACGTCGACGCGGCTGTCGTCGCTGCCACGCGGGCGTACCCCGCGTGGCGCGCCACGCCGTGGCGCGAACGCGTGGCGCTGCTGCAGCGTGTGGCGCGGCTGGTCGACGAGCGGCTGGTCGACATCGCCGCGGCGGTGTCGTTCGAGGTCGGCAAGAACCGCATGGAGGCGCTCGGCGAGGTGGCCGAGGTGAGCGCGTTCTTCGACCTGTATGCGGCTCAGATGGAGGAGCACGGCGGCTACGACCGGCCGCTGCCCGACGACCCGCTGCCCGGGTTCAAGAGCCGCAACCGCAGCGTGCTCAGGCCGTACGGCGCGTGGGCGGTGGTGGCGCCGTTCAACTACCCGTTCGCGCTCGCGGGCGGGCCGGTGGCCGCCGCGCTGGTGGCCGGCAACACGGTGGTGCTCAAGGGTGCGCTCGACCCGCCGTGGTCGTCGGTGCTGCTCGACCAGTGCCTGCACGACGCGGGGCTGCCCGGCGGCGTGTTCAACTTCGTCACCGGTGGCAGCGAGATCGGCGAGGCGCTGATTGCGCACGACGGCATCGCCGGCGTCACCTTCACCGGCTCGCACCGCGTGGGCATGCACATCCTGCGCGCACAAGTGGCGCGCGAGGTGCCGCGGCCGTGCATCGCCGAGATGGGCGGCAAGAACGCGGCGGTGGTGTCGGCGCACGCCGACCTCGACGTCGCGGCGCAGGGCATCGTGCGCTCGGCGTTCGGCATGTCGGGGCAGAAATGCTCGGCGCTGTCGCGCATCGTCGTGGTGGACACCGTCGCCGATGCGCTGATCGAACGCATCGCGCGCGCCATGGCCGGCATCGTGATCGGCGTGCCGCAGGAGGAAGCCACGTGGATCGGGCCGGTCACCACCCGCGCCGCGCACGAGCGCCACCGCCGTTGCGTGGCGCAACTGAGCGAGGCGGGTGCGCGCATCGTCGCCAGCGGCCGCCTGGATAGCGGGTTAGCCGAACGCGACGGCTTCTTCTGCGCGCCCGTGCTCGCCGAGGCGCCGCCCGAGCACCCGCTGTGGCGCGAGGAGATGTTCGCGCCGATCGCGATGCTCGCGCGCGTGGCCGACCTCGACGCAGCGATCGCGCGCGCCAACGACAGCCGCTTCGGCCTGACCGCCGGCTTCTACGGCGCCGACAGCGAGGTGGAAGGGTTCTTCGAACGCATCGAAGCCGGCGTCACCTACGCCAACCGTCCGCAGGGCGCCACCACCGGCGCCTGGCCGGGCTACCAGCCGTTCGGCGGCTGGAAGGGATCGGGCAGCACCGGCAAGGGGCTGGCGTCGTTCTACTACCTGCCGCAGTACATGCGCGAGCAGTCGCGCACGCGCATCGAGCCGTAGCGGCGCAGGTCGAGGCCTTCGAGTCGGACCAGCATGGTGCGTCTGCCTTCCAGGCGCAGTAGAGTATCGCTGCCTCACCACCAGGGTCGATCTCAGCGATCGCAGGGCACTCACCGTGGGCCGAGCGAATCGGAGTCGTGCAGCCGGGAGCGGATTCGCGCCCGGGCACTTCGCGATCGGATCCGACCGACGCATCGTCGAGTGGGACGATGCAGCGGCGCGTCTGCTCGGTGTCCCGTGCGACAAGGCAATCGGCGCGCTCTGTTCCTGCGTGGTGGGCGGCAGGAGCGACTTCGGCCGTGACGTGTGCGGGCCAGTCTGCCCGGCCTGGAAGGCCCTGCGGGAGGGTAGCGTCACGGGCACCTCGCGCGTGCTCGCGCGCGCTGCCGATGGCGCGCGGCTTCGGCTGGCCTGCGATCTGATTGCCCTGTCATCCGGCGGCGCGCTGGGCAGACTGCGTGGGCCCGACGATGCGATACCAGAGCTCGCGCACGACTTGGCCGGTGTCGCCGCGCTGACCTCGCAGGTATCGGGCGAGCAGTTGCAGCAAGGCCTTGGGCATGCGCTCGACTTCCTGCTGCACGCAACCATCGCCGACGCCGGCGAGGCGTTCCTGGCCGCGCCACACGGCAACGGCGCGGTGCGAACCTGTCACCGGGGCCGCTTCGAGCGCGCGTTCGATCAGTTGATCCGCTTCGACGCCGGCAGCGGGTTTCCCGGGCTCGCGCTTTCCAACGGGCAGCCGGTGTACACCGATCACCTTGCTGCGGATGCACGCTTTCTGCGCGAGCGGGTCAAGCGCGAGGGGTTCAACAGCTACGTGTGCGCGCCGCTGATGCATCGAGGCGACGCGCTCGGTTGTCTCGCGCTCGCCTTCCGGCGCTCGGACGTGGATCTCGAGCGCGTGCTCAATCTGCTGCGCTGGGTCGGCACGCCGATGAGCTTGGTCGTGCAGACGGCGCTGGCGCGTCTACGCGAAGTCACTTCCAGCTCGCTGCTCGGCGTGGAGGCCGATCCGCAGGAGCGGTTGCCCCGGGCGTTGCGGGCGCTGCTGCAAGAGCTGGTGCGCGTTGGCCGCGCCGATGGCGGAGAGCTGTTCCTGCCGTGGCAGGGCACGGAGCTGCACTTTCCGGTGCCGCGCTCCGAGGCCGTGCCGTGCTGTCCCGTGCTGAGCGCACAGGCCATCGGGCGATGCCCTGCCTTCCAGAGCGGGACCACGAGCATCGTGCACGGGCGGCGGGAGGCCTGGCCGAGCGCGTGCCGCAGTGCGGCGCACCCGGGCGGTGCGTGGTGCTGCGTACCGATGTCGGGCGACGGCCGGTCGATCGGAATGATCCGATTGCTGTATCGCCATCTGCGACCGTCGCCGCCCAACGAGAACCTCGCGCTGATCGAGGGGATCGCCTCGCTGGCGGCCGAGAAGGTGCGCGACGTGCGCGACCAGCTCGCGCAGGCCCGCCCTTCGCACGCGCCGCTGCGTGGCACCTCGTCGCAGCTCCCGCCGCCGGCCGGTGCCGTGGTCCACCCTGACGCGGCGCGGTTGGAGATCCGCTGCCTGGGCACCCTGGAACTCACGGTCGACGGGGCCAGGTTGAGGCCCGACGCGGTCCGGCGCAGGCGGGTGCTGACCCTGCTCGGCATTCTGCTCACGCACCACGATCAGCCGCAGTGCAAGGACGCGCTGATCGAGATGCTGTGGCCCGGCGCCGACCCGGGCGTTCGCACGCGACAGCTCCACGTGCTCGTTCACGAGCTGCGCAGGCTGATCGAACCGCACTGCGGTGGGGGTGAGTGGTCGTACTTGCGAAGCCACGCTGACTGCTATGAGTTCAACACGCGATCGTCCTGCTGGTTCGACGCGTCGGAGTTCCGCGCACGCTTCGAGCTCGGGTGCAACGCGGAGGCGGCGCACGAAGAAGCGGCCGCCATTGGCGCCTACGAAGCAGCGGCCGAGCTCTATCGGGGAGACTATCTGCAGGACGAGCCTTTCGCCGAGTGGTGCTGGCAAACGCGCGAGCAACTGCGCGAGGCCTGCCTCTGCGCGCTCGGCCGCCTCGCGGCGCTGTGGGGCAACCAGGACCGCTGGGACAAGAGCATCGCCTGGTCGCGCCGCGCGCTGCTGCTCGATCCGTTGCGCGAAGAAGGGCACCGGGCTCTAATGTATGCGCTCTGGGCCTGTGGGCGCCGCGACGAGGCGGTGCGGCAGTACGAAGCCTGCGCGCACCTGCTGCGCGAGCGTCTCGATCTGGCGCCCCTGCCCGAGACCGAGCAACTGTTCGCGCGCATCCGTGCCACCGCGCGGCCCCTTCCGAGCCACTGAGCGTGCGGTGAAGTCGCTGCGGCCGAGCGCTCGCCGCGCGATGAGTTTCCGGCGGTAGTGGAAGCGCCGGGGAAGCGCACCCCCCCAGGATTCAGCTACGCCCCCGCCGCGGGCATACCGAGCGCGGCGCCGGGTGGCTCGGGTTGGAACGGGTGCGACGCATGATCAACGACTCCATGGCGCTTTGCCGGTCGCGCGGCGGGCGGCACTCGGTCGCCACGCTGGCGGTGGTTGCGAGTCTGTGCACCGCGTTCTGCGCTGTGGCGAACCCGGCCGAAGATGCGCAGACGGGACGGCAGATCTTCCAGACGAAATGCGCTGCCTGCCACACCGTGGGCGGAGGCGATCTGATCGGCCCGGACCTCAAGGGCGTCACCGCTCAGCGCCCGCGCGAATGGCTCGAGCGCTGGATCGCCGCTCCCGACGAGATGCTCGCCAAGGGCGACCCGTTGGCCACTGCGCTGTTGCACCGGTTCCGCGATGTGCCGATGCCCAACCTGCACCTGAGCGCCGGCGAGGTCACCGCCGTCCTCGACTTTCTGGCCAATGGCGCGACGGGTGCGCCAGCGTTGGCACCGGGCGTCCCCGCTGTCGCTGCCGGCAATCCCGAGATCGGCAAGGATCTCTTCATCGGCACGGCGCGCTTTCGCAACGGCGGGCCGCCGTGCATGGCGTGCCACAGCGCGGCCGGCATCGGCGCGCTGGGTGGAGGGCAGCTCGGGCCGGACCTCACGACCGTCGTGCAGCGTTTCGGCGGTGCTGCGGCGCTCGGTGTCTTCGTCGGCAGTTCGCCGACACCGACCATGAATGCCATCTGGCAGAGAACGCCGCTGACCGCCGGCGAGCGCGCCGACGTAGTGGCCTTCCTGGCGCAGGCATCGGTGAGCCAGCGCCCGATGCAGGCGATCTGGCAGCTTGCGGGGCTGTCGGTGCTGGGCTTGGCGGTCCTGCTGGCGATCGCGGGCCTGACCTGGCGGCGGCGGCTGCGCGACGGCGTGCGTCGCCCGATGATCGCCGGACGGCGATCGACCGGCGGCTAGCTCCGGCAACCCGCATCAGGAGGCGCGATGGGCTGGATACAGGATCTGGTCAAACCCGAGGCCCGCAAGTGGGAGGAGTTCTACCGCAACCGTTGGCAGCACGACAACGTCATCCGCAGCACACACGGCGTCAACTGCACCGGCGGCTGCTCGTGGGCGGTGTACGTGAAAGACGGAATCATCACCTGGGAGATGCAGCAGACCGACTATCCGATGCTCGAGCCGGGGCTGCCTCCCTACGAGCCGCGCGGCTGCCAGCGCGGTATCTCGGCCTCCTGGTACGTCTACAGCCCGATCCGGGTCAAGTACCCCTACGTGCGCGGCGCGCTGCTCGATCTGTGGCGCGAGGCGCGTGAGCAAAGCGCCGATCCGGTACAGGCCTGGGCGGCGCTGATCGAGGATCCGCGCAAGCGCGAGCGCATCCAGCAGGCGCGCGGCAAGGGCGGCTTTCGCCGCGCGAAGTGGGACGACGTGGCGGAGTTGATCGCCGCCGCCAGCCTGTACACGGCACGCAAGTGGGGCCCCGATCGGGTGTTCGGCTTCTCGCCGATTCCCGCGATGTCGTTCCTCTCGTATGCCGGCGGTTCGCGCTTCCTTCAGTTGTTCGGCGGCGTGAACATGAGCTTCTACGATTGGTATGCCGACCTGCCGAATGCGTTTCCGGAGATCTGGGGCGACCAGACCGATGTCTGCGAAAGCGCCGATTGGTACAACGCCAAGTTCATCGTCTCGATGGGGTCGAACCTGAACATGACCCGCACTCCGGACGTGCACTTCATCTCCGAGGCGCGCCACGAAGGGGCCAAGTTCGTGGTCATCGCGCCGGACTTCAGCCAGGTCGCCAAGTACGCCGACTGGTGGATCCCGATCCAGGCCGGACAGGACACGGCGCTGTGGATGGCGGTCGATCACGTCATCCTGAAGGAGTTCTACGCCGATCGCCAGGTTCCGTACTTCGTCGACTACCTGAAGCGCTACACCGACTGCCCGTTCCTGGTCGAACTGGTTCGCGACGGCCAGGGCTATCGCGCGGCGCAACTGCTGCGCGCCAAGCGCCTGCCGCGCTACCGAGACGTCGTCAACGGCGACTGGAAGATGCTGGTGTTCGACGCCAAAAGCGGCGAGCCGCGCATGCCCAAGGGGCAGGTGGGCTTTCGCTGGGGGCCGGACAAGGGCAAGTGGAACCTGACATCGGAGGACGGGCTGGACGACAGCCCGATCGATGCGGTCTTGAGCTTCATCGACGGCGCCGACGACGTGGTCCGGGTGGTGTTCGACGACTTCGCCGCCGATGCCACCGTCACGCGCGGCGTGCCGGTGCGGCGCATCGCCACCGCCGACGGCGCTGCGGTGGTGGCGACCGGCTTCGATCTCCTGATGGCGCAATTCGGGGTCGGCCGCGGCCTCGCGGGCACCTACCCGGCGAGCTACGACGACGACGGTCCGTACACGCCCGCCTGGCAGGAGCGCCTCACCGGCATCGGGCGCGAGACGGTGGTGCGACTGGCACGCGAGTTCGCGGCGAACGCCGAAGCGACCGAAGGCCGCTCGATGATCATCGTCGGCGCCAGCGTCAACCACTGGTACCACAACAACCTCGCCTACCGCGCGCCGATCACCGCGCTCATTCTGTGCGGCTGCTGCGGCCGCAACGGCGGCGGCATGAATCACTACGTCGGCCAGGAGAAGCTGGCGCTGGTCGCGCCGTGGACCACGCTCGCCTTCGCGCTCGACTGGCTGAAGCCGCCGCGGCGCGTGCAGTCGCCGGTGTGGCACTACGCCAACAGCGACCAGTGGCGCTACGAGGCGGAGTTCACCGAGTACGGCACGGTGCCCGCGCAGGCGCGCTGGGCGAAAGGGCACGCCCTGGACCTGGAGGCGAAGGCGGTGCGCCTGGGCTGGATGCCGTACTGCCCGCATTTCGACCGCAATCCGCTCGACATCGTGCGCGATGCCGAGCGCGCCGGCGCCAAGACCGAGGACGAGATCGTGCGCCGCGTGGTCGGGGACATCGGCAGCAAGAAGCTGCGCTTCGCGGCGGAGGATCCCGACTCCGCGCAGAACTGGCCGCGCGTGTGGTTCATCTGGCGCGGCAACGCCATCCAGGCGAGCGCCAAGGGGCACGAGTACTTCCTGCGCCACTACCTGGGTACGCACGACAACGCGATCGCCGCCGAGCGTGCCAAGGGCAAGCTGCGCACCGTGGAGTTTCGCGAGCCGGCGCCACGCGGAAAGATGGATCTGGTGGTCGACATCAACTTCCGCATGGACTCCTCGGCGCTGTACTCCGACATCGTGTTGCCGGCGGCGTTCTGGTACGAGAAGAACGACCTCAACAGCACCGATCTGCACTCGTTCGTGCATCCGCTCGGGCAGGCGGTGCCGCCGGTGTGGGAATCCAAGCCCGACTGGGAGATCTTCAAGCTGCTCTCGCGCAAGGTGAGCGAGCTGGCGCCGCTCGCCTTTCCCCAGCCGGTGCGCGACCTCGTGGCCACGCCGCTCGCGCACGACACGCCCGACGAACTGGCGCAGCCGCAGATCCGCGACTGGGCCGAGGGCGACGGCGAGCCCGTGCCGGGCAAGACCATGCCGCACCTGCGCGTGGTCGAGCGCGACTACGCAAACCTCTACAACCGCTTCGTCTCGTTCGGGCCGCTGGCGCGCGCAGACGGCCTCTCGGGCAACGGCGTCCACATCCCGATCGAGGCGCAATACGACCGTCTGCTCGAGAACCCGGTCGGTGGCTCGCCCGACCCGCGGCACATGCGTTGCGTGGAGTGGGGCGGCAAGCGCTACCCGAGCGTCGACGACGCGCTCGACGCCGCCAACCTGCTGCTCGCGCTGGCGCCCGAAACCAACGGCGAGCTGGCCTGGCAGGCGTTCCGGCACGAGGAGGAGCGTGTCGGCCTGCCGCTGGCCGACCTGGCCGAGAAGGTGCGCGGCGTCACGATGAACTTCGGCGACATCACGCGTCAGCCGCGGCGGCTGCTGATCAGCCCGTGCTGGACCGGCATGGTCAACGACGGCCGCGCCTACGCGGCCTGGTGCATGAACGTCGAGCGCCTGGTGCCCTGGCGCACCCTCACGGGCCGCCAGTCGTTGTACCTCGATCACCCCTGGTACCTGGATTTCGGCGAGCACCTGCCGACCTACAAGCCCAAGCTCTTGCCGAAGAAGACCGGCGACATCGTCCACAGCCGCGTCGACGACCACTGCCTGGTGCTCAACTACATCACGCCGCACGGCAAGTGGAACATCCACTCCACCTACAAGGACAACCACCGCATGCTGCTGCTGTCGCGCGGCATGGATCCGGTGTGGATCAACGACAAGGATGCCGCGCGGGTGGGCATCGAGGACAACGACTGGATCGAGGTCTACAACGACAACGGCGTGGTGGTGAGCCGCGCCAACGTGAGCCGCCGTGTGCAGCCGGGCACGTGCCTCTATTACCACGCCGTCGAGCGTACGGTCTACATCCCCAAGTCGCAGGAGCGCGGCGGGCGCCGCGCCGGTGGGCACAACAGCCTGACGCGCACGCGCATCAACCCGGTGTACCTGGCGGGCGGGTACGCACAGTTCACCTACGGCTTCAACTACTGGGGGCCCACCGGGATCATGACGCGCGACACCTACTGCGTCGTGCGCAAGATGGGGACCCTGCAATGGTGAGGCGCACGGCCGCGCACTTGGCCGAGCCGCCGCGGGTTGGCATGGGCAAGCGGGTGACGATCGACTACACGCTGCGCACCAACGGCGTGATCCGTCGCCTGCGCTCGACGCAGTGGGGCGACGAGCCGCTCGAGTACCTGCATGGCGGCGGACGGCTGCTGCCCGCGCTCGAGCGCGCCCTCGAAGGCAAGACACCGGGCGAGCGCGTCGTGGTGACGCTTCCCCCCGAGCAGGCCTACGGCGAGCGCGATCACGCGCTGCAGCAGCGCGTGCCGGCCTGGCAATTCGACGGACTGGGTCGCCTCGAAGCGGGCATGTGCCTGCGCGCGTGCAGCGAGGACGGACGCCGCATGGAGAACGTGTTCATTGCCGAAGTCGACGAAGCGGGCGGCAGCGTGCTGGTCGACACCAATCACCCGCTGGCCGGCATGACGCTCGAGTTCGAAGTCACGGTGCTCGACGTGCGCGACGCCGGCACCGATGGCCGCGGGAGGCTGAAGGACTAGAGGCGGGCAAGACGATGAAGATCCAATCCCAGGTCGCGATGGTCTTTCATCTGGACAAGTGCATCGGGTGCCACACCTGCACCGTCGCGTGCAAGAACATCTGGACCGATCGCAAGGGCGCGGAGTACATGTACTGGAACAACGTGGAGACCAAGCCGGGCACGGGCTACCCCACGCGCTGGGAAGACCAGGGCAAGTATCGCGGCGGTTGGCTGCTCGACAAGAAGAAGCGGCTGCGCCTGCGGCTGCAGGGCAGGTGGGGGACGCTCGGCAACATCTTCTACAACCCCTACCTGCCGACGCTCGACGACTACTTCGAGCCCTGGACCTACGATTACCAGAATCTCTTCGATGCGCCCGAGGGAGACGACCAGCCGACCGCGCGCGCGGTGTCGATGATCACCGGCAAGTTTATGGACACCATCGAGGCGGGGCCGAACTGGGACGACGACTTGAGTGGCTCGCAGGTCTACGCCGACAACGACCCGAACCTCGACAACGCCACCGAGGAAGAGCGCCGCCAGATGCAGGAGATCGAGCGCGTGGTGTTCTTCTACCTGCCGCGCATCTGCAACCACTGCCTGAACCCGGGCTGCGTCGCGGCCTGCCCCGCTGGGGCGATCTACAAGCGCGGCGAGGATGGCGTCGTACTGGTCAATCAGGATCGATGCCGCGCCTGGCGCATGTGCATTTCGGGCTGCCCGTACAAGAAGACCTACTTCAACTGGTCGACCGGCAAGGCCGAGAAGTGCATCCTGTGCTATCCGCGCCTCGAGAGCGGGCAGCCTCCGGCGTGCTTCCACTCCTGCGTCGGCCGCATCCGCTACATCGGCCTGCTGCTCTACGACGCCGAGCGCATCGAGCAGGCGGCGATGGCGCCGGAGGGCTCGCTGGTGCAGGCGCAACGCGACATCATCCAGGATCCGTTCGACCCGGCGGTGATCGCCGCCGCCAAGCGCAGCGGCATCCCCGATTCGAAGATCGACGCGGCGCAGAATTCACCCGTCTACCGGTTCGTCAAGGCCTGGAACCTCGCGCTGCCGCTGCACCCGGAGTTCCGCACGCTGCCGATGCTCTTCTACGTGCCGCCGATGGGCCCGGTGCTCGCCAGGATGGACAAGGGCAGGTACGACACTGTCGATTCCGGCAGCGAGTCGCTGGCGCCGATGATGAGCGCGCTCGAAAAGTCGCGTGTGCCGCTGCGCTACCTGGCGAGCCTGCTGTCGGCCGGCAACGAGCAGGTCGTCCACGATGTTTATCGCAAGCTGATGGCCGTGCGCATCTACATGCGCGCACAGAAGGTCGGAGACGTGCCGGCAGCCGAAGTGGACATGGCACTGGCCCGAGGCAACACCGATGCGCGGGAGGTCGAGGCGATCTTCAGGCTCACGTCGCTGCCGACCTTCGAGGAGCGCTTCGTGGTTCCCGCGATGGAGCGCGAGACGGCGGTCGAGGCGCTCTTTCCCGCGCTCGACCCGATCTCGCGCAACTACCCCACGCGCAAGGGCGAGGTCGGCTTCGGCTTTCGCAACGATCCCCACCGAGGGCCGTGACCATGCACCGCGCTGTGGAGCGTCAACGCATGCTGGGCTTGTTCGCCGACCTCCTCGACTACCCGCAGCCTGGGCTGGCGCGCAAGGCGGTCGAATGCGAGGCGCTGCTGCACGCGGTGGCGCCCGAGGCGGCCGCACTGCTGGGCGACTTTCGCGGCTTCGCCGAGGAGTCGCCGCTCGGCAGGCTCGAGGAGGTCTACAGCGGCTTCTTCGACCTGAACCCGATCTGCCACCCTTACCTGGGCTATCAGTTGTTCGGCGAGAACTACAAGCGCAGCAGCTTTCTGCTCGGCCTGAAGGAGCGCTATCGGGCCGAAGCGTTCGACGCGAGCCCGAACGAGATCCCAGACCGGCTGTCGATCGTGCTGCGCTTCATCGTGCACAGCAACGACGGCGAGGGCGCCGACGCGCTGGTGCGCGAGGGGCTGTTGCCTGCGCTCAAGCGGATGACCACCAAGCCCGAATCCGGCCGCGACGACCACGACGGGCAGGCCGAGTTCGACGGCGACACCGGCATGGCGCGCAGGCAACTCGACGGGCACGGCCATGGCGAGGTGCTCGCCGGCGGGTTCGTGCTGGAGTCGAGCGCCGACGACGAGCGCGGCGAAAGGCAACCGCATCCCTATCACCGGGCGCTCGAGGCGCTGCGGGTGGCGCTCCGCGAAACCTGGGGCCGCTGAGGAGGCAAGCGTCATGACCGAGACCATCTTGTTCGCGGCGTTTCCGTACGTGGCGCTCGCGTTGGCGATCGGCGGCGGCATCTACCGCTACCGCCACGACCGCTTCTCGTACTCGAGCCTGTCGTCGCAGCTGCTCGAGAATCGCCGCTTGTTCTGGGGCTCGGTACCCTGGCACTACGGGATTACCGTCGTGTTGCTTGCGCACCTGGTGGCCTTTCTCGTACCCGGCGCGTGGTCGCGCATCATCGCGGACCCGCTGACGCTCTACACGCTGGAGATCGCGGGCTTCGCGCTGGCGCTGGCTGCGCTCGTGGGCCTGCTGGTGCTGATCGTGCGCCGCCTGACCCAGCCGCGCATCCTCGCCGTGACCACGGTGATGGACTGGGTATTGCTCGCGGTGTTGCTCGTGCAGGTGGCGCTGGGATTCTGGGTCTCGCTCGCCTACCGCTGGGGCGCGGACTGGTACGTGCATACCGCCGTGCCATGGCTGAACTCGCTGGTGATGCTCGACCCTCAGACGCAGTACGTCTCCTCGCTGCCATGGGTGGTCAAGCTGCACATGCTCAACGGCTTCCTGGTGATCGCACTGTTCCCCTTCTCCCGGCTGGTGCACCTGGTGGCGCTGCCTTTCTGGTACCTGTGGCGGCCGTATCAGGTGGTGATCAGGAACCGGCGGCTTGGCCGCTGACGGGCAGGCGCCGATCGGGCAGCGCGCCGCCACGCGAGCCCCTCCGCTCGCGTTGCACCTGCTTCGGCACCGTGGCGAAGACGCTCAAGCGCAGCCAGGCCCGGAGGTCGAGCTCGCATTCGCGACGGCCGCTGAGCCGGATCGCGCCGCCGTCCTTGGCGCGGGCCCAGTCGCGCAAGCCCAGCCAGACTTCGGTCAGCGTGCGCAGGTCGGTGGTCACGTACAGATCGACGTCGAAGCCCGGATCGACCATGCACAGATCGACGTCGCGCTCGCTGCCGACCACCAGCCAGTAGTGGCGCTGCGGCGGCTGGCGGTCGCTGAAGATGAACTCGATGGTGGTGCGCGCCGCCGGCGGCGGCTCGGCGCTGACGTTGCGGCGGATGTCCCACATCAGCAGGTTGGCGTCGAGGTGGCGCAGCGTGGCTTCGGTGCTCACCCAGCGCTGGCCCCACACGCCCACCGCCTCGACAACCGGCCGCAACTCGCGGCCCGCCGCCGTCAGGTGGTACTCGTGCGCGTCGGCCGCGCCCGCGGTGCGCGTGCGCGTCACGATGCCCGCAGCCTCCAGATCCTTGAGCCGCTTGGCCAGCAGCGCGGCCGACATGCGCGGCACGCCGCGGCGCAAGTCGTTGAAGCGAACCGACCCCAGCAGCAACTCGCGCACCAAGAGCAGCGTCCAGCGGCAGCACAGCACCTCGGCGGCCATGGCCACCGGACAGAACTGGCGATAACTGCCGACCGACATCCGCAGCCCCTTGGCGCCTGCGCGTCGCGCGCCGAACACCGAATCTACGCCGTCGGTGGGCAGCCGCCATTCGGACCCTGAATCGATCCTGAATCGACCCGGTTCACAAACAGAACTTGAAGCGATGCGCCCGCACGACCAGCATCGATCGTGCGGGCGTTGCCACACGCCCACGTGTTCGAGTCACCTGTTTGCATTGGAGACCCTCATGACCATCCTCGAAGCACCGACCATCGATTTCGCCGCGATCAAGCAGCGCCAGCAGGCCGTGTGGTCGTCGGGCGACTACGCGCTCATCGGCACCACCTTGCAGATCGTCGGCGAGAGCCTGTGCGAGGCCATCGATCTGCGCGCGGGCAGCAAGGTCGTCGACGTCGCGGCCGGCAACGGCAACGCCACGCTGGCGGCGGCGCGCCGCTTCGCGCACGTCACGTCGACCGACTACGTCCCCGCGCTGCTCGCGCGCGGCCGCGAGCGCGCCGCCGCCGAACGACTGCAGATCGAATTTCGCGAGGCCGACGCCGAGGCGCTGCCGTTTGGCGACGGCAGCTTCGACGCCGCGCTGTCGACCTTCGGCGTGATGTTCGTTCCTGACCAGCAGCGCGCCGCCGCCGAGCTGGTGCGCGTGGTTCGCCGCGGCGGCGTCATCGGCCTGGCCAACTGGACGCCCGAGGGCTTCGTCGGCCAGGTGCTGAAGGCGGTGGGCCGCCACGTGCCGCCGCCGTCGGGCCTGCGGCCACCCGTGCGCTGGGGCACCGAGCAGGGCCTGCGCGAGCTGTTCCCCGGCCAGCAGGTGCGCGCCACGCCGCGCGAATTCGTGTTCCGCTACGAATCGGCGCGCCATTGGGTGGATGTGTTCCGCGCCTACTACGGGCCGGTGCACCGCGCATTCGCCGCGCTCGCGCCCGACAAGCAGGCGCTGCTCGAGCGCGACCTGCTCGACCTGCTGGCGCGCTTCGACCGCGGCGGCGGCGAGACGCTGCGCGTACCGGGCGAGTATCTCGAGGTGGTGGTCACGCGCACGGCGTGAGTCGCCGAGCGACACCCTGCAAGGTCGGTGAAGCCATGCGGGCAGTGGAACAAGCGCATCGTGCTACGGTCGAACACCGAACTACTCACCAGGAGATGCAAGCATGGCCGAGTTCATGGGCCCGCAGAAGCTCGGGCCGCTGACGCCGCTGGTCGGCGAATGGGAAGGCAACGTCGGCGTCGACGTCTCGTACCACAACAAGGATGACGAGACCACCGAGACGAGCTACTTCGAGAAGGCCTGGTTCAAGCCGATTCCCACCACCGAGAACGGACAGCAGGTGCTCGAAGGGTTGAACTACAAGATGACCGCCTGGCGCCACGGCGAGGAAGCCATGGATCCGTTCCACGACGAGGTCGGCTATCTGCTGTGGGAGAAGAAGACCGGCCAGGTGATGCGTGTGGTCGTGTTCGGGCGCGGCATCGCCATCCTCGCCGGTGGCACCGCCAAGCCGCGCGACCGCAAGCTGCACTTCAAGGCCACGCCGGGCGACCCCAACTACGGCATCCTGCAGAACAAGTATCTGTCGCAGCGCGCCGAACTCAAGGGCTTCGAGGGCACGTTCACCTTCGCCGACGATGGCACGTTTCACTACGAGCAGACCCTGATCCTCAAGCTCGCGGCCATCGGCGGCAAGCAGATGCACCACACCGACAAGAACACGCTGCACTTGGTCAAGCGCTATCACCCGGGCGGCGACGGCGCGTAGGCCGGCAGACGCCGCTCGCGCCACTGGGGCCGACCCCTGCGAGCGGCGCGCCAAGTTCGCGTGGCTTCGGCTTTCCGCGGCGCGCGTGCCGTGGGCATCGGGCATCGCAATTGGGAGCCGGAGGCTGCCTGCCAGGGGTCGAACCCTGATATCGCGCTGCCGGGCAGCACGGGACAATGGCCGGCCTTTGTCAATGCGTTGACAATAGGGCCTGAGGGCCCAGCCCTTCGATTGCCGCGCCACTTGCGACCATGCCGCCCGAATTCACCCCCGAGACCCTCGACGCCTGGATGAAGGGCTCGCCGTTCATCTCGTTCATGCGCCTGGAGCTGGTGGCGGCCGATGCGGCCGAGGGCCGGCTGACGATGAAGATGCCGATGCGCCCCGAGTTCGAGCGCGGCGCCGGCAGCGGTCAGTTCCACGGCGGGCCGATCGCGGCGCTGATCGACACGGTGGGCGATTTCGCGGTCGCCCTCGTCGTCAAGGGCGGGGTGCCGACGATCAACTTCCGCGTCGACTATCTGCGCCCGTCGATGGGGGCCTTCCTCGTCGCCACGGCATCGGTGCGCCGCGTCGGCCGCACGATCGGCGTGGTCGACGTCGACGTGTTCGACGAGCACAACCGCCTCACCGCCGTGGGCCGTGGCTGCTACGGCGCGCAGGCCGGCTGAGGGAGTGCGGCGTGTTCACCAACCTGGGCGAGATGGTGCCGCGCGGGCTGCCGGGCGCGGCGCGCTGGCTGACCGAGGTCGCGCC
>JAJVIL010000033.1 GCA_022072045.1 Burkholderiaceae bacterium | reverse complement strand
CGACCTGCACGCGATCGAGCCGGTCGGCAAGGCCGAGCTGATGCAGCGCTTCGACGACTGGGCCACCGACCGCGCGGTGACGCGCGCGGCGGTCGAGCGCTTCCTCGCGACCTCGCATGACCTGGCCGAGGCGTTTCTCGGCCGCTACCTGGTGTGGACGAGTTCGGGCACCAGCGGCACGCCGGGCATCTTCGTGCAGGACGAAGGCAGCCTGGCCGCCTACGAGGTGCTCGACGCGCTGAGACTGCGCTCGCCGGCGTCGCTGTCGACGCTGCCGTTGACGGCCTGGGGCGCCGGCCAGCGCTTTGCGTTCGTCTCGGCCACGGGCGGCCGCTTCGCCGGCGCGGTGGCGATGGCGCGGCTGAACCGCCTGCGCAGCGACTGGTCGTGGCTGGCGCCGCAGATCGACACCTTCTCGGTGCTGACGCCGCTGGCGCAACTGGCCGGCGAGCTGCACGCCTGCCAGCCGACGGTGCTGATCACCTACCCGAGCTGCGCCGTCGCGCTGGCGCGGCTGCAGCTCGACGGCCGCCTGGCGCTGCGCCTGAGCGAGCTGTGGCTCGGCGGCGAGCAGCTTTCGGCCGGGCAGCGCGCGCTGTTGAGGCGCGCGTTCGGTTGCCCGCTGCGCAACAACTACGGCGCCTCGGAGTTCTTCACCATCGCCTGCGAGTGCGAGCACGCTCGCCTGCACCTCAACGACGACTGGGTGATCCTCGAGCCGGTCGATCGCCAGATGCGTCCGCTGCCGGCGGGCGAGCCGTCGCACTCGGTGCTGCTGACCAACCTGGCCAACCATGTGCAGCCGCTGTTGCGCTACCGGCTCGACGATGCGGTGCGGTTCACCGGCGAAAGCTGTCCATGCGGCGCCCACCTGCCGGTGATCGAGGTGCAGGGGCGCAGCGGCCAGACGCTGGTGATGCACGACGCGCGCGACCGCGAGGTCACGCTGCTGCCGCTGGCGCTGGAGACGGCGATCGAAGAGGGTGCGCAGGTGACGCACTTTCAACTGCTGTGCAGTGCCCCCGACGCGCTGGCGCTGCGCTTCGAGCCGGAGGTTGCCGACCCGGTGGCGGCGTTCGGACGCTCCCGCGCGGCGCTGCAGGCCTTCCTCAGCGAGCACGGGCTGGAGCAGGTGCGCATCGTGCACGAGCCGCAGCCGCCGCTGCGCGAACGCAGCAGCGGCAAGCTGTGCCGGGTGCGCATGGCACCGCGTGCACCGGCTTGAAGCTGCCTCAGGTGGTGGCGCCGCTCACCAGCGCCTGCAACGCGGCCTCGTCGAGGATCTGCACCTGCCGCTGGTGCACCTTCAGTATGCCGTCCTCGTGGAACTTGGAGAAGCAGCGGCTCACCGTCTCGAGCTTCAGGCCGAGGTAGGTGCCGATCTCCTCGCGCGTCATGCGCAGGATCAGCGAGGTCGACGAGAAGCCGCGCGCCTTGAGCCGCTGCGCCAGGTTCAGCAGGAACGCGGCCAGCCGCTCCTCGGCGCGCATGCTGCCCAGCAGCATCATGACGCCGTGGTCGCGCACGATCTCGCGGCCCATGATGCGGTGGAACTGCCGCTGCAGTTCGGTGAAGTCGCGCGACAGGCTCTCGAGCTGCGCGTACGGGATCACGCACACCTGCGAATCCTCGAGCGCCACCGCGGCGCAGGTGTGGCGGTCGGTGCTGATGCCGTCCAGACCGAGCAGCTCGCCGGCCATCTGGAAGCCGGTGACGTGCTCGCGGCCGTCCTCCGACGAGGTGCAGGTCTTGAAGAAGCCGGTGCGCACCGCGTAGAGCGCGTCGAACGGTTCGCCCGCCCGGTACAGCGACTCGCCGCGCTTGATGCTGCGCCGCTGCGCCACCAGGCCGTCGAGGCGTTGCATCTCCGACGCGTTGAGCCCCACCGGCAGGCACAACTCGCGCAACCCGCAGGTCGAGCAGGCTGCCTTCAGCGCCGCGGCGGTCAGCGGGTGGGCGGCGGGAGGGGCACTGCTTGACATGGCTCAGGGGGTGGTGGCGGAGGGGGTTGGTCGGTTGCTGCTACGGACATCATGCTTGCGTTCGGTCAAGGCCGGTGGCCCGCCCCGGGCTCACCATGACGCCGTGCCTGCAGTCCAGACCGTCTCCCGCGAGCCGCAAGCCGCGCTTTCCGAAGCGTTGCTGCATCGGTTCGACACCCCGGGTCCGCGGTATACATCGTATCCGACCGCGGACCGCTTCGTCGAAGCCTTCGGCGCGGCCGACGCCCGGCGGGCCCTGCGCCAGCGTGCCACCTTCGGCAGCCCGACGCCGTTGTCGGTCTACCTGCACATCCCGTTCTGCGAGTCGCTGTGCTACTACTGCGCCTGCAACAAGATCATCACACGGCACCACGAGCGCGCCGCCGAGTACCTCGATGCGCTGGAAACCGAGCTCGACCTGGTGATCGAGGCCCTCGGCCCGGAGCAGCCGGTGAGCCAGCTGCACTTCGGCGGCGGCACGCCCACCTTCCTGTCCGACGCCGAGCTGACGCGCACGCTGCGCGCGCTGCGAGCGGTGCTGCGCTTCGAGCCCGACATTGAGATGTCGATCGAGGTCGACCCCCGCACGGTCACCAACCAGCGGCTGGCGCACCTGCGCGAGCTGGGTTTCAACCGCATCAGCTTCGGGGTGCAGGATTTCGACCCTCAGGTGCAGATCGCGGTGCACCGGGTGCAGCCCTACGAGAGCGTGCGCGACCTGATGGCGTGCGCACGTCAGCTCGGCTTCCAGTCGATCAACGCTGATCTGATCTACGGCCTGCCGCGGCAGAGCGCACGCAGCTTCGCGCGCACCGTGCAGCAGATCGGCGAACTGCGGCCCGACCGCATCGCGCTGTACGCGTACGCGCACCTGCCGGCGCGCTTCAAGCCGCAGCGGCGCATCGCCGCCGAGCAACTGCCCGGTGCCTCGCAGCGGGTGGCGATGCTCGGCAACGCGATCGGCGGGCTGCTGGCGCACGGCTACACCTACATCGGGATGGACCACTTCGCGTTGCCCGACGATGCGCTGGCGGTGGCCAAGCGGCAGGGCCGGCTGCACCGCAACTTCCAGGGCTACAGCACGCAGCCCGACTGCGACCTGATCGGCCTGGGCGTGTCGTCGATCGGCCGCGTCGGCGCCACCTACTATCAGAACGCCAAGACGCTGTCGGAGTACTACGACGCGCTGCGCCAGCGCCAGCTGCCGGTGGCGCGCGGCTTCGCGCTGTCGCGCGACGACGTGGTGCGCCGCGCGGTGATCATGGCGCTGATGTGCCAGGGCTGGCTCGAGTTCGAGTCGATCGAGCTGGCGCACCTGGTCAACGTGCGCAGCTACTTCGCCAACGAGCTGCAGCAGATGTCGGCGTTCGAGGAAGCCGGCCTGGTGGAGGTGGAGGATGCCGGCATCCGCGTGACGCCGGCCGGCTGGTACGTGGTGCGCGCGATCGCGATGGTGTTCGACCGCCACCTGCAGGCCGACCGCGCGCGCGAGCGCTTCTCGCGCGTCATCTGACAGCCGGGCCCAGCGCGACGGGCCCGGCGTCGCCTAGGGCCTGCCGGGCCCGGCCGCACCGGCGTCGGCAGTGTGAACAGGCCCCAGGCCGACGGGGGCCGGCGCGAGGTTGACGATGCGGCTGAACAACTGCGTGTATTCGGCCTCGGGCTCCGCGCCGGTCAAAGGGTCGCGGTTGGCGGCGAAGGCCTCGTTCAACTCGCTCCAGTCGGCGGCGGTCAGCGTGCGCTCGGCCAGCGGCAGGACCTCGCGCTCCTCGAGCGCCATGTGCGCGAGGTAGAAGTCGACATAGCGCGTGGCCGCGTCCTCGAACGCCGCGCGACGCGACTCGCCCATCATCTCGTAGGCCAGCAGCGCATGCTCCAGCTCGCGCACGCGCAGCTCGCCGCGCGCATGCTCGAGGTCGAGCCGGTCGAGCACGTCGCGATGCTGCGGCGTGCGTGCGCGCAGTTTCGGGAACAGCAGCTCCGATTCCTTCTTGTGGTGGCGCTTCTCCGGGAACTCGTCGACGTAGAACAACATCGCGCGCAGCACCGCGAAGTCGGGCGGCGTGCCTTCGCGCCGATGCTGCGCGATCAGCAGCTGGATCGAGCGCAACATCGCCGACAGCGCGGCGTGCTCGCTGCGGATGACATCGATCGCCGTGGGGATCATGCGCACCTCGGGTACGGGCAGCATGCGCCGGCGCACCGGGGCGCACCTTGACGGGGGACAAACTGTGCCGTCAGCCGGGGCGGCCGTCGAGCCGCGGCCGCAACAGCATCGGGCCGTAGCGCAGCGCGTAAAGCCCGAACCCGGCCGACCACAGCGCCGCCGAGCACAGCACGGCGTGCAGCGTCAGCGTGGGCGCCGCCAGCGGCAGCGCGACCCGCACCACGCCGGCGGCCAGCACGCACACGTAGCACGCGACGTCGAAGCGGTCGGCGCGCAGCGGCCGCGCGGTGTGGCCGCGCGCGGTGCGCGTCATCATGCCGATGATCATGCCGGCGATCGCCCCTGCCGTCAGCGCATGCCAGGCCAGCGTCGGCGCGACCCAGCCCATCTCGGCGGCGGCGCGCAGCACGAGGTGCACCGGCACCCAAAGATACGCGGCATGCAGCACCCACACCAGCGGCACGCGCAGCGTGCGCCATGGCTGCCACAGCCACCAGCGCGCCACATGCGCCAGTGCGGCCGCCACGGCGATGACTGCCAGCAGCCAGGGCGGCGCACTCAGCACATCGGCAGCGATCAGCATCAGCAGCAAGCCGAGCGCGGCCTGCTCGACCTTCGGGTTGCGCCTGGCCGCGGCACCGGGCACGCCGTTGTTGGTGAACATCGCCACCACGCGGCCGGCCATCGCCGCGATGACGAACAGCACCAGGTCGAGCGCCACTGCGATGCCGAACAGCGTCGGCAGCTCGACCACGCCGAGCTGGGCCAGGAAGATCGCGCCGTCGGCCAGCGCCAGGCCCGCGAGCACGGCGACGAAGAAGACGTTGCGCCAGCTTCGCGCGCGCACGAACGCCATCGCGAGCACGCCCGCGGCGGCCAGCGGGAACGCGACGTTGGCGGCAGCCGCCGCCCAGCCCCACGGCGTCAGCACCAGCACACGGGCGAGCAGCCACAGCGCCGCCAGCGCCGCCAGCGGCGGCCCCTTGAGCGTCGGCCGGCCGGTCCAGTTGCTGCCCGCGGTGAGCAGGAAGCCGACGATCACCGCCAGCACGAAGCCGAACACCATCTCGTGCGCATGCCACAGCGGGCCGTTGAGGTAGGCGTGGCCGAGCAGGCCGGCGTACTGCAGCGCCCACAGCGCGATCGACAGCGCGGCGAACGCGCTGGCCAGCAGATAGAACGGGCGAAAGCCGAGCTCCCACAGCGCGAACCGGCGCGCCGGCGCGGTGGGTGATTTTTCGAGTTCGAGCATGGTGGTCATGGCGGAGTGCGCTGCGGCGTGGTTCTTCGGCAGAAGATGCAACGAAAATGCATCTATTCTACGCTGCGCCGCATCGACGATTGGACTGCATCAATCGCAGTTGGCCGAGCCGATGGCTTCGCGGGGGCCCGGGCGCAATCGCCCCCGCCGCGCTACTCGAGCACCAAGCGCGGGAAGTAGTACGACACCACCCAGTTCGGCACGTCGACGATCGAGCTGATGCGCAGGTCGGCGCACACGCTGCACAGCATGTAGGCGTCGATCGGCGAGTAGTTGTAGCGCCTGGCCAGCAGCTCGACCATCTCCGACACCGCGACGCGCGCGCCGGCCATCAGGTCGGGGCCGATGCCGGTGGTGACCTCGTAGCCGCGCTGGTCCAGGTGGGTCGCCACCGGGCCCGGCGTGACGTAGCGCGGCATGCGCAGCCGCGCGTCCTTCACCAGCTCGATCTTCAGGCTGACGTCGAGCGCGCTCTCGATCGCGGTGCCGCAGACCTCGCCGTCGCCCTGCGCGGCGTGGGTGTCGCCCACCGAGAACAGCGCACCGGGCACCTCGATCGGCAGCCACAGCTCGGTGCCCTCGGCGATGTCGCGCACGTCCATGTTGCCGCCCACCTGCCGCGGCGGAATCACGCTGTGCAGCCCCGGCTCGGCGAGCGCGACGCCGATGGTGCCGCACATCGGCTTCAGCGGCACGCGCCCGCCGGGGCCGTACATCGCCGGCTTCAGCCCGGGGTCGACCCGCCAGTGGTGCAGGTGCGCGTTCGGAAACTGGTCGGTCAGCAGGCCGAAGCCCGGGATGTTGCCGGTCCAGCCCCAGCCGGACGGCTTGAACGACAGCACCGTGACCTTCAGCGCATCGCTCGGCTGGGCGCCGTCGATGTAGACCGGCCCGGTCACCGGGTTGACGCGCGCCAGGTCGAGCGTGACCAGGTCGGCCGCGGTCGATTCGCGGTGCAGTTGCCCGGACGACGCGTCGACGGTCTCGAAGTGCACCGTCTCGCCGGGCGCGATGCGCAGCACCGGCTCGAAGGCGTTGTTCCAGCCGTGGTGGATGTGCTGGCGGTGGATGGTGTGCCGGTCGTGCGGGGCCACGGTGCGCTCCTCAGACCGCGACGGTCAGCGCGCCGTCGATCACCAGGTTGCTGCCGGAGATGCGGCTGGCCTTCGGGCTGGAGAGGAACACCACGCCGTGGGCGACCTCCTCGGCGGTGCCGAAGCGCCCGGTGGGGTTGACCTTCAGCGTCGAGGCGAACAGATCGGGCATGTTCTTCTCGACCGTCTGCCAGAAGCCGCCGTCGAAGTAGGTGTTGCCCGGCGACACGCAGTTGACCCGGATGCCCTTGCCCACCAACTGGCGGCTCAGGCCCTTGGCGTAGTGGATCAGCGCGGCCTTGATCGCGCCGTACGAGCCGGCGGCGAAGTCGACCTCGAAGCCCGACACGCTGGAGATCAGCACGATCGACGCGCAGTCGGACTTCTCCAGGTGTGGCACGGCCGCCTGCACGGCGTTGACGGTGTGCATCATGTCGACGCGGAACGACTTCTCCCAGGTGTCGGCGTTGTCGCCGGCCGCCAGGGCGCTGACGTTGCACACCAGCGCGTCGATGCCGCCGAGCTCCTTGGCGCTGGCGGCGACCCAGCCGGCGAGCGCCGCGCCGTCGGCCACGTCGAGCGCGCGGCCGAAAGCCTTGACGCCCTTGGCCTTCAGCGCCGCCACCGCGGTGCCCACCGCGTCGGCGTTGCGTGCACAGATCGAGACGTTGGCGCCCTCGTCGGCGAATGCCGCGGCGACGGCGCGCCCGATGCCCTTGGTGGCGCCCGTCACGAGCGCGGTCTTGCCTTTGAGCCCGAGGTCCATGAGCGTCTCCTTGCCGGTGAACCGGCGCGAGGGGGACGCAGTATCGCGCCAACGCCCGCGGAGGTAAATCTCGCCGCGGCAAGATAAACGGCTCGCTCCCGCCGGATCGCGCGCTGCGCGGCTAGAGATACGTCCAGAGCATCTTCGTCGCCAGCGCGTACAGCAGCAGCGCGAAGATGCGGCGCAGCACCGCCACCGGCATGCGGTGCGCGGTGCGCGCGCCGAAACGCGCGGTCAGCGTGCTGCCGGCGACGATGCCGAGCAGCGCGGGGCCGTGCACGAAGCCCAATGCGAGCGGCGGCAGGCCCGCGACCTGCAGCCCGCTGGCCACGTAGCCGATCGCTCCCACCACCGCCACCGGCACGCCGAGCGCGGCGCCGGTGCCGATCGCCCTGGTCATCGCGACGCCGCAATAGAGCATGAACGGCACCGTCATGAACGCGCCGCCGGCCGACACCAGCCCGCAGACGACGCCGATCGCCAGCCCGGTGGCCAGCAGCGCCGGCGTGCCGGGCAGGCTGCGCGCCGCGCTCGGCTTGCGCCCGAGCATGATCTGCGTCGCCCCGGCGTAGACGATCGCCGAGAAGGCCAGCGCGAGCGCGCGCTGCGGCACCCAGCCCGACAGCGCGGTGGCCAGCAGCGTGCCCGCCACCATGCCCGGCGCCAGCCGGCGCACCAGCGACCAGTCGACGCCGCCGAGCGCGTGGTGCGCGCGCACGCTGGCGCTCGACGTGAACATGATCGACGCCATCCCGGTGCCCAGCGCCAGGTGCACCGTGTGGTCGGGCGCAAGCTGCTGCGCGGTGAACATCGCAGCCAGGATCGGCACCAGCGACATGCCGCCGCCGATGCCCAGCAGCCCGGCCAGGAAGCCGACGATGGCGCCGGTGACGAAGTAGCCGAGCATCCAGGCGGCGAACATCGGCGCAGTATCGCCTGCGCGCTGCGCCCGCCAGGGCCGCTACGGCCCGAGTGCCAGGGCGGCCAGGCAATGCGCGAGCGCGCGGTCGCGTTCGCTGGGCTCGGGCGCCGACTCGTCCGGTGCGTAGTGCAGGCGAAAGGCGGTCAGCGCGCTGTCGAACTGGCGCACGTCGTAGCCGATCGCGCGCAGCGCGAGCGCGAGGTCGAAGCCGGGTGGCGGCTCGGGGTACGGCGGGTCGCACCACAGGCCGAAGCCGGCGGCGGCGAGCATCTGCCATGGGAACAGCGCTCCGGGGTCGGCCTTGCGCCGCGGCGCGACGTCGGCGTGCCCGACGAAGTTCGCCGCCGGCAGCCGATAGCGCGCTCGCAGATCGGACAGCAGGCCGAGCAAGGCGTCGATCTGCTGCTGCGGATACGGCGTGCGGCCGTCGTTGTCGAGCTCGATGCCGATCGAATCGGAGTTGACGTCGAACGATGCGCCCCAGCGCGACTCGCCCGCGTGCCACGCCCGCGCGCGCTCGTCGACGAGCTGGACGATGCTGCCGTCGCGCACGATCAGGTAATGCGCGCTCACCGCGGGCGATGCGCGCGTGAGCGTGTGCAGCGCATCGGCCGCGGTCTCGCTGCCGGTGTAGTGGATGACCACGAGAGTCGGCCGGCGCTGGTCGAAGTTGGGCGACGGCTGCCACGGGGCCGGGACCGTGGGGCCCAGCGGCCGCGCCGCGCAGGCGGCGAGCACGCAGGCCACCAGCAGCGCTGCCGCGCGCGCGAGCGCGCCTGCAAGGATCGGTGCGCCGGCCGACACGGTATCTGGCGTGCAGGCCTTCAGGACGACGGCGCCGTCGCGACGATCCAGACCACCATCGCCAGCGCGGTGAGCGCCAGCGCGTAGTTGATCGCGGGGCCGAGCCAGGTCGCGTGTCCGCGCGGAATCTCGGGGCCCGACAGCTCGTGCAGGAAGCGGCCGAACTGCCACGCGGCGACCGCAGCGACCACCGCGCCGAGCAGCAGGAAGGCGACCCCGAAGGCGAGCGACAGATGCCCCTGCAACGGCGGCAGGCGGGCGCCGTCGGCGGCCAGCCCGCCGGTGGCCAGGCGCATGAACAGACCGAAGCGCTCGACCACGAAACCCAGGCCGATCAGCGCGATGGCCGTGCGCTGCCAAGCCAGCAGCGTGCGCTCGGCCGCGAAGAACACTCGGGGGTCATTCAAGTACGACACGCGCACCTCGCCGGCGCCCAAGCGGGCCGCGCCGATGCTAACCGCTGGATCGCCGCCGCCGGCCAGCGGGTGTGCGGCCAGGGGGGCCGCCAGGTGAATCGAAGCGGTGCGACCTAGACGTAGCGCTTGCTCAGCCGCCGCCGCCCCGGCACCGCCTTCTGGATCACCACGCCGCGCACGGCGCCCAGGTCGGGCAGGGCCCGGTCGGGGAAGGCCCCGTTCAGCGCCCGCAGCCGCCAGCCTGAGGGGTCGCGGGCGAGCTGGCGGAACACCCACTCGTCGCCGACGCGGGCCAGCACGAAGCTGCCGTCGTGCAGCGCGCCGTCGGGCTCCACGACGATGATGTCGCCGTGGGCGAACTCCGGCAGCATGCTGTCGCCCAGCACGCGCAGCGCGAACGGCTCGCCGCTGTCGCAGCCGGCGTCGTGGCCGGTTTCGCTCACACGACCTCGCGCGCGATCTGCTGCGCCGGCACGCCGGCGTCGACGAGCGCGTCGCCCAGCGGCCCGACGAACTCGCGCGGCCCGGCGAGGTAGAAATCGCAGTCGACGTCGAACTGGTCGGCGCGGATGGCCTCGAACACCTGCTGCGCGCCGACCGCCGCGTCGGCGTGGTTGAACAGCGCGTACTCGAACGGGTCGAGCGCTTCCGACCACGCGCGGCACTGGTTGGCCTGAAAGTGCCCGTCGGCGCGCGTGGCCAGCCAGAACAGCGACAGCGACGGCGCGCTGTCGAGCGACAGCGCATGTTCGATCAGGCTCCTGATCGGCGCGAAGCCGAGATCGCAGGCAGCGAACACCAGCGGACGCTGGCCGTCGCCGAGCACGAACTCGCCCACCGGCCCGCGCAGGTTGATCGCGTCGCCGGGCTTGATCGTGCCGTCGAACACCAGTTTGGAGAAGGCGTCGTCGGCGTCGCCGTCGATGAAGAAGTGCAGGTTGCGGTCGTCGCACGGGCAACTGGCGATCGGCAGCGTCACGCTCATGTCTTCGCCGGCGCTGCGCAGCGTGCCGGCGTGGCCGAGCGTGACCGCCTGGCCGGCCAGGAAGCGCAGCCGGTGGCTGCGCGGCGTCTGCAGGTGCAGCAGCCGCGTGCGCGGCGCGAGTTCGCGCACCGCGCGCGCGGTGGTCACGATCTGCTGCTCGGGGATGTCGGCCGGGCCGGCGGCCTCGAGCGTCTCGACGGTCAGCTCGCTGCTGGCGGCGGTGTTGGCGCACATCAGCGCGTAGCCCTGCTGCTTCTCGAGCTCCGACATCGGGTAGTCGAACGGCATGCACTTGGCCACCTGCCCCGAGATCACACGCACCTTGCACATGCCGCAGGTGCCGTTGCCGCAGCCGTAGTTGAGCTTGAGCCCTGCGCGCAGGCCGGCCTGCAGCAGCGTGTCGTGGCCTTCCACCGCGAACTGGTGTCCGCTCGGACGCAGCGTCACCTGCGCCGAGACCACTTTGAGCACGTCGTCCATCACGTTCAGCACATCGACCGGTTCGGTGGCCAGCGCCCGCGCCAGCCCGTCGTTCAGCTGGCGTTGCAGTGCGAGCAGCCGGGTGTCGTCGGCGTCGTCGGCGAGCGCGCGCTGCAGCGCCTCGCGCAGTTCGAGCACCAGCGCGTGGTAGCGCTGCAGGTGGCGCTGCACGTCGGCCAGCTCCTGGCCTTGACGGAACAGCCGCTGCGCCAGCACCTCCTGGCTCGGCAGCAAGCGCTCGCGCACGCGCTGCGCGAAGGCGTCGTCGCGGATCTGCATCACGCGTTCGAACAGGCCCGAGCGCTCGACCTCGGTGGCGGGGTACAGCCGCAGCAGCGTATCGGTCGACACCAGGCCGTCGGCGAGTTCGATCTCGCCGCTGCGCACGCGCTGCTGCAGCACGCCGCGCGGCACGCCGACGAGCTGCGCGGCGCGCCAGATCGTCACCCACTGCGCCATGGGGCCTCCGGCACGGCACGTGCGGGCGTCGGCGCGTCGACACGGTCGAGGTAGCGCGCGCGCCACAGCAGGCGCGGCGCAGCGGGGTCGTCGGTGAAGCCGCTGCGGTCGTGCAGCACGTTGTTGGCCACCAGCCCCATGCCGGGCTCGAGCCGCAGGCGCAGCGTGAACGGGTTGTCGGCCAGGAAGCGCTCGAGGAACGCCACCGCCTCGTGCGTGGCCGGGTCGTCCTTCCAGACGATGCTGCGCGTGCGCGCGGTGTAGCGCATGTGCACCGCGCCGCCCGCGCCGAGCGAGAACACCGGCCCGGCCTGCGCGGCGCGTGCCACGCCGTCGTCGTCGGTGCGCGCGGGAATCGTCATCGCGTCGCTCGCCATCAGCGCCTGCAGCCAGCGCGGCGACGCGTCGCGCAGCGCGATGTACGCCAGCTCGTGATCGAGCAGCGCGTTGACGCCGCCGCTGGCCGCCGGGCGCACGCAGTGCAGCAGCATCGCGTGGATGCGCCGCTCGTTGGGGTGGTAGTAGCCGTCGGTGTGCCACTTGATCGGCCGCGTCGTATAGGGGATGTACGCGCCACGCGGCTCGCCGAGGTCGGCGCGCACCGCGATGCTCGACAGCCCGTCGTCGTCGGCCAGCCAGTTGCCGTCGAGGCGGCGCAGGCCGAGCTGGCGCGCCAGCGCGAGCACCGCCGGTTTGTCGGCTGGTTTGCCGCGGCAGCGATAGAGCGCCATGTTCCAGCGCGCGCAGCACTGCAGCAGCGCCTGGCGCTCGTCGGGGGTGAGCGCCAGCGGGTCGGCGATGTCGACCCGCAGGTCGTCGACGCTGCGCGCGGTGTCGGCCAGCTTGCGCTCGCGCCACGCCGCGTAGACGCGCGGGGCGGCGAGGTCGGGCGTCGCCCGGGGCGCGGCCGCGGTGGTGAGAGTCGGCGCGCCCATCAGTCGCCGCTCAGGGACGTGCGCCGCGCGCTGCGCGGCCGCGGCGACAGCAGGTTGTCGAGCGCACCTTGCATCGTCTGCACCGCCGCGGGCGCTTCGCTGGCCATCACCTGGTCGAGCGCCCAGCGCTGATCGGGCTGCGGCAGCGTGTCGGC
Organism: Burkholderiaceae bacterium; assembly: GCA_022072045.1. GTDB lineage: Bacteria > Pseudomonadota > Gammaproteobacteria > Burkholderiales > Burkholderiaceae_C > JAEUPI01. The sequence continues at coordinate 2,853 of JAJVIL010000033.1, read as the reverse complement.
GAGCCGGCTGGCGAAGTAGCGAACGAAGCCGAAGTCGGGTGCGAACGAGTCGCCGCGTGCGCCGGGGTCGGCGCCGAACTCCGCATAGTGGCCGTTCAGCTCGTTGACGAGGTCGATGAAGGCGTCGCCGTGCGACGCGCCGTCGGCGCGCGGCCCGATCAGCTCGGCCGCGTTGTCCTGCAGGGTGCGCGCGCCGTGGTGCACCAGCGCCTGAATGAATGCGCCGCGGGTGTCCGGGTCCATGCGCGCGTAGGCGATGCGGTCGATCACCGCGATCAGGAATGCCATCGCCTCGCGCTGGAACTCGAAGTACGCGACGCCGGGGTCGATCTGGAAGCCGGCCTTGCGCATCTGCTGCAGCATGTGGTGCGCCGTGCGCCAGACGATGAACGCCGCGGCGCTGGCCTGCTGCTCGGCGCTCTTGGGCGCCTCGCTGCGGAACCAGTGGCTCTTGACTCGCACGGTGGCCTCGGCCCTAGGCCGCCACGGCCGCGGCCGAGCGGTGGGGCACGAACACCCCGCAGCCCAGGCGGCGGTGTGCGCCCAGGCCGTGCTGCTGCACGCGCAGCGAATCGTCGGCCGACAGGCCGTCGAGCATCAGGCTGAAGCCGTCGAGCTGCGCGTCGCGGTGGCGCAGCGCACCGCGCCGGCCGCAGATGACGCGCGCCTTCACCCCGAGCGCGTCGAGTTCGGCCTGCACGCACTCGAGGAACGATGCCTCGTCGCACTGGCCGGCGGCCGGCTCGAGCACCAGCGCGGCGTACAAGGTGCCGTGCGCGAGCAGCTCGCGCACCGTCGCCTCGCGCAGCCGCACGTGGCAGCCACCGACGTCGAGCGTGGTGCCGGAGAGCATCGCCACCTCGGCGGCGCGTGCGCGCAGCACGCGCAGCGCCAGCCGCGAGTGCGGCGACAGCAGCGCCGGTTCGCCGCTGCCGGCGACCACCTTGACGCGGTGCACGCCGAGCGCCGGCTCGTCGTCGAGCCACGGCAGCAGCCGCGCCAGCGCCTGCGCCAGCGCCTGCCCATGGTCGCGCGGCAGCGTGTCGCCAGCAAGCGCGAACGTCACGTCGACCATGGCGGCGGGGGTGTCCATCACTTCAATGATCCATTGTGTCGCGCGGCACTTGCGATGCACGAAACGCCAAGTCTTTGCGCAGACCTCGCGAGGCAAAGCCGCGGCCGGGTATGCGCCGGCGCTCGAATGCGGCAGCCCCTCGCTGCGCGAGGGGTTCCCTGCGCTGCTCGATCGCATGGCCCGCGGCAAAACTCGCTTCACTCCCTGCGGTCGTTGCGCTCGGACAATCGCCGCGAGTCAGAGCACGAAGCGCGCGCTGCGCGCGCGCGGCCACGCGCTCTGCGCTGCTCGGCGCCGCATATGTCGCTGCCGGCGCACACCCGACCACGGCTTTGCTGGGCACCACCGTGTTCTTCGTCGAACAACACCAGCGTTCGCCGGGCCCGAGGGCGGTACCCCGCTGGGGCGAATATGGGCCGGCGAGAAGCGCAGAACGGCGAGGGGCAGTCCGGCGCCGAAGGCGCCGGACCGGCGAGGACGCCGTGAAGTTCGCGGCGCGTTCAGCGCCGCGGACGGCGGTACCGCAGACGCCCTCGTCGGGCGAGCATCGCAGCGAACCCCGCGCGCAGCGCGGGGCGGCACATTTTGAGCCCGGGCGGGGTACCGCCCTCGGGCCACGCGCGGTTAGCGCATGCGCGCGGCGCCCGGCCATCCGCGGGCCGACCTCGAGCAACCATGCAAAGGTGCGTGGCGCGCTCTGCTGCCAGCGCAGTGAGGCGCCATCGAGCTGCTTCACCCTATCCGCCCTTCTGCGCTTCGGCCCAGCGTTGCAGCGCTTGGCCCCATTCGAGCGCTGTGTCGGGGTCGATGTCGAACACGGTGAAGCGCCGGCCTTCGCGGATGCGCGTGCGCAGCAGGCTCAGGCCGCCGGCCTCGTGGTCGACCTGCTGCAGCTCGATGCGCTGGCCGCCGAGCGGCGCGTGCAGCTGCGCGATCGGAATGATGCGCGTCATGCCCAGGCGGTGCGAAAGCCGCATTGAGCGCGGGCGCCTCGACAGCGTCCATACCCGGTACGGGTGAGCGGCGGATAACCCTTCCGGGGTATACCGCGACCGCGCGGGCGCTCTATCGTGGCGGCCAACGCGGGAACCGCGCGCCGGCCGCATGGCCGGCGCTTCCGAAGGCACCGGCGAGCCTGCGGCCGCCGGGCGGCGACGACAGGAGACAGCGCATGGCCAAGAAACCGCACCCCACGCCGATCCTCGATCAGCTCGAGGGCGGCCCCTGGCCGAGCTTCGTCACCGGGCTCAAGCGCCTGGCCGACGACAAGGACTACATGGTCGACCTGCTGGGGCAGCTCGAGACCTCGTACCGCACGCGCAAGGGCTACTGGAAGGGCGGAACGATCGGCGTGTTCGGCTACGGCGGCGGCGTGATCCCGCGCTTCACCGAGCTGAAGGGCGAGGACGACAAGCCGGTGTTCCCCGACGCTGCCGAGTTCCACACGCTGCGCGTGCAGCCGCCCGCCGGCATGCACTACGACACCAAGGTGCTGCGCAAGATGTGCGACATCTGGGAGAAGCATGGGTCGGGCCTGATCGCCTTTCACGGCCAGAGCGGCGACATCATGTTCCAGGGCGCCAAGAGCGACAAGGTGCAGGCCGCGTTCGACGACCTCAACGAGCTGGGCTTCGACCTCGGCGGCGCCGGCCCCGCGGTGCGCACCTCGATGAGCTGCGTCGGCGCCGCGCGCTGCGAGCAGAGCTGCTACGACGAGCAGCGCGCGCACCGGCAGGTGATCAACACCTTCGTCGGCGACATCCACCGCCCGGCGCTGC
>JAJVIL010000074.1 GCA_022072045.1 Burkholderiaceae bacterium | reverse complement strand
CGCGCGCTGACGGCGGCCGATCGCGCCGCGGCGCGACCGTGGCGCATCGACACGGTGCCCTACCCGCGCGGCGGCTTCGGCGAGCTGGCGCGCGCGTCGCCGCTGCCGCAGCGAGCCGAGGCGCAACTGCGCCTGATCAACGGCATCTACGGCGGCGGCGCCGAGCCCAAGCCGGGCCTGCCGGTGAAGGTGGTGCGCTGAGCGACGCAGCCCGGCACGCCGGCGGCCGCTGTTGCGGCATCGCGCGCCGTCACCCCGGCGGACCCTAACCCGGGGTCGGGGCAGCAGCTTCTAAGATGCGCGCGTTCGCCACGAGCCGACAGCATGCCCAAGACCGCCAAGCCCGCGCCCACCGCCGCCGATGTCGACCGCGAGTTCCGCGCCCAGGTGGCGCAGATGACCTCGGGCCTCGCGCCGACCGCCTTCACCGCCGCCTGGGCCGACTGGGCGATGCACCTGGCGCTGTCGCCGGCGCGGCGGCGCGAGCTGCAGAGCCACGCGATGGTGCGCGCCAACGACACCTGGCTGTTCGCGCTGCAGGCCGCTGCGGGCGTGCCGCGCTCGCCGGGCGAAGGCTTCAACGGCTCGGCCGACCGGCGCTTCGAGGCCGAGCCCTGGTCGAGATTCCCGTTCAACGTCTACGCCCGCGCGTACCAGAACAGCGTCGCGTTGCTCAACGAGGCGGTGCGCGGCGTCAGCGGCGTCACCGACTACCACGGCCAGTTGCTCGAGTTCGCGGTGCGCCTGCTGCTTGATGCGGCCTCGCCGTCGAACTACCTGGCGTCGAACCCCGAGCTGCTGGCGCAGACCAAGGCCGAGAACGGGCAGAACCTGGCGCGCGGCTTCAGGCACGCGATCGAGGATCTCGCGCACACGCTCGAAGGCGCCGCGCCGGCGGGTACCGAAGCGTTCGAGGTCGGCAAGACGGTGGCCGTCACGCCGGGCAAGGTGGTGCTGCGCAACGCGCTGATCGAGCTGATCCAGTACGAGCCCACGACCAAGACCGTGCACGCCGAGCCGGTGCTGATCGTGCCGGCGTGGATCATGAAGTACTACATCCTCGACCTGAGCCCGCGCAATTCGATGGTCAAGTACCTGGTCGACCAGGGCCACACCGTGTTCATGCTGTCGTGGCGCAACCCCGACGAAAAGGACCGCGACGTCGGCATGGACGACTATCTCGACCACGGGCTGTTCGCCGCGCTCGACGCCGTGTGCGCCATCGTGCCCAAGCGCAAGGTCCACGCGGTGGGCTACTGCATCGGCGGCACCCTGCTCGCGATCGGCGCTGCCGCGCTGGCGCGCGAGCACGACCAGCGGCTGGCGTCGGTGTCGCTGTTCGCGGCGCAGACCGACTTCTCCGAGCCGGGCGAGCTGGCGTTCTTCATCAATCCGAGCCAGCTCGCAGTGCTCGAGGCGACCATGCACCGCAAGGGCGTGCTCGAGAGCAAGCAGATGGCCGGCGCCTTCGCGCTGCTGCGCGCGCAGGATCTGCTGTGGCGGCCGCTGGTCACCAACTACCTGAAGGGCGAGCGCGATCCGATGATCGACCTGATGGCGTGGAACGCCGACGGCACGCGCATGCCGTGGCGCATGCACACCGAGTACCTGTACCGCCTCTACCTCGACAATGAACTGGCCACCAACCGCTTCCCGGTCGACGGCAAGCTGATCCGGCTGTCGGACATCAACCGGCCAATGTTCGTGGTCGGCACCGAGACCGACCACGTGGCGCCATGGAAGTCGGTCTACAAGGTCGACAACCTCGTGCGATCCGACGACTTCACCTTCCTGCTCACCTCCGGCGGCCACAACGCGGGCATCGTCAGCGGCCCCGTGCACCCCAAGCGCCACTACCGCATGCGCACGCGGCGCCTGCCCGACCCGCACCTCGCGCCCGAGGACTGGTTCGACACCGCGCCGCAGCACGCCGGCTCCTGGTGGCCGGCGTGGCAGCGCTGGCTGGCGTCGCATTCGAGCGGCCACGGCAAGCCGCCGGCGATCGGCGCGCCGCGCCGGGGGTATCGCGTGGTCGATGCGGCGCCGGGGCAGTACGTGCGGCAGCGGTAGGCCCAGGCGGCAAGGAGGGGCTGCCGCCACCGCTTCGGCCGCGCTGCGCCGACGACGCGAGCGGCCCAACGGGCCGAACGCCCGCGCTGCGTTCAGCCCGTCGCGCCCGGCAGCGGCACGCCGAGCGCCGCCAGCGTGCGATCGACTGCTTCGGACCAGCCGCGGTTGGCTGCTGGGCTCGCGGGGCTCGGGTGCAGGATCTGCGCCACCTTGAGTTGGCGCGCGAACGCCGAGTCGACGGCGTCGCCCTGCACCAGTTCGCGCAGGCAACGCTCGGCGAAGCCGCCGATGCCGATCGCCCACTGCGGCTGCAGCGCCGCCAGCGCCGCGGCGAGATGGCGGTCGCATGCGAGCTGCACGGCGCGTCGCTGCCCCGCCGGCAGCTTGTCGGGCGTGAGGTTGCGGCCCGACGCCTCGAGGAACACGAGCGGGCAGTAGTTGATGACGAACCAGTCGGCGAAGAACGCCTGCGCAGGCCCGAAGCGCAGCGCGGCCCAGCCCCAGAGGCGGCGGCCGCTGACCTCGGAGCGCACGCAGTCGAAGCCTTCGATCGGCCGCTTGGGGTGCTCGTGCGCGGGCCGCTCGACGCGGCCGGTGAGGCCCATCCAGTCGCGCACCGCGGCCACCTCGCCGAACGGCACGCCGGTCTGCATCATGCCGAACGGTCCCGGGTTCATGCCCAGCAGCACCACGCGCTTGCGCGTGGCACCGTAGCGCCTCACGTACGCCGCGTACGGCGCCCACGCGTACTGCAGCGGGTCGTACACGTGCGCCACCGGCGGCGCGAAGCGCAGCGTCGCGAGCGAGCGCGACAGTTCGCGCGCCGCGTTCAGCAACTGCCGCGCCACCGGCGCAGGCGCGGCCGCGGTGCGCCGCGGCACCGCGCTCATCGCCGACTTCTCACCGGCGGCCCGGCAACGATCGTGACGCGCCGCAACGCGCCATCGATGCTGCGCACCAGCAGGCGCAGCTTGTGGCCCGGCGGCACCTGCACCATCGCCGCCACGTCGCGCGCGTTGGCACCGGACAGCGTCCGGCCTTGCGCCTGCACGATCAGGTCTTCGACCTGCAGGCCGCCCTTCTCGGCCGGCGAGCCGGGCTCGATCTCCTGCACCCGCACCGACTTCAGGATCGGCTTGGCGTAGTTGCCTTCGACCTCGACGTACACCGTGAAGCCGAGCCGCCCGCGCGGCGGCGCGTCGGCCAGCGCGGCAGCGGGCAGCAGCCACATCCACAACGCCAGCCCCGCCGCGCCGAGCACGGCGGCCATCGCACGCGCAGGCTGCCGCGGCGTGCCGCCCGCGCAGCGCCGGCAACGGCGCATGCTCGCGGCAAGGTTGCGTGGGATCGACAAGTCAGTGGAGCTTCGGCGTGGGCTGACTGAACAGCTTCGCGGCCCGCACCTTCAACTCGAGCAACTCGCTGGCCGTCACGCTGTAGCGACTGCGCAGCAGGTCGGCCTCGATGCGGAACTCGACCTCGCGCGCACCATTGCGCAGGATGCCCAGCGTGAACTCGTAGTCGTCGCGTGCCGCCGGGAAGCCCTGCGCGCCGCCTTGTGCGTCGAGGTATCGAACATGGCGGATCTCGCCGCTGGCCAGGTCGAGCTCGCCTTCGGAGCGCACCTCGTCGTCGGTCAGCTCGTCGACGATCGTGATGGGAAGCTTCAGATCCATCGCCGCTCCAGTCCCGCCGCGAAGCGTGCCGGCCTCACGGCCCCGCTTTCTCGACCTCGCCGTAGGCGTGGCCCAGCCACAGCTTCAGCCGCTGGCGCTCCATGATGCCCAGCAGCGGGCCGCTCGCGCCGGCAACCGTGTTCTTGGCGGCCCAAAAGCTGCTGTTGCGCGCGTCGATCTTCTGCACCAGCGGCGTGTGCAACTGCTTGAGGTCGACCAGCCTGGCGCCGAGCATCGCCGCGCGCTCGAGCAGGCCCGAGCGCTCGAGCATGCCGAAGTCGCTGCCGCGCAACTGGTTGCGCACCACCACGTAGTGCACGCGGTGGCCGAACTTGTCGAACAGCTTGGCCAGCAGGTCCACCGAGTCGCGGCCGCTGTCCATCACGTGCCAGTACTTGAGCGTGAAGCCCGACAGGTTGCCCATGTCGAGCACGCCCGATTCGTCCATCCACTTCACCAGCGGCTCGTGGGTCTGCGCCGCGAGGTCGACCAGCACGCGCACGCCGGCGCGCTCCATCGCCGCCTCGACGATGCGGTCGAGCGCCTCGTAGCGATCGACCAGCACCTCCGACGAGTGGTCGGCGTAGAAGCGCCGCAGCGAGCCGTGCGAGCGGTCGGTGTCGAAGCCCACGAACGGCCACTCGCGGTCGATGAAGTACTGCGCCAGCACGCGCGCCACCATCGACTTGCCGACCCCGCCCTTCTCGCCGCCGATGAGATGAATGACCGAGGTGGGGTTGTTCTCGAGCGTGGGAATCTGCATGGCGGTGCTGGCGCTGCCGAGGCGGAGGCGGTGCGCGATTGTGCACCGCGCCCGCGGTCAGCCCGCCGGCGTCAGCACCACGCGGCCCACCACCTTGCCGGCACGCAGGTCGCCGAGCGCCGCGCCCACTTCGTCGAGCGCTCGCGTGCGGATCGGCACCTTCGGCAGGCCGGCGCGGTTGACCAGCTCGAGCAGCTCGGCCATCTCGCCTTGGCTGCCCACATACGAGCCGCGCAGCGTCATCGCGCGCAGCGGCAGGAACGGCGTGGGCAGCGTGACGTCGCCCCCGAACAGGCCCACCACCACGACGGTGCCGCCCTTGACGATCGCCGACACCGCGAGATTCACGCTCTGGCTCGAGCCGACGAAGTCGATCACCGCCCAGGCGCCGCCGCCGGTGGCCGCCTGGATCTGCTTCACCGCATCGGGCGCGGCGCCGTCGACTGCGCGCGTGGCGCCGGCCTGCAGCGCCGCCTCGCGCTTGGCCGGGTCGATGTCGACGGCGATCACGTCGCTGGCGCCCATCTTGCGCGCCAGCGTCACGCCCATCAGCCCGACGCCGCCGGCGCCGACGATGACCACCGGCTCGCTCGCCAGCGTGGCGCGCACCTTCTTCAGTGCCGCGTACGCGGTGACGCCCGAGCAGGCCAGCGGCGCCGCCTCGCGCGGCGACAAGCGCCCGATGTCGAACAGGTAGCGCGGGTGCGGCACCAGCAAGTGCGTGGCGTAGCCCCCCTGCGAGAACACGCCGAGGTTGCGCCCCTGCAGGCACAGGTTCTCCTCGCCGCGCAGGCACACCTTGCACCGGCCGCAGCCGATCCACGGGTTGACCAGGCGAACGTCGCCGACCGCGACGCCGGCGGCACCGGGGCCGACCTCGCTCACCTCGCCGACGACCTCGTGGCCCATCGTCAGCGGCAGCTTGATGCCGCGCTGCACGAGGTCGAGCCTCTTGCCGCCGCCGATCTCGTAGAAGCCGTCCCAGATGTGCAAGTCGGAGTGGCACACGCCCGATGCCAGCACCTTCAACAGCACCTGCGTGCCCTGCGGCTCGGGCACGTCGCTCTCCAGCAGCCGCAGCGGCGCACCGCACTCGCAGACCTGGTAGCTGCGCATTCTCATGGTGATCTCCTCGGTTGGCGGCTTCGCGTAGAGTTGGCGATTCAATCACATCCAGGCGCGAGGCGATGGATCCCACTGCGGCGAGCGCCGACTGGCAGGAGGCGATCTTCAATACGCTCAAGCACGGCGGCGTGCGCCAGATCGCCTACGTGCCCGACGCCGGGCACGCGCACGCGATCCGCCGCGCGGCCGCCGACCCCGACATCGAGGACGTGGTGCTCACCACCGAGGAGGAAGGCGTCGCGCTGTGCGCCGGTGCCTGGCTCGGCGGGCAGCGCGCCGTGCTGCTGATGCAAAGCAGCGGCGTCGGCAACTGCGTCAACATGTTCTCGCTGCTCGCCGCCGCTGACTTCCCGTTCCTCGCGCTGGTCACGATGCGCGGCGAGTACGCCGAGTTCAACCGCTGGCAGGCGCCGATGGGCCAGGCCACACCGGCGGCGCTCGAACTGATGGGCATTCACGTGATGCGCGCATCGCGGCCCGACGAGGTGGAGCCCATCGTCGGCGCCGCGCTCGATGCCGCGTTCGAAGGCGGCGAGCGGGTCGCCGTGCTGCTGTCGCAGAGCCTCATCGGGCGCAAGCAGTGGGTCGCCCGATGAACGCACCCGCAGCGGGCGCACGGCGGGTCGACCGGCGCGAGTTCGTCGCCAGGCTGCTGGCGGCCACGCCGCAAGCGCTGGTGGTCACCGGCCTCGGCTCGCCGGCGTACGACGTGTTCGCCGCCGGCGACCGCGACCTCAACTACTACCTGTGGGGCGCGATGGGCGGGGCGGCGGCGCTCGGGCTGGGCCTGGCGCTGGCGCAGCCGGCACGCCCGGTGATCGTGATCACCGGCGACGGCGAGCACCTGATGGGCATCGGCAGCTTGGCCACCATCGCCGTCAAGCGGCCGCCCAACCTGTCGATCGTGGTGCTCGACAACGGCCACTTCGGCGAGACCGGCATGCAGCCCAGCCACACCAGCCGCGGCGTCGATCTGGTCGCGGTGGCCCGCGGCTTCGGCATCGCCGATGCGCTGGCCTGCGACAGCCTCGACGGCTGCGCCGAGATCGCGCGGCGCGTCAATGCCAGGAGCGGCACGCTGTTCGCGCGGGTGCTGATCGAGTCGAGCGAGCCGCCGCGCGCGCTGCCGCCGCGCGACGGCCCCTTCGTCAAGAACCGCTTCCGCGCCGCGCTCGGCCTGGCGCCGCTCTGACTTCGATCGCCCTTGCCGCGCCCGAAGGCGGCGCGAGGGGGCGAGTATGCGGGCGGCGTCGCGCGCGCGACCGCGCTGGCCGGTCGCGGTGACTACACTGCGGCCCATTTCGCGAGGAGACACCAAGATGATCACGCTGTGCGGCATCGCCATCTCGAACTACTACAGCAAGGTCAAGCTCGCGCTGCTCGAAAAGGGCATCGCGTTCGAGGAGGAGCGGGTCGCGACCCACTCCAAAGACGAAGCCGTGCTGTCGTGCTCGCCGCTCGGCAAGGTGCCGTTCATCCGCACGCCGCAGGGGCCGCTGTGCGAGAGCGAGGCGATCATGGCCTACCTCGAGGCGCTGCAGCCCACGCCGCCGCTGCTGCCGGCCGACCCCTACGCCGCCGCCAAGGTGCGCGAACTCACGATCTTCATCGAGCTGCACGTCGAGCTGGTGGCGCGCGAGCTGTACGGCCAGGCGTTCTTCGGCGGCACCGCGAGCGACGACACCAAGGCCAGCGTCGCCAAGCGCCTGGGCAAGAACATCCCCGCCCTGAAGCGACTGGCGAAGTTCTCGCCCTACGTGGCCGGCGACACCTTCACACAGGCCGACTGCGCCGCCTGGCCGCACCTGCCGCTGGTGGGCATGTCCACCCGCATGGTGCTGGGCGAAGACCTGCTGCTCGCCCACGGCATCGACTGGAAGGCCTACGCCGCCTTCATCGGCCAGCGGCCGCACGCGCAGAAGGTGACGGCCGACCGCAAGGCGGCGCAGCCGGCCAAGGGCTGAACGCGCTCAGCGGATCTTCGCCGCCTCGGCTTCCATCTGCGTGACCAGCGCGTCGAGCTGATCGATCACCGCCTGGATCGTGGCGCGCTGCGTCAGGTCGACGCCGGCCATTTGCAGTTGCGTCATCGGGTGGTCGTTGCCGCCGCTTTTCAGCAAGGTGAGGTAGCGCTCGGTCGCGGCCTTGCGCGCCTCGGGCGTGCCGCGGGTCATGGCGTCGAACAGCCGCGCCGACGACGCGAAGCAGGTGGCGTACTGGTACACGTAGTACGGCGAGGCAAAAAAGTGCGAGATGCGCGCCCAGGTGTCCTCGTAGAAAGGATCGAGCGTCATCGCGTCGCCGTAGTACGCGCGCGCCGTGTCGGCGTAGAGCTGGCGCAGCACCGCGGTGGTGATCGGCTGGCCGCTCTCGACCAGGCAGTGCGCCTGCAGCTCGAAGTCGGCGAACATCACCTGCGTGTAGTAGGTGCCGACGATCGCATCGGCCGCGTGCTGTAGCAGCAGGAAGCGCTCCTTCGGCTCGCTGGTGCGCCGCAGCAGCTCCTCGAGCAGGAAGCGCTCGTTGGTGGTCGAGGCCACTTCGGCCACGAAGATCGTGTAGTCCGACGTGGCGAACGGCTGGTTCTCGTACGACAGCACGGTGTGCATCGCGTGGCCGCCCTCGTGGGCCAGCGTGAACACCGAGTCGAGCGTGTCGTTGTAGTTCAGCAGCTGGTACGGGCCGACGCCGTAGACGCCCGCGCTGTAGGCGCCGCTGCGCTTGCCCGGGCTCTCGTACACATCGATGCGCCCGCCGCTCATGAAGCGGCGGTAGTGCGACACGTAGGCCTCGCCCAGCGGCGCCACCGACGCCAGTACGAGGTCGCGTGCCGTCTCGTAAGGGTAGGTCTTGTCGCTCGCGAACAGCGGCAACGAGCCGTCGTACGGATGGTAGGTGGCCAGGCCGAGCAGCTTCTGGCGCAGCCGCAGGTAGCGCTGCAGCGGCGCGGTACCTGCACGCGTGGCCTCGATCAGCGTCTCCACCACCTGCCGCGGCACCGCGTCGGAATCGAGCGCGGCGTCGAGCGTGGTGGCGAACCTGCGCGCCTGCGCGATGAACCAGTCGCGCTGCAGAACGCCGTTGTAGACGGCCGCGTAGGTGTGGGCGGTGGTCGCGTAGGCGCCCAGGTGCGCTTCGGCCGCCTTGGCGCGGTCGGCCTGGTTGCGGTTGTGCTCGAGCAGCGCGTGGTAGTTGCCGGGCGACAGCGTCACGCTGCTGCCGTCGGAGAATTCGACGGTCGGGAACTTGATGTCCGACGTGCTCAGCTCGGAGTAGGTCTCACGCGGCGTGCCGTTGAAGCGGCCGGCCAGCGACAGCAGATGCTCGCCCTTCTCGTCGAGGGTGTGCGCGGCGCGGCGGTAGACCTCGAGGATCGGAAAGCGGTAGGGCTGCAGCGCCGGCGTCTCGTCGAGCCAGCGCTGCATCGTGGCCTGCGGCACGGTCAGCATCTCGGGCGTGAACCAGGCGGTGGCGGTGTCGAACTTCGCGAACAGCGCGCCCACGCGCTGGAAGCGCGCGGCCACCGCCTGATCGCGCGTGTCGACGTCGCGCTGCAGTTGCGGGTAGCGGAACAACCGGTACTGCAGCTTGCCGATGTCGTCGAACGCGAGGTAGGCCTTCAGCACCGCGTCGGCGCCGTTGCCCAGCGTACCCTTGAGCGCGGCGAAGGCGTCGGTCTTGGCCTCCATCTCGCGCATGCCGGCTTCCCACGCCTCCCAGTTCGGGTAGATGGGGCTGAAGTCCCAGCGGAACTGCGCCGGGATGTCGGCGCGGTTGCGCGGCGCCTTGGCGGCGGGCGCGCCTTGCGCGACGGCGGAATAGCGGGTGGCAGTGATCAGAGCCATGATCGGCCAGGCGAGTCGAGGGTACATCGCAACGATTGTGTCAGCGCCGGCCGCACGACCAAGCCGGCGATCGGCCTCGCCCTATGGTGTGAGCCAACGGCTGCGGCATTCGTTCCCGGCGGTCCAACCCGACCGCGGGCCCTCGGCGCCGGCGGGATCCCCCCTCTGGGGTGTGCATGGCTTCCCCCACGCCAACCGGAAGCCGCGACCCGTGAGAATCCGCCATGGCCCGCATGCGGATCACGCCCGTTGCCGACACGGCAGCGCCGCGGCCCGGACCGGGTGCACCGGTGCAACGGGAGGCGCCACCTCGCGCTGCGAAACGGCTCGCGTGGCCGGTGCGAAAACTCGTGCCGCAGCGATCTGCGCGCGTCGCAGCGCGCTGGCCGTGGCTCACGCCGCGTCTGAGCGCCGAAGACCGGCGCATGGCGTTGGCGCTTTCGGCCTCGTTGGGGGTTCACGCGCTGGTGTTCCACCTCACGTTCGGCGGCCAAGGGGTCGGCCTGCCGGGGATCGCCTTCCCGTGGCAGGAGCGCCGCGTCGAGGTGCCCGACCTGCAGATCGTGCTGGTTGCGCCGCCGGCCCCCGCGACTGCGGTGGCACCTGCAGCGCCGCCCGCGCCAGCAATGCCACCGGCCGCACGGGAGAAGCCTGCGGCACCGGCAACGCCACCCATGACCAAGCCGTCGCGTCAGACAGCGGTCGCGGTCGCGCCGGCGATCGCGCCGCGGCCTGCGCCCAACGCAGTGGCGCAGGCCGCGCCCGAGCCGCCAACGGCAGCCACGCCCGAGCCGCCGACCGCGGCCGCGGCATCGCCACCGATGCCACCGTTGCCCAACGAGCGCGACGCGAGCATGGCACCCCCGCCGCCCGGAGAACCGGATGTGCTCGAAGTGGCGCCGTCTCCCCCGGCGGTCACCATTGCTGCGGCGCGCAACTCCGCACTCGTGGTCGCACCGAGCGCATCGATGCCCGAAGCGGCGATGCCGGCGCTCCCGGATGCCGGCGATGTCGCTCGCGAGGCGCAGCGATTTGCCGTCGCGCGCACCGAAGCGGCGCGCGTCGAGGCCGCGCGGGTGGCGGCCGAGCGGCTGGAAGCGGCGCGACTGGAAGCCGAACGTCAGGAGACGGCGCGTCGCGAGGCTGCTCGCATCGAAGCCGAGCGGCTCGAAGCCGCAAGGCAGGAAGCCGCGCGGCTCGCGGCGGCGCAACGCGAGGCGCAGCGGCTGGAGGCCATTCGACAGGAAGCCGAGCGACAAGAGGCCGTTCGCCAGGAAGCCGCTCGCGCAGAGGCCGCACGCGTGGAGGCCGCGCGCGTCGAAGCCGAGAAGCAGCGAGCAGCCCGTCTCGCTGCCGCGCTGCTCGAAGCGCAGCGGCAGGAGGCCGCCCGTGCAGAAGCTGCCCGTGTGGAAGCCGCTCGTGTCGAAGCCGCTCGTGTCGAAGCCGCTCGTGTCGAAGCCGCTCGTGTAGAAGCCGCCCGTGTCGAAGCTGCCCGCGCAGAAGCTGCCCGTGTCGAAGCTGCCCGCCTGGAGGCCGAGCAACAACAGGCCGCGCGACTTGCAGCGGCCCAACTCGAAGCGCAGCGGCAGGAGGCTGTCCGCGCAGAAGCCGCCCGTGTGGAAGCTGCCCGCGTCGAAGCCGCGCGTCTGGAAGCCGATCAGCTTGCAGCAGCGCGACGCGCCGCGGCTCAACTGGAAGAACAACAGAAGGAAGCTGCGCGTCAGGAAGCCGCTCGCGTCGAAGCGGCGCGCGTCGAAGCCGAACGTCAAGAAGCCGCGCGACTGGCAGCGGCGCAAGTCGAAGCGCAGCGGCAAGAGGCCGCTCGTGTGGAAGCCGCTCGTGTGGAAGCCGCTCGTGTGGAAGCCGCTCGTGTGGAAGCCGCTCGTGTGGAAGCCGCTCGTGTGGAAGCCGCTCGCGTGGAAGCCGCTCGCGTGGAAGCTGCCCGCGCAGAGGCTGCCCGCTTGGAGGCCGAGCGACAGGCCGCACGACTCGCTGCCGCCCAACTTGAAGCGCAACGCCAGGAGGCTGCTCGCCAAGAGGCCGCCCGCGCCGAGGCCGCGCGGCGGGCGGCGGCCCAGCAAGAGGCCGCTCGCGTGGCGGCCGCGCGCGACGAGGAGGCTCAGCGCGAAGCTCGCCGCAGAGCATTCGGACGACAACTCGACGAAGAAGCCGACCGGCGCGAGGCCGCCGCTGCCGCGCGCCGATCTTCCAAGCTGCTGCCGCTGTCGCTGAGCACCGCGCGTCGCGTGAGGCTGTGGGGTCGCACCGACCCTAACGCCGAGCTCGTGTGGTATGCGGAAGCCTGGGCGCGCAAGATCCAGTTCAACACGCCCGTCGAGACGGTGCGCGCGCTGGCGAGGCAGCGTCACATCAACCCGATGGTGACGGTGGCCATCCGCAGCGACGGCTCGGTGGAGTCGGTGACCTTCGTGGTCTCCAGCGGCGTGCCGGCGATCGACGAGGCGATCCGGCGCATCGTGCAGGAGCAGGACCATTTCCAGGCGTTCCCGCCCGGGCTGGCCAGCGAGTACGACGTGGTCGAGATCCGCCGCACCTGGTACTTCGACGACGCCGTCCGGCTCTACTGATTCACGCGGATCGCCCGGCCGCGCGCGGTCTGCGCGGCAGCGCGACTACAGGCGGGCTCCCGCCAGCCGGTTGACATCGAGCCCTTCGAGCGACAACTCCATCACCACCGAGTTCTGCGTCAGCATCGGCACCGAGAAGCGGAGCAGCCGGGTGCCTTCGATCTGGTTGATCGGGATGTCGAACAGGCAGGAGTTGCCCAGCAGTTCGGGGGCACGCGTGAGGTCGCCATCGCGCTCGCCGCTGCTCTTGACGTAGACGTAGCGAGTGCGCCGCTGCCGGCAATCGGGCGTGCCGGGCACCGTCAGCGCGACGCGCACGGCGCCGTCGGCGCCGAACGGCTGCCGGCTGACGATGCACGCCGAGCGGTCGGCGTTGCACCAGATCGGCGGCGGCTTGTCGAACGCGAGCGGATCGGTCAACTGCACCCACTGCTGTGCGTGTGCGGCACCGGCAAGCCAGGCGGCGATCAGAACGGCAAGACGACGGATCATGACAAGAGCCTCGGGCTGGAATTCGCGCAAGGGCCGGATCATCGCGCAGCAGCAACGACGAGCCAATCGCACAACGGAAAGCCAATGCAACCGGCCCCAGGCACCCACCTTTGGCGTGACCCGGCGGGCTCGTGCGATCATCGCCGCCGCCCAACCCACGGGAGCCCCCACGTGCCTCGCATCAGCGGACGCCGCGCGTTCGTGCAACTGCTGGCCGACGAAGGCGTCACGCACCTGTTCGGCAACCCGGGCACCACCGAGTTGCCGATCATGGAGGTGGTGCCCGAGTTCGCGCAGTTGAAGTTCGTGCTCGGGCTGCAGGAGTCCGTGGTGCTCGGCATGGCCGATGGCTTCGGCCGCGCCTCGCACCGGCTCGCAGCGGCCAACGTGCACGTGATGCCGGGCCTCGGCAACGCGATGGGCGCGCTCTACAACGCCAGGTTCGCCGGCTCGCCGGTGATTCTCACCGCCGGCCAGCAGGAGCAGGGCCACGGCCTGCTCGAACCGATGCTCTACGAGCCGCTGGTGCCGGTGGCGCAGCCGCTGGTCAAGTGGGCGGTCGAGGTGACGCGTGCCGCCGACCTGCCGCGCATCGTGCACCGCGCCGCCAAGATCGCGCTTACGCCGCCCACCGGGCCGGTGTTCCTCAGCCTGCCGGGCGACGTGCTCGACGAGACCGTCGAGCTGGACCTCGGGCGCCCGGTGCGCGTGGTGTCGTCGTCGCGGCCGAACGACGAAACGCTCGACGCGCTCGCCGCACGGCTGCTGGATGCGCAGCGCCCGGCGATCCTCGCCGGCCACGAATTGGCGCGGCACGACGCGTTTGCCGAGGCCGCTCAGCTCGCCGAGCGACTCGGCGCCGCCGTGTACGGCGACCCGATTCCCTACACGGCGCCGTTCCCGAGCGAGCACCCGGCATACATGGGCGTGCTGTCGCGCCAGCAGGCGCAGGTGCGCGCGCTGCTCGAACCGCACGACCTGCTGCTCTGCCTGGGCGCCGACCTGCTGCGCATGTCGGTGTACAGCCCGGTCGAGCCGCTGCCCGACGGGCTGCCGGTGATCCACGTGTCCGAGCGCGCGCACGAGCTGGGCAAGAACTACCGCACCGACCTCGCGCTGCAGGCCAACGTGAAAGAGACGCTGAAGGCGCTGCTGCCGCGGCTCGCGCTCCTGCCGCCGCGCCATCCGCGCTTGGCCGCGATCGAGAAGACCAACTGGTCGGCGCAGCGCGAGCAGGCGCGCGCCGACGCGCTGCGTGCGGCCGACGCCACGCCGATCGACCCGCGGCATCTCGTGCACTGCATCGCCGGCGCGCTGCCCGCCGATGCGGTGGTGGTCGACGAGGGCATGGTCAGCACCGCGATCCTGCCGAAGGTGCTGCCGCTGCGCGACCCGCGCTCGTACTACGGCCTGGCCAGCGGCGGCCTCGGCTTCGCGCTGCCGGGCGCGGTGGGCATCGCCATGGCGCTGCCGGGCCGGCCGGTGGCCGCGATCGTCGGCGACGGCAGCGCGATGTACGGCATTCAGGCGCTGTGGACCGCGGCGCACGAGCAACTGCCGATCACCTACGTGATCGCCAACAACCGCGGCTATCGCATCATCAAGGAGCGGCTGCTCTCGTTTCGCAAGACCGACCGCTTCACCGGCATGGACATCCGCGAGCCCGACATCGACTTCGTCGCGCTCGGCACCTCGTTCGGGCTGAAGTCGGCGCGGGTCACCGACCCGCACGCGCTCGCGCCGGCGTTGCGCACGGCGCTGGCCAGCGGGGCGCCCAACCTGATCGAGGTGCGGGTGGCCGACGGCTTCGGGCAATAGCGCGGCCGGCGTTGTCGATTCGGGCAGCCTTCGTTCGTCGTAGGGATAGTCGATCGCCAAGCGGTGGAGTGGTCCGCCGTGCGACGACCAGGAGATGAAGCATGCGATTCCTGTCGATGGTCCGAGTGAAGGAGAACACCGGCCAGGTGCCCAGCGAGCAGCTTATGCGCGACATGGGCCGGCTGATCGAAGAGACGACCCGCAGCGGCGAGCTGGTGAGCACTGCCGGCCTGCGGCCCAGCGCCGAAGGGGTGCGTGTGCGGCTGCGCGGCGGCAAGCTGTCGGTGCGCGACGGCCCGTTCGCCGAAGCCAAGGAGGTGGTCGGCGGCTACGCGGTCATCGAGGCGGCGTCCAGGCAAGCGGCCATCGAGCTGACGAAGCGCTTCCTCATGGTTCACGGCGACGACTGGGACATCGAGTGCGAGGTGCGCCAGCTCGACGGACCCGAATTCGGTTGCCAGCCTTGACGGCCGCCCTCATGCGCAGGAGCACGAAATGACCCCCAGGAACACGATCTGCCTCTGGTACGACGGCAGCGCGCTCGATGCCGCGCGGTTCTACGCCGAGACCTTCGCCGACAGCGCGGTGGGCGCGATCCTGCGCGCGCCCGGCGACTACCCCGCCGGCAACGAAGGCAACGTGCTGACGGTGGAGTTCACCGTGCTGGGGATCCCGTGCCTCGGGCTGAACGGCGGGCCGATGTTCAAGCACAGCGAGGCGTTCTCGTTCCTCGTGACCACCGAAGACCAGGCCGAGACCGACCGCCTGTGGAACGCGATCGTCGGCCACGGCGGGCAGGAGGGCCAGTGCGGCTGGTGCAAGGACCAGTGGGGCCTGTCGTGGCAGATCGCGCCGCGCGCGCTGCTCGACGCGGTCGCCGACCCCGATCGCGCAGCGGCCAAGCGTGCGTTCGACGCGATGATGGGAATGAAGAAGATCGACATCGCGGCGATCGAGGCGGCGCGGCGGGGCTGACCGTCGCGCGGCCGCGGCGGGCCGCCGACGAGCTCAGCCCCGCGCGCGGACGAACCTGC
>JAJVIL010000063.1 GCA_022072045.1 Burkholderiaceae bacterium | reverse complement strand
GTGGCCGCGGCCGCCGCGATCGCGTCGGCCTTGGCCTTGTCGACCAGTTGCACCAGCCGCGGCACGTCGGTGAACTGCGCCAGGCTGGCCGGGCCGCCGAGCGCCCAGCCGATGCCCACGCGCATCAGGCTGATGCCGATCACCGCGATGATGGTGCCGGTCACCACCGGCGGAAAGAAGCGCAGCACGCGGCCCATCAGCGGCGCGATCGCCAGCGCGACGATGCCCGCGCCGATGATGGCGCCGAACAGCGCCTGCGCGCCCGCCGGCCCCGGGTGGGCGTTGGCCATCGCGACCATCGGCCCGACCGCGGCGAAGGTGACGCCCATCATCACCGGCAGCCGCACGCCGAACCAGCGTGTCAGGCCCCACGACTGGATCAGCGTGACCAGGCCGCAGCAGAACAGGTCGGCCGAGATCAGCATCGCCACCTGCTCGTGATTGAGCTGCAGCGCGCGCCCGACGATCAGCGGCACCGCCACCGCGCCGGCGTACATCACCAGCACGTGCTGCAGGCCGAGCGCGGCCAGCCGCGGCACGGGCAGCCGTTCGTCGACCGGATGCACGCCGGCCATCGCGGTGGTTGCGCTCATGGTGTGGTCCCTCCTCGATCTCGCGTCGTCGGCACCTTCAATCGGGCTTGGCGCCGGCCTCGTACCAGCGCTTGATCAGCGCGCGCTCGTCGTCGGTGATCTGCGTCGCGTTGCCCAGCGGCATCAGCTTGAGCACCACCACCTGCTGGTACACCGCCTGCGCGTGCTGGCGGATCAATGCCACGGTGTCCAGCTCGACGTTCTTCTGCTGCACCTGGGCGTTGTGGCACACCACGCAGCGCCGGTCGACGATCGCCTTCACCGCGGCCATCGTCGCTGGCGCGGCCGCGGCCGTGGTGGCCGAAGGCACCGGCACCAGCGCGGCCGTGACTGCTGCCGTCATCGCGACGCCGACGATCGCGTAGCCCCACGGCACCCGCCGCTGCTGCAGCAGCGCCTGGTGGCGCGCGACGAACGAGTGCCGCACCAGCGCCGCGGCCAGCATCAGCACCACCAGCACCAGCCAGTTGTGCGGCGCCTGAGTGAGCCAGCCGTAATGGTTGCTGATCATCGACACCAGCACCGGCAGCGTGAAGTAGGTGTTGTGCAGGCTGCGCTGCTTGGCGCGCTGGCCGTGCACCGGATCGACCGGCTGCCCGGCGCGCATCTGCGCGATCACCTTGCGCTGCCCGGGGATGATCCAGAACAGCACGTTGGCGCTCATCGCGGTGGCCAGCATCGCACCCACCAGCAGGTACGCCGCACGCCCGGCGAAGAGGCGACACGCCACCCAGGTGGCGATGACGACGAACACGAACAGCAGCACGCCGACGATCAGGTCGCCGCGCGCGCGAGCGCCGAACAGGCGGCAGATCGCGTCGTAGACGAGCCAGCCCGCGGCGAGGAACCCGAGCGCCGCGGCCACCGCCGCGCCGGGCGACCAGTCGAGCACGTGCTTGTCGATCAGGAAGATGTCGGCGTTGAACAGGTACAGCACCGTGAACAGCGCGAAGCCGGTCAGCCAGGTGCTGTAGCTCTCCCAGATGAACCAGTGCAGGTGCGCCGGCAGCGCTTTCGGCGCCACCAGGTACTTCTGCGGGTTGTAGAAGCCGCCGCCGTGCACCGCCCACAACTCGCCGTCGACGCCCTTGGCCTTCAGCACCGGGTCGCTCGGCGGCGTCAGGCTGAGATCGAGGAACACGAAGTAGAACGACGCCCCGATCCAGGCGATGCCGGTGATGACGTGCGCAAAGCGCAGCAGCAGGTTGACCCAGTCGAGCAAGTAGGCATCCATGGCGTTGGGTCTACTTCACGGGATGCGTGCGTGGCCGCGTCGTATGCCTGTAGCCTTGCCGGCACCACCGTGGCATGCGTCTCCAACCACCACGAGCGTCACAGCGCGGTGGGCGGTGCCCGGTGGGGGCGACTTGTGGGGCGGCGAGAAGCGCAGCGACGCAAGGGGAAGTCCGGCGCCGCAGGCGACGGACCGGCGAGGACGCCGTGAAGTTCGCAGCGCGTTCAGCGCTGCGGACGGCGGACCCGCAGCCGCCCTTGTGGCGCGAGCATCGCAGCGAAGTCGGCCCGTAGGGCCGACCGCCACAGTAGGAGCCCCTACCGGGCACCGCCCACCGCGCCGCGCCGGCCCGCCGACGGACTGAGCACGGCAAGAGGTATCGCCTTTGCGCAAGAGTGGTCGCTCAGCTACCACGATAGGTCGAGTAGCTCCACGGGCTGACGAGCAGCGGCACGTGGTAGTGGCCGGCGGCGTCGGCGATGCCGAAGTCGAGCGCCACCTCGTCGATGAAGGGTGGCTCGGGCAGCGCGACGCCGCGCGCGCGGAAGTACGCCGCCACCCCGAACACCAGGCGGTAGCGGCCGGCGGCCATCGCCTGCGCGTCGAGCAGCGGACCGTCGGGGCGGCCGTCGGCATCGAGCGTGAACGAGGCGATCGTGCGCGGCGCGGCGGCGCCGTCGACGCGCAGCAGCCTGCCCTGCATGCCGGCGGCCGGGCAGCCGTGCATGGTGTCGAGCACGTGGGTGCTGAGGTGGCCCATGGTTCGCGAAGGTCGCTGCGGCAATGGTCGCGGGCCGGCAAAGTGTATACACTTCTGCGTACAGGTCAATCGATCCCCGCCCCGTGCCGTCGACCCCGACCCGCCGCCCCTCGCCGCCCGGCCCCGGTCGGCCGGCATTGCGCGTCGTGCGCGGTGACGCGGCCCAGCGCGGCGGTGCGCACGACGCCGCCGACACCGCCACCCAGCGCATCGTCGAGTCGATCACCGCGGCCATTGCCGAGCGCCGCCTGATGCCCGGCACCAAGCTCGCCGAGCAGAAGCTGGCCGACATCTTCCACGTTTCGCGCACGCTGGTGCGGCAGGCGCTCAATCAACTGAGCCGCGACCGATTGGTGCAACTGCGGCCGTCGCGCGGCGCGTCGGTCGCCGCGCCGGGCGTCGCCGAGGCGCGCCAGGTGTTCGAGGCGCGGCAGTTGATCGAAGGCGCGATGGTGCGCCAGCTCGCGCGCAGCATCACGCCGGCACAGATCGCCGAGCTGCGCATGCACCTGCACGCCGAGCGCGCCGCGATCGGCCGCGCCGACATCTCGGGCCGCACGAGCCTGCTGGCCGACTTTCACGTGGTGCTGGCGCGCATGCTCGGCAACGAGGTGCTGGCGCAGTTGCTGTCCGACCTGCTGACGCGCTCGTCGCTGATCGCGCTGATGTACCAGTCGACGCACTCGGCCGAGGCGTCGTTCGACGAGCACGTGGCGATCGTCGATGCGCTCGAGCGCCACGACGGGCGCGACGCCGTGCGGCTGACGCAGCGCCATTTGTCGAGCGTCGAGCAGAACCTGCGTCTTGATCCGCGCCGGCCCGACCTCGCGCTGGTGCTCGAAGAACGCGTTCGATGACAACCAGCCATTTGCCGCCCTACCCGCGCGACCTGCGCGGCTACGGCCGCGCGGTGCCGCATGCACGCTGGCCGGGCGGGGCGCGCATCGCGGTGCAGTTCGTGCTCAACTACGAAGAGGGCGGCGAGAACTGCGTGCTGCACGGCGACGCGACCTCGGAGGTCTTTCTCTCCGAGATGATCACTGCGCCGGCCTACGAGGCGCGCCACATGACGATGGAGTCGATGTACGAGTACGGCTCGCGCGTCGGCGTGTGGCGCATCCTGCGCGAGTTCGAGCGCCGCCGGCTGCCGCTCACCGTGTTCGGCGTGGCGTCGGCGCTGCAGCGCTACCCCGAGGTGGTGAGCGCGTTCCTCGAGAACGGCTACGAGATTGCCAACCACGGGCTGCGCTGGATCCACCACCAGCAGATGCCCGAGGCCACCGAGCGCAGCCACATCGCCGAGGCCGACCGCCTGCTGCGCGAGCTGACGCAAGGCGAGTGGCCGCTCGGCTGGTACACCGGCCGCGACAGCCCGAACACGCGCCGCCTGGTGGTCGACCTCGGCGGCTACGACTACGACAGCGACTACTACGGCGACGACCTGCCGTTCTGGATGCGCGTCGCTCGCAGCGACGGCAGCACGGTGCCGCACCTGGTGGTGCCGTACTCGCTCGACACCAACGACATGCGCTTCGTGCAGGCGCAGGGCTTCAACACCGGCGACCATTTCTTCACCTACCTGCGCGACAGCTTCGACACGCTGTACGCCGAGGGCGAGGAGAAGCCGAAGATGATGTCCATCGGCATGCACTGCCGCCTGCTCGGCAAGCCCGGCCGCATCGGCGCGCTGCAGCGCTTTCTCGACCACATCGAGGCGCACGATCGCGTGTGGGTGTGCCGCCGCATCGACATCGCGCGCCACTGGAAGGCGACGCACCCGCACCGGGAGAGTGCGTGAGCACCGCCGCGCGAACGCTGACCCTCGAATGGCTCAACGCCGCGCCTGCGGCGCAGTCGCGCGACGCGCTGGCCGGCGTCTACGAGCACTCGCCGTGGATCGCCGAGGCGGCGCTGGCCGGGCGACCGTTCGCCACGCTGGCGGCGCTGAAGCGCGCGCTGGTCGAGGCGGTGCGCGACGCCGGCACCGACCGGCAACTGGCGCTGATCCGTGCCCACCCCGAACTGGCGGGCAAGGCGATGGTGGCCAAGGCGCTGACCGCCGAGTCGGCCGGCGAGCAGGGCCGCGCCGGCCTCACCGAGTGCACGCCCGCCGAGTTCGCGCGCATCCAGCAGCTCAACGCCGACTACAACGCGAAATTCGGCTTCCCGTTCATCCTCGCGGTGCGCGGGCCGCGCGGCACCGGGCTCGTCAAGCGGGAGATCATCGACACGTTCGCGCGACGGCTCGCCAACCCAGCCGAGTTCGAACGCGCCGAGTGCCTGCGCCAGATCCACCGCATCGCCGAGATCCGGCTCGACGAAAAGTTCGGCGCCGAGCCGGCGCTGGGCAACCGGATCCTCGACTGGGCCGATGCGCTCGCGCACCACAGCGACCCCGGCTACGCCGAGCGCGGCGAGCTGACGGTGACCTACCTCACCGACGCGCACCGCGCGTGCGCGCGCCAACTGCAGCACTGGATGCGCGACGACTGCGGCTTCGACGAAGTGCACATCGACGCCGTCGGCAACGTGGTCGGCCTCTACCACGGCAGCAACCGCGACGCCCCGCGGCTGCTCACCGGCAGCCACTACGACACCGTGCGCAACGGCGGCAGGTACGACGGTCGGCTCGGCATCTTCGTGCCGATGGTGTGCGTGCGCGAGTTGCACCGCGCCGGGCGCCGCCTGCCGTTTGGCATCGAGGGGGTCGCGTTCGCCGAGGAGGAAGGCCAGCGCTACAAGGCGGTGTTCCTCGGCTCGGGCGCGCTCGCCGGCCACTTCGATCCGCGCTGGCTCGACCAGACCGACGCCGACGGCGTGTCGATGCGCGACGCGATGCGGCGCGCCGGGCTGGCGATCGACCACATCGCGCAGATGAAGCGCGACCCGCGGCGCTACCTCGGCTTCGTCGAGGTGCACATCGAGCAGGGGCCGGTACTCGCCGAACTCGACGCGCCGCTGGGCATCGTCACGTCGATCAACGGCAGCGTGCGGTATCTGTGCGAGATCACCGGCATGGCCAGCCACGCCGGCACCACGCCGATGGCGATGCGCCGCGACGCCGCGGCAGCGGCCGCCGAGCTGGTGCTGTACCTCGAGCAGCGCGCATCGCAAGAGCCGCACCTGGTGGGCACGGTGGGGATGCTCGCGGTACCGAACGGCTCGATCAACGTGGTGCCCGGCCGCTGCGCATTCAGCCTCGACATCCGCGCCACCACCGACGCGGTGCGCGACGCCTGCGAGCGCGACGTGCTGGAGCGGCTGCGCGCCATCTGCGAGCGCCGCGGCCTCATCTTCACCGCCGAGGAGACCATTCGCGCGCCGGCAGCACCGAGCGCGCCGGAATGGCAGGCGCGCTGGGAGCGCGCGGTGCAATCGCTCGGCCTGCCGCTGGTGCATCTGCCCAGCGGCGCCGGGCACGACGCGATGAAGCTGCACGAGGTGATGCCGCAGGCGATGCTGTTCCAGCGCGGGCTGAACGCCGGCATCAGCCACAACCCGCTGGAGGCGATCACCAACGACGACACCGAGCTGGCGGTGCGCGCGTTCCAGCATCTGCTCGACGGCCTGGCGCAGGAGGCCCGGAGCCCCGCCGCATGAGCGAAGACGACACCCGCCCGGTACCCGGCGACGAGCGCACGCGACCGATGCCCATCGCCAAGCAGACGGCGCCGGCGGCGCCCGCGCCCGAGCCTGCGCCCACGCCCGCGACCGCGGCACTCGACGCCGCCTACGCCCGGCTCGACCGCTGGGTCGACGAGCACTTCGACGAGGAGGTGCGCTTCCTGCAGGAGCTGGTGCGCGTGCCGACCGACACGCCGCCGGGGAACAACGCGCCGCACGCCGAGCGCACCGCCGAGATGCTCGGCAAGATGGGCTTCGCCGCCGAGCACCACAAGGTGCCCGACGCGGTGGTGCGCAACGCGGGGCTGCAGTCGATCACCAACCTGATCGTGCGCCACCGCTTCGGCGACGGGCCGACGATCGCGCTCAACGCGCACGGCGACGTGGTGCCGCCCGGCGACGGCTGGACGAAGCACCCCTACCGCGCCGAGGTCGTCGACGGCAAGCTCTACGGCCGCGCGTCGGCCGTCAGCAAGAGCGACTTCGCCACCTACACCTACGCGCTGCGCGCGCTGGTCGACAACGGCGCCGCGCGCCGCGGCGCGGTCGAGCTGCACTTCACCTACGACGAGGAGTTCGGCGGCGAGCTCGGCCCCGGCTGGCTGCTCAACCTCGGGCTCACGCAGCCCGACGTGCTGATCGCCGCCGGCTTCAGCTACCAGGTGGTGGTGGCGCACAACGGCTGCCTGCAGCTCGAGGTCACGCTGCACGGCCTGGCCAGCCACGCCGCCTACCCCGAGACCGGCGTCGACGCGCTGCAGGCGGCCAACAAGTTGCTGACCGCGCTGTATGCGCACAACGACGTGCTGCGCGCGCGTCGCTCCAAGGTGCCGGGCATCGCGCACCCGTATCTCAACGTCGGCCGCATCGAAGGCGGCACCAACACCAACGTGGTGCCGGGCAAGGTGGTGCTCAAGCTCGACCGCCGCATGATCCCCGAGGAGGATGCGGCGCAGGTGGAGGCCGAGGTGCGCGAGCTGATCGCTTCGACCGTCGCGCACTCGCCCGGCATCCGGCTCGAGGTCAAGCGGCTGCTGCTGGCCAGGTCGTTGAAGGCCTCGCCCAGCAACCACGCGCTGGTGGCAGCGCTGCAGCGCCATGCGCAGGCGGTGTTCGGCGAGGCGATCCCCGTTTCGGGCACGCCGCTGTACACCGACGTGCGCCTGTACGGCGCGCTCGGCATCCCGTGCGCGATCTACGGCGCCGGGCCGCGCACGGTGCTCGAGTCCAACGCCAAGCGCGCCGACGAGCACCTGGTGCTCGAAGACCTGCGCCGCGCCACCAAGGTGGTGGCGCGCACGCTGCACGACCTGCTGGCCTGAGATCGGCGTCCCGGCGCGCGCGCAGCGTGGCGGCGGGCCGCTATCATCGTCTGCCATCCCCGACAGCGGGAGTGCGTGTGAGCGACGACCCGGTCGACGATCGCCGGTTCAGCCTGGCGAGC
The DNA here is from genome assembly GCA_022072045.1 of Burkholderiaceae bacterium. Classification (GTDB taxonomy): domain Bacteria; phylum Pseudomonadota; class Gammaproteobacteria; order Burkholderiales; family Burkholderiaceae_C; genus JAEUPI01. The sequence goes on along the minus strand of JAJVIL010000063.1, from coordinate 7,813 downwards.
AAGCTGCGCAACGGCACGCCGGTGACGATCCGCGCGGCGCGCGCCGACGATCGCGAACGCCTCGTGGCCGCGTTCCGCAAGCTCGAACCGGGCACCATCTACACCCGCTTCTTCTCGTTCGTGAGGGAGATCCCGGCGCAAGCGCTGGGGTTGATCGAGGCGGTCGACTTCGACACCGTCGGCGCCCTGGTGGTCACGCTCGGCGCGGGCGACGACGAGGCGGTGATCGGCGGCGCCAGCTACGTCGTGTGCGAGCGCGACGCTGGAGGCAAGACCGCCGAGGTGGCGTTCACGATCGAAGAGGACTACCAGGGCCAGGGCCTGGCGAGCCAGTTGCTCGCGCTGCTGACGGCGCTCGCGCGGCGCCATGGCATCACCCGCTTCGTGGCCGACGTGCTGGAGGGCAACCGGCCGATGCTCAGTGTCTTCGAGCGTTGTGGCCTGCCGACGATGCAAAGGCGCTCCGAGGGCGGCGTGGTGCACCTGACGCTCGACCTCGGGGCTGGCTGACCGTGTCGTAGCCCATCGAAGCGGCGGCTGCCGCAGCACGGGCGGGCTCGGGCGGGGCCTGCTGCGGCGTCGTCCGGGGGCGCTGCGCGGGCATGCAACCGTGGAAGGCCGCGCTGGCGCTGGCACTGCTGGGCGTCGTCGCCAAGGGCGGTCGTCAGCGCGCTGCGCGGGTGAGGCGGCCGGCCCGGCGCGCCGCCGGCCGGCGCCGCACCCTCTCACGCGCGAATGATCGCAGACTTCAGCGAATAGAGGATCGCCAGCACGTCGTTGCGAGTGGCTTCATCGATGCGGTGCTGCTCGAGCGCACCGAGGATGTCGTCGGTCGCCGCCAGGTACTCCTGCTCGGAGATGTTCATCCCCCGGTGGGCCGCGGCCATGTCCTTGCCGGAATACGGCAGCGCGCCACCCGACGAGCCGTGCGCGAAGAACTCCTTGGCCATGCGCTTGGCGCGATCGAGGTCGCGCGCGTTGGCGAAGCGGGTGCCGATGATCGGGTTCTCCAGGTGCGCGGCGATCGCGCTGTCGACGATCTTGTCGATGCCGGCGGCGCCACCCAGGCGTTCGTAGAGGCTGGTCTGCATTGCGATCTCCTCGATGTGACGTGGAAGGAGCCGCGATCGTCGTGCGCGCGCGTTCCTGAATCGTTCCCGGCGGCGAGGGCCCTTGCCGAACCGCGACGCCCGCGGCCACACTCGCGCCATGGCGCATTCGGTCGATGACCTCGCAGCCGCGGCGCCGCGTCCCCGGTTGGCATTGCGACTGCTGGGTCGCTTTGCCGCCACGGTCGACGGCGTCGAACTGGCGGCCGCTCGCTGGCCGGCGTTGCGCGCGGCGCACTTGGTGCAACTGTTGGCGCTGGCGCCGCACCATCGGCTGCCGCGCGATCGAGTCATCGACGCGCTGTGGCCCGACCTCGACCCGGACGCCGGCGCGGCCAACCTGCGCAAGGCCGCGCACCACGCGCGCCACGCGCTCGGGCGGCACGACGCAGTCGTGCTGCGCGGCGGCGAGGTGGCGCTGTGGCCGAACGGTGCGCTGTCGGTCGATGTCGAGGCATTCGATCGCACCGCGCAGGCTGCGCTGGCAAGCCGGGACAGCGCGGCCTGCGCCGCCGCGGCGGCGGCCTACGGCGGCGAGCTGTTGCCCGGGCATGCCTACGAACCCTGGACGGCATCGATCCGCGATCGCTTGCATGCCTGCCTGCTCGAGTTGCTGCGCCTCAGCGGCCAATGGGAACGCCTGGCGCGGCTCGAGCCGACCGACGAGCCCGCTCACCGCGAACTGATGGTGCTCGAGCTGGCCAGCGGCAACCGTGCCGCTGCGATCCGCTGGTACGCGAGGCTGCGCGATGCGCTGCAGCAGCAGCTCGGCGTGCACCCCGACCGCGAGACCGAAGCGCTGTATGCGCGCTGCATTGCCGGCCTGCAGCAGGCGGGGCCGGCCTTCGTCGGCCGCGCGTGGGTGCGCGCGCAGGCGGCCGCGTGGTTGTCGCTGCCGCCGCGCGAGCGTCCGGGCGGCATCGTGCTGCGCGGCGCGCCGGGAATCGGCAAGTCGGCACTGGCGCGCGAACTGGAGGGACAGGCTCAGCAGCGAGGCTGGCCGGTGGTGCGTGTGCAGGGAGCGCTGGCCGGACGCACGCATGCGGTGGTGACCGCGCTCGCCGAGCGCGTGCTGCTGGCCGATCGCAGCGTGCTCGATCGCATCGGCACACCGGCACGCTCGGTGCTCGCGCTGCTGACGCCGCTGGCCGCTCCGGCGCCGGAACTGCAGGGCCCGCTCGGTCGACACCAGGTCATCGGTGCGATCCGGCGCCTGCTGCTGGCGGCCTCGGCCGGCCGCGATGCGATGCTGCTGATCGACGACGCGCAGTGGATCGACGATGCCGAAGCCGATGTGCTGATGCAGCTGGCCAGCGCCGGCCCGCCGCTGTTCCTGGTGCTCGCGATGCGGACATCCTCAGCCGTCTCGGCGCTCGCGCGCGGCGTCGCGCGGCTGGCCGCGGCCGGCAGCCTGCGCATCATCGATCTGGAGCCGCTGCCCGACGACGAGGTGCGGCGCCTGGTCGCGCAGGCCGCCCCCGCGCCGTTGGCGCCCGAGACCCTCGATCGCATGGTGGCCGACGCCGCAGGCAGTCCGTTCGCGGCGATCGAGCTGGCACGCTGCACAGGGCTTTCGGGCGCCGGGCCCCTGCCCCGTAGCGTCGCCGAAGCCATCACGGCGCGGCTGTGCGACGTGCCCGCGGCTGCACTGGCCGCGCTGAAGTGGCTCGCGCTGGCGGGCGATGCGTTCGACGCCGCCACCGCCGAAGCGCTCACGCCGGATGCCGCGTCGCATGCCTTCGCGGTGCTCGATCTCGCGCTCGACGCCGGGGTGCTGGTGCCCACCGGCGCGCACTATCGCTTTCGACACGAACTGGTGCGCCAGGCGTTGATCGAGCCGATCCCGCCGCACCAGCGCATGAAGATGCATCGCCAGATCGCGCAGCGGCTGGCCGAGCTCGATGCGGCGCCGGCGGTGGTGGCACGGCACTGGCAGCAAGGTGGCCATCCACGCGAAGCCGCACCGTGGTGGGTGGCCGCCGCGCGCGAGGCGATGCGGCTGGCTGCCTTCGGCGACGCGCTGCGCCACCTGGAGCCGGTGCTGGCGCACGAGCGCGCGCACACCGAAGCCTTGCGCTTGCGAGCCGAAGCGCTGGACGCGATGGGCGATGCGCGCGCCGTGGCCGCCTATCGCGAGGCGGCGCAGTGCGCGGGCGAGCCGCTGTCGCACGATCTGCGCGCCAAGGGCGCGCTGGCACAGATCAAGCAAGGCGACCCCAAGGGGGCCCTGCTGGCGCTGCAGGGCGTGCGGCCGAGCACGGCCGAGGGTCTGCTGTGCGAGGCACTGGCCTGGAGCGGCGCAGCCGCACTCGGTGCTGCCGATCCCACGCTGGGCACCGAGAAGGCCGCGCAAGCGCGTCGCCTGGCGATGGACACCGGGGACCTGGCTGGCATCGTGGTCGCATCGTGGGCGCACGCAGCGGCGGCGCACGCGCGTGGAGATCTTCACCGCAGCATCTGGGTCGACCTGCACGACACGCGCCAGATGCCGCACCTGGCGGTGCGCGTGTTCGACGGCCAGCTATGCATGGCACAACGCTTCCTGTACGGCGCGCGCCCGTACGCCGAGGTGATCGCGTTCGCGCGCCAGTTGGCCGACGAGGCGCAGCGCATCGGCGCCGCGCGCGGCCACGCTTTCGGCGTCACCATCGAGGGTGAGTCGCGGCTGCTCGCAGGCGATCTCGACGACGCCGAGCAGCTTCTGCGACAGGGCGTACGCCTGCACCAAGCGATCGGCGCGGCCACGGGCGAGGCCTTCGCGTTGCAGCGCCTGGCCGAGGTCGCGCTCTACCGCGGCGAGCGTGAACGGGCTGTCGAGCGACTCGACGAGGCGCTCGACGTGGCACGCCAGTCCGATGTCGGCTTTCACCTGTTCGATCGCATCTATGGCACCCGCATGCTCGCCGCCGAGAATCCCGAAGCCGGGCTGCACGCGCTCGACGAGGCGCGTGCAGCCGTGCGCGGGCCGCTCGAGACCTGCCCCGGGTGCCGCATCACGTTTGCGGTGCCGGCCGCCATCACCGCGGCACGCGGCGGCCGTCTCGACCTGGCCGAGGCCTACGAACGCCAGAGCGCCTACCTCGCCGACGTGGTGATGCGCTTGCCCGCGTGGCACGCAGCCCACGACGAGGTGCGCGGTCGAATCGCCGCGGCACGCGGCGCCCGCGACGACGCGGGCGCACGGTTCTCGGCTGCCGCCGTTCGATTCCGTGCCGCGGGGCATCCGCTGGACGCCGCGCGCTGCGAACGCCTCGCAGCCAGCGGCAGCGATGAGTTCAACGACGGAGCTGGGATGGGATCGCGGCCGGGCTGATGCTGAACCGACGCGATCCACGACGGCGGCGCATCGTCACCGGCGAGCGTTCGCCGCCCGTCCGGCGTCGTGCCGACGCGCAGGCGCGCGGGCGACGCCGCGCAGGTTCGCCGGCAGCCTTCAGGCGCTACCGCCGCACGAGCCGCAGCAGCGGCCGTCGCTGTGCGCGGCGGCCAGCTTGGTGATGCGAACGCGCCACTCGTCGGGCCCGTTTTGCAGATAGTTCCATTCGAACTTGCCGGCCAGCTCGGCCTGGAACTGGTAGTACAGCGGCTTCGGATCGTGGTCGTTCACCAGCGCCATCGACTGGCCGGGACTCAGGCCGTTGAAGGTGGAGAAGATCAGCGGATGGCGCTCGCGCGGGGCGATTTCGCGAACGTCCACGGTCCGATCGGTGTTGGCCATGCGGGCTCCATCGAAGATGCATTGATGATGCATCTATGCTACCGGGCCGCCCGCCCGCGCCGTTTGCGCCAAGTCAAACGAATCGCCCCGCGCCTGCGTGTGCCGCGCTGCACCAGCGGGTGGTGATGCTGGGCGCGCTGGCGCCCGAGGGGCGCGGACTCGCCGCCGGCGCGCTGGCCGACCGCGCTAACGCAAGATCGTGTAGGCACCGCCTCGCTGCAGCGCGCTCTGGTAGGCCGGCCGCGCATGGATGCGCGCCAGCCAGTCGGTCAACCGGGGATAGGTGGCGGCGTCGAGCCCGCCGCGCACCACCGCCACCTCGAGCGGAAAGCTCATCATCACGTCGGCCGCGCTGAACTCGCTGCCGGCGAACCAGGCGCGGGTCGACAGCTCGGCCTCCATGAACGCCAGTTGCCGGGTGATGTTGGGCGTCACGAAACTGGCCATCACCGTGTCGGCGACCTTGTTCAGCAGCGGGCGGACGAAGAACGGCCCCGCCTTGCGCACGCGGCCGAAGATCAGCGTCAGCAGCAACGGCGTCATCGCCGAGCCTTCGGCGAAGTGCAGCCAGTAGGTGTAGCGCCGCTGCTCGGGCGTGCCATGCGCAGGCCGCAGCCGACCGCCGGCCTTGTCGACCAGGTATTCGATGATCGCGCCGGTCTCGGCCACCGTCGCGTCGCCGTCGCCGACCACCGGCGACTTGCCCAGCGGGTGCACCTGCAGCAACTCGGGCGGGGCCAGGTTGGTGCTGCGATGGCGCTGGTAGTGCTTGATCTCGTAGGGCAACTGCAACTCCTCGAGCAGCCACAGCACGCGCTGCGAGCGCGAGTTGTTGAGGTGGTGGACGGTGATCATCGGGTTCCTCCACAGGCAGGCGGTATACGGCAGACGCGGCGGCTCCAGCCTTCGTGAATGCCCGCGCTGGTTCTTGATCTGGAATAAGAACGATTCTTGTTAAGATGGTAGCCTGATCCACGCAAACCAGTTTCTTGGGAGAGTCCGATGAAGCAGCCCCTGCTATTGGCCGCCGCCATGACCGCCTTGCTGGCGCTGACGACCCCGGCAAGCGCTCAGGACAAGGTGCTCAACCTGTACTCGGCGCGTCACTACCAGACCGACGAGGCGCTGTACGCCAACTTCACCAAGCTCACCGGCATCAAGATCAACCGGCTCGAGGGTCGCGAAGACGAACTGGTCGAGCGCCTGCGCAACGAAGGCGACGCCAGCCCGGCCGACGTGTTCGTCACCGTCGACGTGTCGCGCCTCGAGATCGCCGACAAGCTGGGCCTGTTCCAGCCGGTGAAGTCGGCGCTGCTGGAGGAGCGCATTCCGGCCAACCTGCGCACGCCGACCTGGTTCTCTTTTTCGAAGCGCGCGCGCTTGATCGTCTACAACAAGGTCGGCGTCAAGCGCGACCTGGTGCAGACCTACGAGGGCCTGGCCAATCCGGCGTTGAAGGGCCAGGTCTGCATGCGCTCCGGATCGCACCCGTACAACCTGTCGCTCGGCGCCGCGATGATCGCGCACGACGGCGAGGCGGCGACCGAGGCCTGGGCGCGCGGCCTGGTGGCCAACTTCGCGCGCGCGCCCAAGGGCGGCGATACCGACCAACTGCGCGCGGTGGGTGCCGGCGAGTGCGGCGTCACGATCTCCAACAGCTACTACCTGGTGCGACTGATGCGATCGACCAAGCCGGCCGACCGCGAGACCGTCGAGGCACTCGGCGTCGTGTGGCCCAACCAGGCGAGCTGGGGCACGCACGTCAACGTGTCGGGTGCCGGGGTGCTGAAGCACGCCCCGCACAAGGAAGCGGCGATCAAGTTCCTCGAGTACCTGGCCAGCGACGAGGCGCAGGGCTACTTCGCCAACGGCAACAACGAGTGGCCGGTCGTCAAGTCGGCGGTGGCGAAGAACCCCGAACTGCAGGCGCTCGGCGACTTCAAGCACGACGCGCTGCCGATGACCGAGCTTTCGAAGCACATCGCTGCCGCGCAACGGGCGTACGACCGCGCGGGCTGGAAGTAGCCGCTCCACCACCACCCAGGTGGCGCAAACGCCGCCGCCCCCCGAGGGGGTTGAGTAGCCCGGCGCAGCCGGATCGACTCAAGAGCGCCCCCAGGCGGCGCAAACGCCGCCGCCCCCCGAGGGGGTTGAGTAGCCCGGCGGAGCCGGATCTACTCAAGAGATCGGCACTGCCGTGCCGCGCGCGATGCGCCGGCACAGCAGCACCATCGGGCCCAGCCCCACCGCCACGATCGCCAGCGCGGGTGCAGCCGCCTCGGGCAGCCGCTCGTCGCTGGCCAGCGTGTACGCGGCGGTGGCCAGCGTGTCGAAGTTGAACGGCCGCATCACCAGCGTGGCCGGCAGCTCCTTCATCACGTCGATGAACACCAGCAGCGCCGCGGTCAGCACGCTGCCGCGCAGCAGCGGCAGGTGCACGCGCGCCAGCGTCTGGCCCGCGCTGAGCCCTAGGCTGCGCGAGGCCTGCTCCATGCTCGGCGTGATGCGCGCCAGCCCGGCGTCGACGCTCTGCAGCGCCGCCGTCAGATAGCGCACCACGCAGGCGTACACCAGCGCGGCGATGCCGCCGGTGAACAGCAGCCCCACGTCGAGGCCTGCCCACGAGCGCAGCGCGGCGTCGAGCGCATGGTCCAGTCGCGTCACCGGGATCAGCACGCCCACCGCGATCACCGTGCCGGGCAGCGCGTAGCCGAAGCCGGCCAGGCGGTGCGCCGCCTGCATCAGCGCGCCGCGCTGCGCGCGCGCCGCGTAGCCGATCAGCAGCGCCACCGCCACCGCGGCGACGGCGGTGAGGCCGGCCACCTCCACGCTGTGGCTCGCCAGCGTGGCGAAGCGCTGCCATGGCGCCAGCTCGGTCGACGACGCCAGCCGGCCCAGCACCAGCGCCGGCAGCACGAAGCCCAGCAACAGCGGCAGCGCGCACGCCGCCACCGCGAGCGCCGCGCGCGCACCGGTCAGCGGCACG
>JAJVIL010000104.1 GCA_022072045.1 Burkholderiaceae bacterium | reverse complement strand
AGGGCGGCGCGGCGCAGATCATCCTGATCGGCCTGATCCTGATGCTGATGCTGATCCTGCGCCCGCGCGGGCTGATCGGCGAGGAGCGCGTGGTGTCGCGCGAAGCCCGCGTGCGCTCGGGCAAGCGGCCGCGCGACGCGGGCAAGTCCGCGGCGCCCAGCGTCGCCACGGGTTCGCGGCCGACCGGGCGACCGTAGCGACGTTTCAGGCGACGCCGCTACAGCCGCGCGGCCAGCGACGCCGGCACCGCCACCGGCAGGTCGAGCAGCATCTGCGCCATGCCCTTGCCGAGCGGATCGAAACGGCCCGACGCCGGGCCGCCGCCGTCGAGCGCATCGTGCAGCACGAAGTTGATCGCATCGATGCCCGGCAGCACGAAGCGCTCGACCCGGCCCTTGACGAGGTGCGCGAAGTAGCGCTGCACGACCTCGGGCGTCACGCGCTGCCACAGCAGCGGCAGCCATTCGGATCGCCGCGCGACGAGGCCGATGTTCGACAGGTTGCCCTTGTCGCCGCTGCGGCCGTGCGCGAGCCTGACCAGCGGCACGTCGATCAGCGCCTCGCCGGCCGGGTCGACCCAGTGCGCCGGCTCGGCGCTCGGCGTCGGCGCCGGCGGCTGGGCCACGCCATGCGGAATCTCGACCGCGATGCGCTCGCCGCCGATCGACACGATCGCCGGCGCGCGCGCCTTGTCGAGCAGGAACGAGAACGGCTTGATCAGCGGCGACGGCGATGGCCGGCCGCCGGATGCGCCGGTGGTTCCCGGCGACCACGACGTGCCCGCCGGCGCGATCTCGCGCGCGAACATCTCGAGTGCATTCTTCTGCGGGTGGTCGACGACCACGCGCACCATCGCCTCGCGCGTGCCGCGCGTGCGCGCGTGCGGGCCGTACAGCGACTCGGCACCGAACAGCTCGATGCGCACCGCGCTGTAGTCGCTCAGCCCCATCTGCTGCAGGATCTCGCGCGTGCGCTCGACGATCGCCTCGCCGGTGCGCTGCGCCTTGGCCGCCGCGTCGATGCCGACGATGGCCAGCGTTCCGGCGCAGCGAAAGCCATCGAGCTGCGTGGCCGACACCTTGTAGCTCGCGCTCGGTGCGCGGCCGCGAGCGCCGCCGACTCGCACGTGGTCGGCGTCGAGCTGCTCGAGGTGCACGTGGCGGAAGTCGCAGCTCACGTCGGGCAGCAGGTAGGCCGCCGGGTCGCCGATCTCGTACAACAACTGCTCGGCCACGCACGCGCTGCGCACGAGCCCGCCGGTGCCCGGGGGCTTGGTCAGCACGAAGCTGCCGTCGTCGGCACACTCGACGATCGGATAGCCGATGTGCGCCCAGTCGGGCACCTCGCGCCAGTCGGTGTAGAGCCCGCCGGTGGCCTGGCAGCCGCATTCGACGATGTGCCCGGCGAGGCTGCCACCGGCCAGGCGCTCGTAGTCGCTCGCCGACCAGCCGAACTCGTGGATCAGGCACCCCAGCGTCACCGCGCTGTCGACGCAGCGGCCGGTGATCACGATGTCGGCGCCGGCGTCGAGCGCGGCGGCGATCGGCAGTGCACCGAAGTAGGCGTTGGCGCTCAGCACCTGCGCGGGCAGCGGCTCGCCGCTGAGCAGATCGCGCACGCCATGCTCGCGCAACGCGGGCAGCAGCGCGCTCACGTCGTCGCCCTCGACCGCCGCGATGCGCGGCGCCAGGCCCATCGAGGCGGCGAGCGCGGCCAGCGCATTGGCGCAGCCGCGCACGTTGATGCCGCCGGCGTTGGCGACCACCTTGATGCCGCGGCGCATCACCTCGGGCAGCGTCAGCTTCATCGCGCTGTCGACGAAGTCGGTGGCGTAGCCCAGCTCGGGCCGCTTGGCGCGCGCGGCGGCCAGGATCGCCATCGTCGTCTCGGCGAGGTAGTCGAACACCAGGTAGTCGATTAGGCCCGAGCGCACGAGCTGCGGCGCGCCGACGAGGCTGTCGCCCCAGAAGCCCGATGCGCCGCCGATGCGCACGGCGGCGCGCCGGCAGCTGTTGGCAGAGGGTGAGGAGTTCGTCATCGCTGGCTCCAGTGGCGCCGCTTCGGCGCCGCCGAACGCAGTGTGCCGCGGATCGCGCCGCGGCCGGCAATCACCTTCGGCCGCGAGTCAGCGCGCGGCCGGCCGCCGGCACTACAACCCGGCGGCCTGCAGCGTGCGCGTGAAGCGCTCGGCGTTCTGGAAGCCGATGACGCGCAGGCCGTCGATCTCGCGGCCCTGTTCGTCGAAGAAGATCGTTCCGGGCGGCCCGAACAGCCGGAAGCGCTTGAGCAGTTCGCGGTCGGCGCCGTTGTTGGCGGTGACGTCGGCCTTCAGCAGCAGCGCGCGCGACATCCGCTGCGCCACCTGCGGGTCGCTGAAGGTGTAGCGCTCCATCTCCTTGCACGACACGCACCAGTCGGCATAGAAGTCGAGCAAGACCGGACGGCCCGGCGAGCGCAGCAGCTGGTCGAGCTCAGCGCTGCTGCGCACCGGCTGGAAGCGCACCACGCCGTTGGGGCCGCCACCGGCGGCGACCGGCACCAGGTGTTGCACGGGGCGCAGCGGGTCGCTGCCGCCCGAGGCGGCGCCGACGATCTGCATCGTGCCGATGATCAACGCCACCACGCCGAGCGCCTGCTTCAACCAGGTGCGCGGTGCCGCCGCGTGGGTGTGGTGGTGGGGCTCGAACGGGCGCAGCATGAAACCCGTGGCCAGCAGCAGCAGGCCCCAGGCGCCGAGCGTGGCCCAGCCCGGCAGCACCGGCTGCACGATCCAGATCGCGACCGCGAGCAGCAGCACGCCGAACGCACGCTTGATCGAAGTCATCCACGGGCCGGACTTCGGCAGCCAGTCGCCCGCGGTGCCGCCGACGACCATCAGCGGCACGCTCATGCCGGCGGCCAGCGAGAACAGCGCGGTGCCGCCGAGCGCGACGTCGCGCGTCTGGCTGATGAACACCAGCGCGCCCGCCAGCGGCGCACTCACGCACGGGCTGACGATCAGTGCCGACACCGCGCCCATCGCGAACACGCCGGCCGCCTGGCCCGCCGGCAGGCGCTGCGAGTGGGCGGTCATCCGCGTGGCGAGCGCACCCGGCAGGCGCAACTCGTAGACGTCGAACATCGACAGCGCGAACGCCGCCAGCAGCAGCGCGAACACCGCGAGCACCGCCGGCTTCTGCAGATACGCCGCGAGCCCTTCGCCGACCAGCCCCGCGGCCAGGCCGAGCCCCGCGTAGACCAGGGCCATGCCCAGCGAGTAGCTCGCTGCCAGTGCGAACGCCTTGCGCCGCGACACCGGGGTTGCGCTGCCGGCGATGATCGACGACAGGATCGGCAGCATCGGCAGCACGCACGGCGTGAACGACAGCGCCACGCCCATCGCGAAGAACGCGCCCACCACCAGCCAGAAGCCGCCGCCGTCGAGCACGCGCTGAACACCGCTGCCATCGAACCACGATCCCGCGTCGGTCTTTCCTGCGACGGAAGGCAACGCGGCGCTGCCGGAATCGGCGGCCGCGAGTTGCACACGGGCGCTGCCGTCGCCGCCGAAGCCGACCAGGCTGACCTTGGCCGTGCTCGTCATCGGCGGGTAGCACAGGCCGGCATCGGCGCAACCCTGCGACACCACATTGAGCACGAAGCTCGCGCTCGCCTTGTCGACCGGTACGTTGACTCGCAATTCGCCGCGATAGGTTTCGACCTCTTTCTGGAAGTTCTCGTCGTACTTGACCTTGCCCGCGGGCATCGCCGGCGCGCCGAGCGTCGCATCGGGCGACGCGACAGAAAAGCGCTCGCGGTACATGTAGTAGCCCGGCGTGATCTTGAACAGCACCTCGACCTGTCGCTGGTCGGCCGCCCGCACCGAGAAGCGAAACGCTTGTTCGGGCTCGAGGAACTGCGGCTCTTCGGCTGCCGCCGCGCGCCCTGCCCAGAACGCGGTCAGCAGCACGGCCACCGCCAGCAGCCAGGCCGGCAGGTCGCGTGCGCGAAGGGTGGATATCACGGCGGCTCGGGCGGGATTCGGCCTTGCGGAGTTCCTCGACCGGCATTGTCGCGCAGCCGCACAAATGCGCAGGCCGGCGCCGCCGGCCTTCCTTCATGAAACTGCGGCGTCACGCGCCGGTGAGCGCTCACCTGTGTGCAGGCGCTCGCCGTTCCTGAGTCCTTAGTCAGCGCACGGGCGCTGGGTCACGCGCTCAGTCGCCCTGCGGGCCGCGCTCGCGCTTGCAGGCGCTCACCCCTCCTGAGCCATTCGCCAGCGCGCAGGCGCTGGCTCATGCGCTCAGTCGGCCTTCGCTGCTTCGTCCTTGGCGGATTCGGCGCTCACCGGCTCGGGCCGGTCGACCAGTTCGACGTACGCCATCGGCGCCGCGTCGCCGATCCGGTAGCCCATCTTCAGGATGCGCGTGTAGCCTCCCGGGCGCTTGTCGTAGCGCGGGCCCAGTTCGCCGAACAGCTTGACCACCGCGGCGCGGTCGCGCAGCCGCGAGAACGCGAGGCGCTTGTTGGCCAGGCTCGGTGCCTTGCTCAGCGTGATCAGCGGCTCGACCACGCGGCGCAGTTCCTTGGCCTTGGGCAGCGTGGTCTTGATCGCCTCGTGGGTGAGCAGCGACACGCACATGTTGCGCAGCATCGCCAGGCGGTGCTCGCTGGTGCGGTTGAGTTTGCGAAGTCCGTGACGGTGGCGCATGTCGAATCCTTCGGTTGTGGCCGCGGCCGTGTCAGGTACCGCGGTTTGCAAGCCGGCTCTTCTTCGGGGAGCCTCGGCGGTGGCTTGCGAGTCTGTTTGCCGGGTGCCTCAGCGCTTGTCGAGGCCCTGCGGCGGCCAGTTCTCGAGCCGCGCACCGAGCGTGAGCCCGCGCGAGGCCAGTACTTCCTTGATTTCGTTGAGGCTCTTGCGGCCGAGGTTCGGCGTCTTCAGCAGCTCGGTCTCGGTGCGCTGGATCAGGTCGCCGATGTAGTAGATGTTCTCGGCCTTCAGGCAGTTGGCCGAGCGCACCGTGAGCTCGAGCTCGTCGACCGGGCGCAGCAGGATCGGGTCGAACTGCGTCTGGCGCTGGGCCGGCTGGTCGAACGCGGCGATCTCGCTGCCCTCGAGCTGCGCGAACACCGCGAGCTGCTCGACCAGGATCTTGGCCGACGCACGGATCGCCTCTTCGGGGCTGATCGCGCCGTTGGTCTCGATCTCCATCACCAGCTTGTCGAGGTCGGTGCGCTGCTCGACGCGCGCGTTCTCCACCGCGTAGCTGACGCGTCGCACCGGCGAGAACGATGCATCGAGCACGATGCGGCCGATGCTCTTGGTGGGTTCGTCGCCGAAGCGGCGCAGGTTGCCCGGCACATAGCCGCGGCCCTTCTCGACCTTGATCTGCATGTCGAGCTTGCCGCCCTGCGCCAGGTTGGCGATCACGTGGTCGGGGTTGATGATCTCGACGTCGTGCGGGGTCTGGATGTCGCCGGCGCTGACCGGGCCCTCGCCTTCCTTGCGCAGCACCAGCGTCACTTCGTCGCGGTTCTGCAGGCGGAACACCACGCCCTTCAGGTTGAGCATGATGTTGACAACGTCCTCGGCCACGCCGTCGACCGTACTGTACTCGTGCAGCACGCCGGCGATGGTGACTTCGGTCGGTGCGTAACCCACCATCGACGACAGCAGCACGCGCCGCAGCGCGTTGCCCAGCGTGTGGCCGTAGCCGCGCTCGAACGGCTCGAGCGTGACCTTGGCACGATGGCCGCCCAGCGGCTCGACGTTGATGGCTTTGGGTTTCAGTAGATTGGTTTGCATGCGTCCTCTAGTTCCTCTCAATACCCTCGGCTCGTTACACCGATAAGGCTGATGGACCGTGCCGGGATGTGGATCGGGGCTTCGCACCCGGCAAGCGAAGCGTCAGCGGAGGGTCCGTGGCAGGAGGCCACGAACCCGCCTTCGTTGTGGTCTATCGCGAATACAGCTCCACGATCAGCGCTTCTTTGATGTCGGCGCCGAATTGGTCGCGATCGGGCAGCGCCTTGAACACCCCGGAGAACTTGGCCGAATCGACCTGCACCCACGCCGGCAGCCCCACCGACTCGGCGAGCTTGAGCGCATCCTGCACGCGCAACTGCTTCTTGGCCTTGTCGCGCAGCGCGATCGTGTCGCCCGTCTTGACCTGGTACGAGGCGATGTTGACGACCTTGTCGTTCACCGTGATCGCCTGGTGCGACACCAGTTGCCTCGCCTCGGCGCGCGTGGAGCCGAAGCCCATGCGGTAGACCACGTTGTCGAGCCGCGACTCGAGGATCGTCAGCAGATTGGCGCCGGTATTGCCCTTGCGGCGCTCGGCCTCGGCGAAGTAGCGGCGAAACTGCCGCTCGAGCACGCCGTACATGCGCTTGACCTTCTGCTTCTCGCGCAACTGCAGGCCGAAGTCGGACGTGCGCGAGCCCGACGTACGGCCGTGCTGGCCGGGCTTGCTGTCGAACTTGGCCTTGTCGCTGATCGCGCGGCGCGCGCTCTTCAGGTAGAGGTCGGTGCCTTCACGGCGCGACAGCTTGGCCTTGGGTCCTAGGTAACGTGCCACTGGAGTGTTCCTTCGATTGTCGATCTGACGCGAGCCCGACGCTTCAATGGGGTCGATTCGCGCGAGTCTGGCGTCGTGTTGTTCGAATTGCGCTCAGACAGGTTCACGAGGTCGGTTCGCCGCAGGCAAACCGGGTTTCGTCGCTAGATTCGGCGGCGCTTCTGCGGGCGGCAGCCGTTGTGCGGGATCGGCGTCACGTCGCTGATCGAGTTGATGCGGATGCCCAGCGAGGCCAGCGCGCGCACGCTCGACTCGCGCCCGGGGCCGGGGCCCTTGATGCGCACGTCGAGGTTCTTGATGCCCTGCTCCTGCGCGGCACGGCCGGCGGTCTCGGCGGCCACCTGCGCGGCGAACGGCGTGCTCTTGCGCGAGCCCTTGAAACCCTGGCCGCCGGAGGACGCCCAGGCGAGCGAGCTGCCCTGGCGGTCGGTGATCGTGATGATGGTGTTGTTGAACGACGCATGCACGTGCGCGATGCCGTCGGCCACGTTCTTGCGGACCTTCTTGCTGACGCGTCGTGCGGCGGTGTTGACGGGTGGTTTGGCCATGGTCTCGATGCCTTCGGTGCGGTGGCGGGCTTACTTCTTGAGCGCGGCGGCGCCCTTCTTGGGGCCCTTGCGCGTGCGCGCGTTGGTGCGGGTGCGCTGACCGCGCACCGGCAGGCCGCGGCGGTGGCGCATGCCGCGGTAGGTGCCCAGATCCATCAGCCGCTTGATGTTGATCGACATCTCGCGGCGCAGGTCGCCCTCGATCGTCAGGCGTGCGATCTCCTCGCGGATCTTCTCGAGCTCCTGGTCGGTGAGATCCTTGATCTTCTTGGAGTGCGCGATGCCCACCGCGTCGCAGATCTTCTGCGCGGTGGAGCGACCGATGCCGTAGATGGCCGTGAGGCCGATCTCGGTGTGCTTGTGCACGGGGATGTTGATGCCGGCGATGCGTGCCATGTGTCAGTGTCCTTCAATCCTCACGGTGCCCTGCCTCGGCACCCCAGGCCTTTCGCTTGCATGCGAACGGCCGTTCGGCTGGCGCTCGCGAGTCCGCAGGGATTCGCTCACGCTCGACCTCACCCCTGCCGCTGCTTGTGGCGCGGATCGGTGCAGATCACGCGCACGACGCCCTTGCGCCGGACGATCTTGCAGTGGCGGCACATCTTCTTCACCGATGCTGCGACTTTCATGTCTCTCTTCTCCTGGCGGGTCGCTCACTTCGCGCGGAACACGATGCGGGCGCGCGTCAAATCGTACGGCGTCAGCTCGACCGTCACCTTGTCGCCCGGCAGGATGCGGATGTAGTGCATCCGCATCTTTCCGGAGATGTGGCCGAGCACGACGTGTCCGTTCTCCAGCTTCACTCGGAAGGTGGCGTTGGGCAGGTTCTCGAGGATCTCGCCCTGCATCTGGATGACGTCGTCTTTGGCCATCTCGATTCAACTGGTCTTGAAACTGGCCTTCTTCAGCAGCGACTCGTACTGCTGGCTCATCACGTAGCTCTGCACCTGTGCCCAGAAGTCCATCGTCACGACGACGATGATCAGCAGCGAGGTGCCGCCGAAATAGAACGGCACGTTGTACTTCAGCACCAGGAACTCGGGCAACAGGCACACCGCGGTGACGTAGATCGCACCGGCCAGCGTCAGCCGCGACAGGATGCGGTCGATGTGCTTGGCGGTCTGCTCGCCCGGGCGGATGCCGGGGATGAAGGCGCCGCTCTTCTTGAGGTTGTCGGCCGTCTCGCGGCTGTTGAAGACCAGCGCGGTGTAGAAGAAGCAGAAGAAAATGATCATGCCGGCGTACAGCAGCACGTAGATCGGCTGCCCCGGCGACAGCGCCTGCGAGAGGTCTTTCAGCCAGCGCAGGCCGTCGCCGGTGGCGAACCAGCCGACGATCGTGGCCGGCAGCAGGATGATCGAGCTGGCGAAGATCGGCGGGATCACGCCCGACATGTTGAGCTTCAGCGGCAGGTGCGAACTCTGCCCGCCGTAGACCTTGTTGCCGACCTGCCGCTTGGCGTAGTTGACGAGGATCTTGCGCTGACCGCGCTCGACATACACCACCGCGTAGGTGACCAGCGCGACGATCGCGATGATGAAGATCGCGACGACCACGCTCATCGCGCCGGTGCGAACCAGCTCGCCCAGCCCGCCGATGGCGTTGGGCAGCCCGGCCGCGATGCCCGCGAAGATGATGATCGAGATGCCGTTGCCCAGGCCGCGCTCGGTGACCTGCTCGCCCAGCCACATCAGGAACATCGTGCCGGCGGTCAGACTGACCACCGCGGTCATGCGAAAGCCGAAGCCCGGCGCCAGCACGAGGCCGGGCGAACCCTCGAGCGCCAGTGCGATCCCCAGCGACTGGAATAGCGCCAGCCCCAGCGTGCCGTAGCGCGTGTACTGCGTGATCTTGCGCCGGCCCGACTCGCCCTCTTTCTTGAGCGCCTCCAGCGTCGGGATCACGTAGGTCATCAGTTGCATGATGATCGACGCGCTGATGTAGGGCATGATGCCCAACGCGAACACGGTGAAGCGCGACAGCGCACCGCCGGAGAACATGTTGAACAGGCCCAGGATGCCGCCCTGCTGCGACTTGAACAGTTCGTGGAGCTGATCCGGGTCGATGCCGGGCACCGGAATGTGTGTGCCGATGCGATAGACCACCAGCGCGAGCAACAGGAAGATCAGCCGGCGACGCAGGTCGCCGAACTTGCCGCTCTTGGCCAGTTGATTCGCCGATGTAGCCACTGCCTGTGACCGCCGTTGGTTGTGGTGCCGCGCTACTCGGCCGCGGGCACGGCCTCGACCTTGCCGCCGACCGCCTCGATCGCCGCCTTGGCGCCGGCGGTGACGCCGATGCCCTTTACGCTGACCTTGCGCTTCAGCTCGCCGCTCTTGATGACCTTGACCGTCTTCACCCGCTCGCGCACGAGGCCAGCGGCCTTGAGCGTCAGCAGGTCGATCTCGTCCTTGCCGAGCCGCTCGAGGTCGCGCAGCGTGATCTCGGCGGCGTACTGCTTCAGCGCCGACTTGAAGCCACGCTTGGGCAGCCGGCGCTGCAGCGGCATCTGGCCGCCCTCGAAGCCGACCTTGTGGAAGCCGCCGGCGCGCGAGCGCTGGCCCTTGTGGCCGCGGCCTGCGGTCTTGCCGAGGCCCGAGCCGATGCCGCGGCCGACGCGCCGGCGCGCCTTCTTGCTGCCGGCGGCGGGCTTGATGGTGTTCAGTTGCATGGTTCGTCCTCGCTCGACTCGGGCCTTACAGCACGCGCACCAGGTACGACACCTTGTCGACCATGCCGCGCACGGCCGGCGTGTCGTGCAGCTCGCGCACGCTGTTCAGACGGCGCAGGCCGAGCCCGCGCACGGTGTCGCGGTGCGACTGCTTGCAGCCGATCGGGCTCTTGACCAGCTTGACCTTGATGGTCTTGTTGTCCGCCATGACGCCTCCTGCGCGTGGTCAGCCGAAGATCTCTTCGACAGTCTTGCCACGCTTGGCGGCGATCTCCGCCGGCGTGGACGAATGCCTCAGCGCATCGAGCGTCGCGCGCACCATGTTGTACGGATTGGTCGACCCCAGGCTCTTGGCCACGATGTCGGTGATGCCCATCACCTCGAACACCGCGCGCATCGGGCCGCCGGCGATGATGCCGTCGCCGGCCTTGGCCGGCGCCATCAGCACGGTGGCCGAGCCGTGCTCGCCGCGCAGGTTGTGGTGGATGGTGCCGTTCTTCAGCGCCACCTTGATCATGTTGCGACGTGCCTGCTCCATCGCCTTTTGCACCGCCACCGGCACCTCGCGCGCCTTGCCCTTGCCCATGCCGATGCGACCGTCGCCGTCGCCGACCACGGTGAGCGCCGCGAAGCCGAGGATGCGGCCACCCTTGACGACCTTGGTGACGCGGTTCACCGAGATCATCTTCTCCTTCAGGCCGTCGTCGCGACCTTCGTCCTGAACACGCGGTTGGAACTTCGCCATGTTGCTTCCTTGGTGCTGGGCGCTCAGAACTGCAGGCCGGCTTCGCGCGCCGCCTCGGCCAGTGCCTTGACGCGGCCGTGATAGGCGAAGCCCGAGCGATCGAACGCCACCTGTTCGATGCCGGCGGCCCTGGCACGCTCGGCGATGCGCCTGCCGACGATCGTCGCGGCGGCCGTGGTGCCACCCTTGCCTGAGGCGCCGAGCTGGCCGCGCAGCTCCTTCTCGGCGGTGGAGGCGCTGGCCAGGATCTTGCTGCCGTCGTCGGACACGACGCTGGCGTAGATGTGCAGGTTGGAGCGGAACACCGTCAGGCGGGCCACGTCCTGCTTGCCGATGCGCACGCGCGTCTGCCTGGCGCGGCGCAGGCGTTGTTCTCTCTTGTCGATCATGGCCGCTCCTTACTTCTTCTTGGTTTCCTTGAGGGAAACGCGCTCGTCGGCATAGCGGATGCCCTTGCCCTTGTAGGGTTCGGGCGGCCGGATCGCGCGCACCTCGGCGGCCACCTGGCCCACCGCCTGCCGGTCGGCGCCCTTGATGACGATCTCGGTCTGCGTCGGCGTCTCGCACTTGATGCCGGCGGGCATCTCCCTGACCACCGGGTGCGAGAAGCCGATCTGCAAATTGAGCTTCTGACCTTGCGCCTGCGCACGGAAGCCCACGCCCACCAGCGTCAGCTTCTTCTCGAAGCCCTTGGCGACGCCGTTGACCATGTTGGCGACCAGCGCGCGCATGGTGCCGCTCATCGCGTTGGCTTGCATGCTGGCATCGGCCGGCTCGAAAGTCACCTTGCCGCCGTCGTGCTTGACTCGCACCTGAGCGGACAGCGCGCGCGACAGCGTGCCGTTGCTGCCCTTGACGGTGATCTTGTCGTTGCTGAGCTGCACGTCGACCCCCTTGGGCACGTCGATCGGCATCTTGGCTACGCGGGACATCGCTACTCTCCAATCAGGCCACGTAGACCAGCACTTCGCCGCCCACGCCGGTGGCGCGCGCCTTGCGATCGGTCATCACGCCCTTGGGCGTGGTGACGATTGCCACCCCGAGGCCGTTGAGCACCTGCGGGATCGCATCGCGGCCCTTGTAGACGCGCAGGCCCGGGCGACTGACGCGCTCGATGCGCTCGATCACCGGACGGCCCGCGTAGTACTTGAGCGCGATCTCCAGCTCGTGGCGACCGGCCTCGTTCTTGACGGCGAAGCCGTCGATGTAGCCCTCGTCCTTCAGCACCTGGGCGATCGCCACCTTCAGCTTCGACGACGGCATCGACACCACGGTCTTCTCGACGCCCTGCGCATTGCGGATGCGCGTCAGCATGTCGGCGATCGGGTCACTCATGCTCATATGGGATCTCCTGCAGCCGACGGCTTACCAGCTGGCCTTGACGACACCGGGGATGTCACCCTTGAACGCCAGCTCGCGGATCTTGCTGCGCCCGAGGCCGAACTTGCGGAACGTGCCGCGCGGCCGACCGGTGACGCTGCAGCGATTGCGCAGCCGAGTCGGGTTGGCGTTGCGCGGCAACTGCTGCAGCTCCAGACGTGCGGCATAGCGCTCCTCGTCGGACTTCTTGGCGTCGTCGGTGATGGCCTTCAGCTCGGCGTACTTCTTGGCGTACTTGGCCACCAGCTTCTCGCGCTTGCCTTCGCGCTGCTTGAGGGAGAGTTTGGACACTGGTGGGCCTCTCAGTTCTTGAACGGGAAGCGAAAGGCGCTCAACAGGGCCTTGCACTCGTCGTCGCTCTTGGCGCTGGTGGTGAAGCTGATGTTCAGGCCCCGGATCGCGTCGATCTTGTCGTACTCGATCTCGGGGAAGATGATCTGTTCCTTGACGCCGACGTTGTAGTTGCCGCGGCCGTCGAACGAGCGGCCCGAGATGCCGCGGAAGTCGCGCACGCGCGGCAGCGCGATCGTCACGAAGCGGTCGAGGAACTCGTACATGCGGATGCCGCGCAGCGTGACCATCGCGCCGACCGGCACGTTCTCGCGGATCTTGAACGCGGCGATCGCCTTGCGGCTCTTGGTCACCACCGGCTTCTGCCCCGCGATCTTCGTGAGGTCGCCGACCGCGTGGTCCATCACCTTCTTGTCGGCCACCGCCTCGCTGACGCCCATGTTGAGCGTGATCTTCTGCAGGCGCGGCACCTGCATGCTGGTCTTGTAGCCGAACTTCTTCATCAGGTCGGGGACGACCTTCTGGCGGTAGTAGGTCTGCAGCCGCGGCGGCTGCGCCGGCTTGACATCGGCGGCCGCGGTCTTGACGGCGGCGGCCTTCTCCTTCGGTGCGCCCTTTTCCTTGCCGGCCGCCGGAGCCGCCTTGTCCTTCGGCGCCGCCTTTTCCTTGGGCGCGGCCTTCTCTTTGCTCGCCATGACTTGCCTCTTACGCCTTGATCTCTTGGCCGCTGGACTTGAACACGCGCGTGCGAGTCACCTTGGCGGTCTTCGGATCCTTGCCGAGCTTGATGCCGACGCGATCGGCCTTGCCGGTGGCAGGGTTCCAGATCGCCACGTTGGACTGGTGGATCGGCAAGGTCTTGTCGACCACGCCACCGGTAGTGCCCTTCAGCGGGTTGGGCTTGACATGCTTCTTCACCACGTTGACGCCCTCGACGACGATGTGCTCGTCGTCGACGCGGCGCGTCACGGTGCCGCGCTTGCCCTTGTCGCGCCCGGTGGTGACGACGACCTGGTCGCCTTTGCGGATCTTCTTCATGGCTTGTCCTCGCGTGCGGTGCTCAGAGCACCTCCGGAGCCAGCGACACGATCTTCATGAAGCGCTCGGTGCGCAGTTCGCGCGTCACCGGGCCGAAGATGCGCGTGCCGATCGGCTCGAGCTTGGGGTTCAGCAGCACCGCGGCGTTGGCGTCGAACTTGATCAGCGAGCCGTCGGCACGGCGCACGCCCTTGGCGGTGCGCACGACCACCGCGCTGTAGACCTCGCCCTTCTTGACTCGGCCGCGCGGTGCGCACTCCTTGATCGACACCTTGATGATGTCGCCGATGCCGGCATAGCGCCGCTTGGAGCCGCCGAGCACCTTGATGCACATGACGGACTTGGCGCCGGTGTTGTCCGCGACATCGAGCCGCGATTGCATTTGGATCATGGCTGTCCCCAACTTCTCCCGGCGCGCCCCTCGCGAGGCGGCAGCCGGTCAGTCTTGGGCCCGCTTGCCGTGCGAGGCGCTGACGCGCCCCGCGCGGTGGGTTTGGGCTGAATTTCCGCGCGGCCCCGCAATCTGCCAGGCCGGCGCGGCGAAGCTGCGAATTATGCCCTGCCTGCGGGCAGAGCGTCAAACGGTTGCGGGCTCCGCGCCCGTGCGAGCGGGCCTAGCGAAGCTCCTTGGCCTGCCGCAGCAGCGTGTCGGCGTCGCTGACCTCGAACTTGCCCGGCGCCTCGACGTTGAGCGCCTTGACCACGCCGTCCTGGACCAGCATCGAGTAGCGCCGCGAACGCAACCCCATGCCGGCCGCGGCGAGGTCGAGCGTCAGCCCGGTGGCCTGCGCGAACTCGGCGCTGCCATCGGCCATCATGCGCACCTTGCCCGCGGTCTTCTGGTCGCGGCCCCAGGCACCCATGACGTGCGCGTCGTTGACCGAGACGCACCAGATCTCGTCAACGCCGGCGGCCTTCAGGTCGGCTGCCCGCGCCACGTAACCCGGCACATGCTTGGCCGAGCAGGTGGGCGTGAACGCTCCGGGCAGGCCGAACAGCGCGATGGTCTTGCCGGCGGCGGCTTTCGCGATCTCGAACTTGTTGGGGCCGATCGAGCAGCCGTCGCCTTCGACCTCGATGAACTCCTGCAAGGTGCCCGCGGGCAGCCTGTCGCCAACCTTGATCATGCTTCACTCCATTGAAAGGCGAAGAGGCCGCATCGTGCAGCGGCCCGGCCCCGCCGGCGGCGCGCGAGGTGAATCACCCCACTGCGCGCTCGACGGCTCGTCAAACGACGCGGGCCTTCTGCAGCAGCCGGGTGACGACCCAGCTCTTGGTCTTGGAGATCGGGCGCGACTCGGCGATCTCGACCATGTCGCCGGTCTTGTACTCGCCCTTCTCGTCGTGCGCGTGGTACTTGCGCGACTTGCCGACGATCTTGCCGTAGAGATCGTGCGTAACGCGCCGCTCGACCAACACGGTCACCGTCTTGGTGCGCTTGTCGGAGACGACGCGACCGACGAGCCTGCGCTGGTTCTTGCCCGACGCGCCGATGACGATTTCACCCGCAGTCGAGGTCATTTCGCGACTCCCTTCTTCTTCTGCGCCAGGATGGTCTTGGCGCGCGCGATGTCGCGGCGCGTGCGGCTCAACTGGGCGGTGTTGGTCAGTTGCTGGGTCGCCTTCTGCATGCGCAGGCCGAAGTGGGCCTTGAGCAGGTCGGAGACCTCCTTCTCGAGCGCGGCCACGTCCTTGGCGCGCAGTTCGGATGCTTTCATGTGGGGTTCCTCAAGCGCCGACCTGGCGCGACACGAACACGCAGCGCAGCGGCAGCTTGGCCGCCGCCAGCGTGAAGGCCTCGCGCGCCAGCGTTTCGGGTACGCCGTTGAGCTCGTACAGCACCTTGCCCGGCGTGATCTCGGCCACGTAGAACTCGGGGTTGCCCTTGCCGTTGCCCATGCGCACCTCGGCGGGCTTCTGCGAGACCGGCTTGTCGGGGAAGATGCGGATGAACACGCGGCCGCCGCGCTTGATGTGGCGGGTGATCGCCCGGCGCGCGGCTTCGATCTGGCGCGCGGTGAGCCGGCCACGCTCGGTCGCCTTGAGGCCGTACTCGCCGAA
The DNA here is from genome assembly GCA_022072045.1 of Burkholderiaceae bacterium. Taxonomy (GTDB): domain Bacteria; phylum Pseudomonadota; class Gammaproteobacteria; order Burkholderiales; family Burkholderiaceae_C; genus JAEUPI01. The sequence goes on along the minus strand of JAJVIL010000104.1, from coordinate 193 downwards.
CGAGACCGCGGCGCCGCGCGTGGCCACGCCGGTGTTGCGGCCCTTCTGCTCCTTGCGGAACTTGCGACGGGTCGGTTGCAGCATGCTTACTCTCCTTTGCCCTCGCCGGTCTTGGGCGCGACGACCTTGCGCACACGCTTGACGGCGGGCTTGGCGGGGGCCGCGCCCGGTGCGGCGGGCGTGGCGGCCGCGG
>JAJVIL010000132.1 GCA_022072045.1 Burkholderiaceae bacterium | reverse complement strand
GCCGGCGCGGCGCAGGCGCCGGCCGAAGTCGCGGGTGGCGCCGGTGGCGAGCAGCCAGCCGGCGACGATGCGCAGCAGCCGAGGCGGCGCAACCGCAATCGCCGGCGCGGACGGCGCAACCGCGGCGATCGGCCGGCGTTCGACGCGACGGCGAACCTGGAGGCCGACGACGGGTTCGACGACGAAGCCGACGACGACAGCGAAGACGGCACCGAGGCGCAGGCTCCCGAATGGACGCCGGTCGAGGTCGGCGAGCGGTTCGCCGACGTCGTATCGGGTGCCTACGACAGCGAGCCCGCGCCCGAGCCGCAGGCCGAACCGCCCAAGCGCGTGTTGGCAGCGATGCCCGATGCGCCCAAGCTGCACAAGGTGCTCGCGCAGGCCGGCATCGGATCGCGGCGCGACATGGAGCAACTGATCGCCGACGGCCAGATCACCGTCAACGGCCAGAGCGCGCACATCGGCCAGCGCATCGCGGCGGGCGACCAGATCCGCGTCAACGGCCAGCCGGTGAAGGTGCGCATCGCGCCGCCGCGCGCGCGCGTGCTCGTCTATCACAAGCCCGCGGGCGAGATCGTCACGCACGGCGACCCGCAGAACCGGCCCACGGTGTTCCGCCGCCTGCCGCGGCTGCACCAGGGCAAGTGGCAATCGGTGGGGCGGCTGGACATCAACACCGAAGGGCTGCTGCTGTTCACCAACTCGGGCGATCTTGCCAACCGCCTGATGCATCCGCGCTTCGGCGTCGAGCGCGAGTACGCGGTGCGCGTGCTGGGCACGCTGACCGACGAGCAGCGCGAACAGCTCCTCGAAGGGGTCGACATCGACGGCCAGCGCGCGGCCATGCGCTCGGTCGAAGACGGTGGCGGCGAAGGCGCGAACCACTGGTATCGGGTGGTGATCACCGAGGGTCGCAACCGCGAGGTGCGGCGCATGTTCGAGTCGCTCGGCATGGCGGTGAGCAGGCTGATCCGCATCCGCTACGGCTGCGTCGTGCTGCCGCGTGGCCTGCGCCGCGGCGTCTGGGTCGATCTGCCGGCGGGCGACATGCAGACCTTGCAAGCGCTGGTCGGCGCGCCGCGCCAGCAGGGGGGCCAGAACAACGGCAGGCCCAGCCCTCGCAACCGGCGCGACCGCGGGCGCGGCCAGCGCGACCAGGGCGCGCAGCCGCCCCAGGGGCCGCACGACGACGAAGACAACCTCGATTTCGCCGCCATCCCCAACCCGCTGCAACAGACCTTCGATCGCCGTGCGATCCGCGAGGCGCGCCAGCCGCGACGCGAAATCTCCGAGGACGGGCCGATCCCCAACCCGCTGGAGCAGACCTACGACAAGCGCGGCATCCAGAAGCCGCGCGGCCTGGGAGCCGGCGGCCGCAAGGGCGGCAACAAGGGCGGCGGCGGCGAGCGCCAGCCCGACCCGATGCAGACCTCGGTCGGCTACATCGGCGCCGACGCCTTCCACAAGCAGATGAGCGGCGGCGGTGGCCGCGGCCGCCGCCGTCGCTGAGCGGGGACCCCGCATCGGCGGTGCGTCGTCGTCGCTAGAATCCGACGTTTGCTTTCTTTCGCATCCGAAATCCCGAGGAGAACCCAATGGCCGCCGAGCGCACGCTCTCGATCATCAAGCCCGATGCCGTGGCCAAGAACGCGATCGGCCAGATCCTGGCGCGCTTCGAGGCCGCGGGCCTGAAGATCGTCGCGGCGCGCATGGCGCACCTGTCGCGCAGCGAGGCCGAGGCGTTCTACGCGGTGCACAAGGGGCGCCCGTTCTTCTCCGACCTGGTCAAGTTCATGACCTCGGGGCCGGTGATGATCCAGGTGCTGCAAGGCGACAACGCGATCGCGAAGAACCGCGAGCTGATGGGCGCCACCGACCCCAAGAAGGCCGCCAAGGGAACGATCCGCGCCGATTTCGCCGACAGCATCGACGCCAACGCCGTGCACGGTTCCGATGCACCCGAGACGGCCGCGGTGGAAGTGGCGTTCTTCTTCCCCGGCATGGCGGTCTTCGACCGCTGAGGGCTGTTCGTTCGGCGTGGTCAATCTGCTCGACTTCGACCGCGACGCCCTGATCGCCCACTGCGAGCGGCTCGGCGAGAAGCCGTTTCGCGCGGTGCAGTTGTTCCGTTGGATCCACCAGCGCGGGGTGTGCGAGTTCGCGCAGATGACCGATCTCGCGCGCTCGCTGCGCGAGCGCTTGCCGCAGCAGGCCCGTGTCGCCGCGCCGCCGGTCGCCAACGAGCAGGCGTCCGACGACGGCACGATCAAGTGGTTGTTCGACGTCGGCGCCGGCAACGCGATCGAGAGCGTCTTCATCCCCGAGGCCGACCGCGGCACGCTGTGCGTGTCGTCGCAGGCCGGATGCGCCGTCGGCTGCCGCTTCTGCGCCACCGGCCATCAGGGCTTCGCGCGTAATCTGACCACGGCCGAGATCGTCGGCCAGCTCTGGTTCGCCGAGCATCACCTGCGCGCGCGGCTGGGCCTGGGCGCCGACGAGCACGGACATCGCGCCGACGGCACGCGTGCCGTGGACAACGTGGTGATGATGGGAATGGGCGAGCCGCTGCAGAACTATGCCGCGCTGGTGCCGGCGCTGCGCGTGATGCTCGACGACCATGGCTACGGCCTGTCGCGGCGCCGCGTCACGGTGTCGACCTCGGGCGTGGTGCCGATGATCGATCGCCTGCGCGTCGACTGCCCGGTCGCGCTGGCGGTGTCGCTGCACGCCGCCGACGATGCGCTGCGCGACCGCCTGGTGCCGCTGAACCGCAAGTACCCGCTGGCCGAGTTGCTTGACGCGTGCGCGCGCTACCTCGAAGCCGCGCCGCGCGACTTCATCACTTTCGAGTACTGCATGCTCGACGGCGTCAACGATTCGCCGCAGCAGGCGCAGGCGCTGGTGCGTCTGGTGCGCGAGCGCGTCGCGTGCAAGGTCAACCTGATCCCGTTCAATCCGTTCGTCGGCTCGGGCCTCAGGCGTTCGCCGAGCGAGCGCGTGGCGGCGTTCGCCGACGTGCTGCGCGCTGCCGGCATCGTCACCACGGTGCGCCGCACGCGCGGCGACGACATCGCTGCGGCCTGCGGGCAGCTGGCCGGCGAGGTGCAGGACCGCACCCGCGTCGCGCAACGGCGCGCGCATGTCACGATGCCTTTGCTGCCGGCGCGACGTTGACGGCGGGCGACCACGAGGAGCGACGAGTGAAGCAAGCGACGCTGGCCATTGCGATCACCACCCTGACGCTCGGCGGCTTGTGGGGCTGCACGACGACGGTGACGAACACCAACGAACCGGTGAGTTTCGACAGCGCCGGCGCAGCGGGGCAGAGCGATGCCGATCGCCGCGCGCGCGTGCGGCTGGAGCTGGCTTCGGGCTACTACGCACGCGGGCAACTCGAAACCGCGCTCGACGAAGTCAAGCAGGCGCTCGCGGTGAAGCCCGATCTGCCCGACGCGTACAACCTGCGCGGGCTGGTCTACCAGAGCCTGGGCGACGATCGCCAGGCCGAGGAGAATTTCAAGCACGCGCTGCGGCTCGCCCCGCGCGACGCCGGCGCCATGCACAACTACGGCTGGTTTCTGTGCCAGAGCGGGCGCATTCCCGAGGCGTTGGCGCTGTTCCAGCAGGCGATCGCGACGCCGCGCTACAGCGGCCTGTCGCGCACGCTGATGGCGCAGGGCGTCTGCCAGGCACGCAGCGGCGCGTACGCTGAGGCCGAAAAGAGCCTGACGCGTTCGTACGAACTCGACGCCTCCAGCCCGGTGACCGCGTTCAACCTCGCCGACGTGCTGTATCGCCGCGGCGCCTACGAGCGGGCGCGCTTCTATATTGCCCGCGTCAATGCGGTGCAGGAGTACTCCAACGCGCAGACGCTGTGGTTGGCCGCGCGCATCGAGAACAAGCTCGGCAACCAGCTCGGTGCGCGCGACTTCGGCCGGCAATTGCGCAATCGCTTTCCGCAGGCGAGCGAGACGCTGGCCTACGAGCGGGGCCGCTACGATGACTGAGGCTGCCGCGGCGGCGGGCTCCGACGCGCGCAGCGCCGGCGCACTGCTGCGCGCGGCACGAGAACGCCAGGGTCTGCACATCGCCGCGCTGGCGGCGGCGATCAAGGTGCCGCAAGCCAAGCTCGAGGCGCTCGAAGCCGGCCGCTACGACGAGCTGACCGATGCCACGTTCGTGCGCGCCCTGGCCAACAGCGTGTGCCGTGCGCTCAAGATCGACGCCAGGCCGGTGCTCGAACTGCTGCCGGCGGTACCCGACGCGCTGCTCGAGCGGGTCGATCGCGGCCTGAAGGCGCCATTTCGCGACCGGCCCGGCCTGCAACCGCCGAGCGACGTTCGCCCGTGGCATCAGCCGGTGTTCTGGCTGGTGATGGTGCTGCTGGTGGCCGCTGCAGGTTTCGTGGCCGCGCCCAAGCTCGGCTCGCTGTGGAGCGCGCTGCCGCCGCTGCCGGGCCTGAACTCGCCCGGCGCGGTGACCGCGAAGGCGCCTGTGGCGGCGCCGGTGACCCCCACCGTACCCGCGCCTGAGCCTGTGGCTGCGCCGGTTACGGCCGCAGCGCCGGCGATGCCGGCGCAGGAGGCGGCTGCAGCGCAGCCCGCGGCCTCGGGCCTGGTGGCCGAGACCGTGCATGCGGCCGACGCGGGCACCAACGCGGCCGCCGATTCGCAACCCGCCGGCATCGCGGTGGTGCGCGCCAGCGAAGCGTCGTGGGTCGAGGCGCGCGATGCGCGCGGCATCGTGCTGCTGTCGCGCACGCTGGCACCGGGCGAAGCCGTCGGCCTCGACGGCACGCTGCCGCTGAAACTGGTGATCGGCAACGCGCCGGCCACCCAGGTGACGCTGCGCGGCAAGCCGGTGCCGCTCGGCGCACCGAATCGGGACCAGGTCGTTCGCGTCGAATTGAAGTGAGGCTCGCCCAGTGAACCCGACCGACCCTCGCGCCGACAGCGCCATCGAGCGTGCGGCACCGCGGCGCCACCGCACGCGCCAGGCGCGCGTGGCGTGGCGCGATCGCGTGGTCACCATCGGCGGCGATGCACCGGTGCGCGTGCAGTCGATGACCAACACCGACACCGCCGACGCAATCGCCACCGCGGTCCAGGTGAAGGAGCTGGCGCAGGCGGGCTCCGAACTGGTGCGCATCACCGTCAACACGCCCGAGGCGGCGCAAGCGGTGCCGCACATCCGCGAGCAACTCGACCGCATGGGCATCGACGTGCCGCTGATCGGCGACTTCCACTACAACGGCCACCGGCTGCTCGCCGACCATCCCGAGTGCGCGCGCGCGCTGTCGAAGTACCGCATCAACCCGGGCAACGTCGGCAAGGGCGACAAGCACGATCGCCAGTTCGCCCAGATGATCGAGGCCGCGCTGCGCCACGGCCGGCCGGTGCGAATCGGCGTCAACTGGGGCAGCCTCGATCAGGAACTGCTGGCCGCGCTGATGGACGAGAACGCGCGCCGCGCCGAGCCCTGGGATTCCAGGCAGGTGATGTACCAGGCACTCGTGCGCTCGGCGATCGGTTCGGCCGACGCGGCGTGCCGCCTCGGCATGGACCCCGCGCAGATCGTCATCAGCTGCAAGGTCAGCGGCGTGCAGGATCTGGTCAGCGTCTACCGCGCGCTGGCGGCGCGCTGCGACTACCCGCTGCACCTCGGCCTCACCGAGGCGGGCATGGCAACCAAGGGCACGGTGGCCTCGACCGCCGCGCTGGCGCTGCTGCTGCAGGAGGGCATCGGCGACACCATCCGCGTGTCGCTGACGCCGCAGCCCGGCGAAGCGCGCACGCAGGAGGTGGCGATCGCGCTCGAAGTGCTGCAGGCGCTCGGCCTGCGCACGTTCAACCCGAGCGTCACCGCGTGCCCCGGGTGCGGCCGCACCACCAGCACGGTGTTCCAGGAGCTGGCGCAAAGCATCGACGGCTTCCTGCGCGCGCAGATGCCGCTGTGGAAGGCGCGCTATCCCGGCGTCGAAGCGATGAAAGTGGCCGTGATGGGCTGCATCGTCAACGGCCCCGGCGAGAGCAAGCACGCCGACATCGGCATCAGCCTGCCGGGCACCGGCGAGGCGCCGGCAGCGCCGGTTTTCATCGACGGGGTCAAGGCGGTCACGCTGCGCGGCGACACCATCGCGCAGGAGTTCCAGCGGATCGTCGAAGACTACGTCGCGCGCCGCTACGCCGGCCAGGCGCCCTCGTGATGGCCGCCGACCCGAAGAGCGTCGCCTCGCCCGCCGCGTCGCCGCTGGCCGCGGTGAAGGGCATGAACGACATCCTGCCCGCGCAGGTCGCGCGCAAGGAACGCCTGCCCGACTCCGCGCTGTGGCTGTGGTTCGAGCAGGTGGTGCGCGAGGTGATGGCGGCGTACGGCTACCAGTACCTGCTGACGCCGGTGGTCGAGCCCACGGCGCTGTTCGTGCGCGGCCTCGGCGAGGTGACCGACATCGTCGAGAAGGAGATGTACTCCTGGCGCGACGCGATGAACGGCGACGAGCTGACGCTGCGCCCTGAGGCCACCGCCGGCATCGTGCGCGCGATGATCGAGCACAACGCGCTGTACAACGGTCCGCTGCGGTTGTGGACGCTGGGCGCGATGTTCCGCCACGAGCGGCCGCAGAAGGGGCGCTACCGCCAGTTTCACCAGCTCGACGTCGAGGCGCTCGGCCTGCCCGGGCCCGACGTCGACGCCGAGATCATCCTGCTGGTGCGCCGGCTGTGGCGCGGCCTGGGGCTGGTCGAGGGCCGACACGTCCGCCTCGAGCTGAACAGCCTGGGCCAGAGCGACGAGCGCGCGGCGCACCGTGCGGCGCTGGTCGCGCACTTCGAGGCGCACGCCGATCGCCTGGACGCCGATGCGCGGCGGCGCCTGCACAGCAACCCGCTGCGCATCCTCGACAGCAAGAATCCGGCGATGCAGCCGCTGGTCGAGAACGCGCCGAAACTGATCGACTTCCTCGGTGCGCAGTCGTTGGCGCATTTCGATGCGGTGCGCGCTGCCCTCGACGCGGCCGGCCTCGAGTACCGCGTCAACCCGCGGCTGGTGCGCGGCATGGACTACTACAACCTCACGGTGTTCGAGTGGGTCACCGACCAGCTCGGCTCGCAAGGCACGGTGTGCGGAGGCGGCCGCTACGACGGCCTGTTCGAGCAACTCGGCGGCAAGCCGACGCCGGCCATCGGCTTCGGCCTGGGCATCGAGCGCCTGCTGCTGCTGATGCACGAGCTGAAGCTGCCGGTGCCCGGCGCCGCGCCGCTGGCGTACGCGGTGATCCCCGATGCGCTGGCGCTGCCGCGCGCGCTGGTGCTGCTCGAGGCGCTGCGCGGCCACGGCATCGCGGTGCAGATGCACGCGGCAGGGCCCGAGGGCCCGGGCAGCATGAAATCGCAGTTCAGGCGCGCCGACGCCAGCGGCGCGCGCTTTGCGCTGGTGTTCGGCGCCGACGAGCTGGCGCAGGGCATGGTGGCGGTGAAGCCGCTGCGCGACAGCGACGGCGGCGCGCAGCGGCTGCGCCCGCTGGCCGATCCGGCCGCCTGGGCGCACGAACTGCGCACCGCATAATCGCGGCCGCCGGGCCGCCCGATCCGAGACGAAGACACTTCCCCATGGCCACCCATCTCGACCTGCAGGAGCAGGAGCAAGTCGATGCGCTGAAGGCGTACTGGCAGCAGTACGGCAACCTGATCACCTGGACCCTGGTGGCCGCGCTGCTGGTGTACGCCGGCATCACCGGCTGGCAGTGGTGGCAGCGCGACCAGGCCGGCCGCGCCGGCGCGATGTTCGACGAATTCGAGCACGCCGCGAGCGCCGGCGACCTCGACAAGACCGTGCGCGTCTGGGCCGACCTGAAGGAGCGCTATCCGCGCACCGCGTATGCCGAGCAGGCGGCGATGCTGACGGCCAAACTGCAGTTCGACAAGGGCAAGGTCGAGCAGGCGCGTGAGTCGCTCGGCTGGGTGATCGAGCATGCGGTCGACGACAACTACAAGGACCTGGCGCGCGTGCGCTTGGCCGGGCTGCTGCTCGACGCCAAGCAGTACGACGCGGCGCTGAAGACGCTCGACGGCGTGCCCGCCGGCCCGTTCGCAGCGCTCGCGGCCGATCGTCGCGGCGACGTGCTGCTGGCACAAGGGCGCAAGGACGACGCCCGCGCCGCCTATCAGCAGGCCTACAAGGCGATGGACGACAAGGTCGAGTACCGGCGGTTGATCGACGCCAAGCTCACTGCATTGGGGGCTTCGCCCGATGCCGCGGCCACACCCGCGGCACCGGGGGCATCGCGATGAGGCTGTTTGCGCGCGCGCTGTGGCTCGCGCTGCCGCTGCTGCTGACCGCGTGCGCCAGCGAGAAGCCCAAGCCGACTCCGCTGCAGCCGATCGAGCTCAGGCTGCAGGGGCGCGTGCTGTGGAGCAGCCACCTGGCGCGCGTGCCGTTCGCGCTGGCCGTGCAGGCGCGCGATGGCGTGTTCGTGGCCGCCGGCGGCGACGGGTCGGTGGTCGCGCTCGACGCGGCCACCGGTGCCGAGCGCTGGCGTGCCAGCGCGGGCAGTGCGCTGACCGCGGCCGTCGGCAGCGACGGCCGCTTCGCGGCGGTGGTCACGCGCAACAACGAACTGGTGGTGTTCGAGCGTGGCGCCGAGCGCTGGCGCAAGGCGCTGACCTCGCGCGTCAGCACCGCGCCGCTGGTGGCCGGCGAGCGCGTGTTCGTGCTGGGGGTCGATCGCGCGGTCGACGCCTTCGATGCGCTCGATGGCCGCCCGCTGTGGCGCCTGCAGCGCCCCACCGATCCGCTGACCCTGGCGCAGCCGGGCGTGCTCGCGCCGTACCAGAACACGTTGCTGGTCGGGCAGGGCGCGCGCCTGCTCGGCGTCGACTCGCTGCACGGCACGGTGCGCTGGGAGGTCGCCCTGGCCAACCCGCGCGGCACCAACGAGATCGAGCGCCTGGCCGACCTCGTCGGCCCGCCGGTGCGCTTGGGCGACGTGCTGTGTGCGCGCGCGTTCCAGTGGGCCGTTGCCTGCGCACGCCTGGACAACGCCACGCTGCGCTGGAGCCGCCATGCCGGCGGCATCGAGCCGGTGGGCGGCGACTCCGAGCTGGTGGTGGGCGCCGACGCCAGCGACCGTATCACGGCATGGAAGACCGCCACCGGCGATATCGCGTGGACGCAGGAGAAGCTGCTTTATCGCGGCCTGAGCGGTCCGCTGGTCACCGATGCGGCGGTGCTGGTGGGCGACTCCGAAGGCTACGTGCACGCGCTGGCGCGCGACGACGGCCGCCTGCTGGCGCGCTGGAGCACCGACGGCTCGCCGGTGATGGCCCCGCCGGTGAAGCTGGGCGACACCGTGCTCGTGGTGACGCGCAACGGCGGGCTCTACGCGATGCGGGTCGGGTGACGGCGCGGCCGCGCGCAGCGCGGCCGGGTCGAACGGAAGGGGCGCGATGAAACCGGTGCTGGCGATCGTGGGCCGCCCCAACGTCGGCAAGTCGACGCTGTTCAACCGGCTGACGCGATCGCGCGACGCCATCGTCGCCGACTTCGCCGGCCTGACGCGCGATCGCCACTACGGCGACGCGGTGTCCGAAGGCCGCGAGTTCATCGTCGTCGACACCGGCGGCTTCGAGCCCACCCCCTCGACCGGCATCGTGCACGAGATGGCCAAGCAGACGCGCGCCGCGGTGGCCGAGGCCGACGCCGTGCTGTTCGTGGTCGACCTGCGCGCCGGGTTGTCGGCGCAGGATCACGACATCGCCCGGGAGCTGCGTGTGAGCGGCAAGCGCGTGGTGCTGGCGGTCAACAAGGCCGAGGGCATGAGCGAGTCGCCCGCGCTGGCCGAGTTCCACGAACTGGGCCTGGGCCCGCCGCATCCGGTGTCGGCGGCGCACGGCCAAGGGGTGCGCAGCCTGCTCGATGCGGCGCTCGAGGGCTGCGTGTTCGACGGCGCCGGCGACGAGGCCGAGGGCGACAAGCCGATCCGACTCGCGGTGGCGGGCCGGCCCAACGTCGGCAAGAGCACGCTGATCAACACCTGGCTCGGCGAGGAGCGGCTGGTCGCCTTCGATCAGCCCGGAACGACGCGCGACGCGATTCACGTGCCGTTCGAGCACGCCGGCCAGCGCTACGAGCTGATCGACACCGCAGGCCTGCGGCGCAAGGGCCGGGTGTTCGAGGCGGTCGAGAAGTTCTCGGTCGTCAAGACGCTGCAGGCGATCGCCGACGCCAACGTCGTCGTGTTGCTGCTCGATGCCACGCAGGGCGTCAGCGACCAGGACGCGCACATCGCCGGCTACATCCTCGACAGCGGCCGCGCCGTGGTGGTGGCCGTCAACAAGTGGGATGCCGTGGATCGCTACCAGCGCCAGATGGTCGAGCGCGCGCTGGCGCAGCGGCTGGCCTTCCTGCGCTACGCGAGCGTGCTGCCCATCTCGGCCAAGCGGCGGCAGGGGCTGGCTCCGCTGTGGAAGGCGATCGCGCAGGCGCACGCGTCGGCGCGCGCCAAGCTGCCGACGCCGACGCTGACGCGGCTGCTGCGCGAGGCGGTGGCGCACCAGGCACCCAAACGCGCCGGCGCGGTGCGCCCCAAGCTGCGCTACGCGCACCAAGGCGGCATGAACCCGCCGATCGTGGTGATCCACGGCAATGCGCTCGAGCACGTGAGCGACGCCTACAAGCGCTACCTGGAAGGCCGCATCCGGGCGCACTTCGGTCTCGTGGGAACGCCGCTGCGCATCGAACTGCGCAGTTCGCGCAACCCGTTCGGCGCCGAACCGGCGGGCTGAAACGTCCGCGCGTTGAACTCCTGGCCCGGCAGGCGATCGATCGGGTTGCCGCGCGTGCCTGCGTTGGCCGTGACGGCGATGTCGGCAGGCGGCCTGTGATAACGTCAGGTCTGCTGGAACTCTTCGACACGGAGCATATCGTGAGCAACAAGGGGCAACTGCTACAAGACCCGTTCCTGAACCTGCTGCGCAAGGAGCACGTTCCGGTGTCGATCTACCTCGTCAACGGCATCAAGCTGCAGGGCCACATCGAGTCGTTCGACCAGTACGTCGTGCTGTTGCGCAACACCGTGACGCAGATGGTCTACAAGCATGCGATCTCCACCGTGGTGCCGGGCCGACCGGTGAGCTTCCACACCAACGAGACCCCCGACGCGCAATGAGCCGCACGGCCGCACCCGAGGCGAGCACCGGAGCGCGCAGCGTGCAGTCGCCTGCAAGCGTGGTTCGGCACGACGGCGGCTGACGTTCCCGCCAGCGGTTTGTCCTCGGCTCGTTCCCCCGATCTGCCGCCCGACGACGCGGTCGGCGCGATTCGCACCGTGCTGGTGGGCGTCGATTTCGGTGCCGAGCGCTCGTTCGACCCCACGCTCGACGAGCTGGCGCAGCTGGCCGAATCGGCCGGCGACCAGCCGGTGGCGCGCGTCGTCGCGCGGCGCAAGGCGCCCGACGCGGCGTTGTTCGTCGGCAGCGGCAAGGCCGACGAGATCAAGGCCCTGGTGGTCGAGCATCGCGCGTCGGGCGTGCTGTTCGACCAGGCGCTGAGCCCGGCGCAGCAGCGCAACCTCGAACGCCACCTCGGCGTGCAGGTGGCCGACCGCACGGCGCTGATCCTGGAGATCTTCGCGCGCCGCGCCAAGAGCCACGAAGGCAAGCTGCAGGTCGAACTGGCGCGGTTGCAATACGTGGCCACCCGGCTGGTGCGGCGCTGGAGCCACCTCGAGCGGCAGCGCGGCGGGGCCGGCCTGCGCGGCGGCCCCGGCGAGGCGCAGATCGAGCTCGACCGCCGCATGATCGGCGAGCGCATCAAGTCGGTGAAGGCACGGCTGGCCAAGGTGCAGCGCCATCACGACACGCAGCGCAAGGCGCGCGCCAAGAGCGGTGCGCTGCGCGTGTCGCTGGTGGGTTACACCAACGCCGGCAAGTCGACGCTGTTCAACGCGCTGGTGAAGGCGCGCGTGCACGCCGCCGACCAGCTTTTCGCGACGCTCGACACCACCACGCGCGCGCTGTACCTCGAAGGCGTCGGGCAGGCGGTGGCGCTGTCGGACACCGTGGGCTTCATCCGCGACCTGCCGCACAAGCTGGTCGAGGCGTTCCGCGCCACGTTGCAGGAGGCCACCGAGGCCGACCTGCTGCTGCACGTGATCGACGCGTCGAGCCCGCACCGGCAGGCGCAGCGCGACGAGGTCGAGCGCGTGCTGGCCGAGATCGGCGCGCAGGATCTGCCGCAGATCCTCGTCTACAACAAGCTCGACGCGCTGCAGCCGCAGCCCCGCGCGCTGCACGACTGGATCGAGCGCGGCAGCGGCGTGCTCGCGCCGCGCGTGTTCGTCAGCGCGATCGACGGCACCGGGCTCGACGGCCTGCGCGCGCTGATCGCCAGTGTCGCGCTCGGGCAGCCTCTGGTGCCCGCGATGCCGCCCGCGGAGCCTGCCACGACATCGGCCTCGATTGCTGGACAATCCACCCTTTGCGCCCGTAGCCCCCACATCGCATGAGCCTGAGCCCGATCCCCATTGCCCACGATGAACCCGGCGCGTGGCCGCGCCGGCTCGCGCTCGCCTGGCGCGCCGGGGTGGCCTGGCTGCGCGCACGCCTGGGCGTCGGCATCGTCACGATGGCCGGCCGCAACGACGGCCCGCCCGATCTCGACGAACTCTGGCGCGATTTCAACCGCCGGCTGGGGGGGCTGTTCGGCGGCAAGGGCCGTCGCGGCAGCCAGCCCGAAGGCGGCGGCGGGCCGCAGTTCCAGCCGCCCGACATGAAGAGCGCGGGCATCGGCATCGGCCTGATCGCGCTCGTCGTGGTGCTGGTGTGGCTGGGCAGCGGCTTCTTCATCGTGCAGGAAGGCCAGCAGTCGGTGGTCAGCACTTTCGGCAAGTACAGCTACACCACCGACGCCGGCTTCCAGTGGCGCTTTCCATACCCGATCCAGACCAACGAGACGGTGTCGGTGACGCAGCTCCGCTCCAAGGAGATCGGTCGCAACACCGTGGTGCAGGCCACCGGGCTGCGCGATTCATCGATGCTGACGCAGGACGAGAACATCGTCGACGTCCGCTTCACGGTGCAGTACCGCCTGAAGGACGCGCGCGAATACCTGTTCGAGAACCGCGACCCCGACGCGGCGGTGGAGCAGGCCGCCGAATCGGCGGTGCGCGAGGTGGTCGGCCGCAGCAACATCGATTCGGTGCTGTACGAGCAGCGCGAGGCGCTGTCGAGCAACCTCGTGACGCTGATCCAGTCGCAGCTCGACCGCCTGAAGACCGGCATCCTGATCGCCAACGTCAACGTGCAGAACGTGCAGGTGCCCGAGCAGGTGCAGGCGGCCTTCAACGATGCCGTGAAGGCAGGCGCCGACCGCGACCGCCTGAAGAACGAAGGCCAGGCCTATGCCAGCGACATCATCCCCAAGGCGCGCGGCACCGCGGCGCGCCTGCACGAGGAGGCGCTGGGCTACCAGCAGCGCGTGGCCGCCGAGGCCGACGGCGACGCGCAGCGCTTCAAGGCCGTGCTCACCGCGTACGAGCGCGCCCCGCAGGTGACGCGCGACCGGCTGTACCTGGAGACGATGCAGCAGATCTACTCCAACGTCAGCAAGGTGATGGTCGAGACGCGCAACAACTCCAACCTGCTGTACCTGCCGCTGGACAAGCTGATGCAGCAAAGCGCCGCGTCTGCTGCCGCGGCGACGCCTGCGCCACCGAGCAGCGACAGCAGCCATTCGGTGCCGGCGACCACCAGCGATGCCCGCTCGCGCGACGGCGCGCGCAGCCGCGATCGCGAAGGCCGCTGAGGAGCACGCCATGAATCGCATCGGATTGTTCGTCGCCGGCGTGGTCATCGTGCTGATGATCGTCAGCTCGACGCTGTTCGTCGTCGACCAGAAGCACTTCGGCGTGGTGTACGCGCTGGGCGAAATCAAGGAGGTGATCACGCAGCCCGGGCTGAAGGCCAAGCTGCCGCCGCCGTTCCAGAACGTGGTGTTCCTCGACAAGCGCATCCAGACCCTCGACAGCCCCGAGAACCGCGCGATCTTCACCGCCGAGAAGAAGAGCCTGGTGATCGACTGGCTGGCCAAGTGGCGCATCGCCGACCCGCGCCAGTTCATCCGCAACAACGGCACCGACTTCCGCAACCTCGACAGCCGCCTGAGCCCGGTGGTGCAGGCGGCATTCAACGAGGAAATCACCAAGCGCACGGTGCGCGGCGTGCTGTCCGACGAGCGCGACAAGGTGATGCAGGATGTGCGCAACCGCCTGCTCGACGAGGCCAAGGCGTTCGGCATCGAGCTGGTCGACGTGCGCATCAAGCGGGTCGACTTCGTGGCCGACATCACCGATGCGGTCTATCGCCGCATGCAATCGGAGCGTCAGCAGGTCGCCAACGAGCTGCGCTCGCAAGGTGCCGCCGAGCGCGAGCGCATCCGCGCCGACGCCGATCGCCAGCGCGAGGTGATCGTCGCCGAGGCCTACCGCGACGCGCAGAAGATCAAGGGCGAAGGCGATGCGAAGGCCACCGCGCTGTACGCCGACGCGTTCGGCCGTGATCCGCAGTTCGCTTACTTCTATCGCAGCCTCGAGGCCTATCGGGCGAGCTTCCGCAATCGCAGCGACGTGATGGTGCTCGACCCGACGGCCGAGTTCTTCAAGGCGATGCGCGGCGGCTTGTCGGCGCCTCCGGCGGCGCGGCGCTGACCTCGCGATGGTCGACCTGTTCGTCGGCGCCGTGGCGTTGATGCTCGTGTTCGAGGGCCTGTTGCCTTTCCTCAGCCCCAACACGTGGCGCGAGGTGTTCTCGCGCGCGCTGCGCCTGAGCGACGGTCAGATCCGCTTCCTCGGTCTGTCGAGCATGCTCGTCGGGTTGCTGCTGCTGCTGGTCTTCTGGCGCTAGCAGCGCGACCCGGAGGTCGGGGCCCGGTGCCCGACCCGTACAATGCCGTTTTTAATCACCCCCGGTGCTCATGTCCTCTGCCTGGCTGCTGCCGGAGCACATTGCCGACGTGTTGCCCGCGCAGGCGCGGCGCATCGAGGGTCTGCGGCGCACGCTGCTCGACCTGGCGCGCGCCTACGGCTTCGAGCTGGTGATGCCGCCGCTGCTCGAGTACCTCGGCTCGCTGTTGTCGGGGACCGGGCGCGAACTCGAACTGCAGACCTTCAAGCTGGTCGATCAACTGAGCGGCCGCACCCTCGGGCTGCGGGCCGACACCACGCCGCAGGTGGCGCGCATCGATGCCCATCTGCTCAATCGCGAGGGCGTGTCGCGGCTGTGTTACTGTGGCCCGGTGCTGCACACCCGGCCGGGCGCACCGCACGCCACGCGCGAGCCGCTGCAACTGGGTGCCGAGATCTACGGCCACGGCGGCCTCGAGGCCGACCTCGAGGTGCAGGAGCTGGCGCTCGACGGCCTGCGCGCGGTCGGCGTCGACGGCCTGGTGCTCGACCTCGCCGACGCGCGCATCGCGCGCGGCGCGCTGGCCGGCGTGCCGGCCGACG
>JAJVIL010000106.1 GCA_022072045.1 Burkholderiaceae bacterium | reverse complement strand
GTAGCGACGCACCTCGTCGTAGAAGTGTTCCGCCTCGTGTTCGTCGACGCGGTAGTCGAGGCCGTCGACCCAGTGGAAGCTGGGCCCGAACTTGGCCTGGCCGCCGAGATCGAGCGTCAGGTGCACGCCGAGGTGGCCCGACTCGCCGGGCGCCGGGTACACCAGGCGCGAGAACGGCGCGCGGCCGCTCAGGGTGAAGTAGTTGCCTTTGGCGAAGTAGCGCGGCGGCACGTGGGCCGCGCCCAGGCCGCGCGTCGCCGCGGCCAGCGGCGGCGCACCGTGGCCCGCGCTGTTGACCACCGTGGCGGCCAGCAGCGTGGTCGTCGTGTCGCCGCCGACCTCGAGTTCGATGCCGTGCGGCGTGGCCGCCGCGCGCAGCGCCGGCGAGCGCAGCGCCAGCATCGCGCCGGCTCCTTGAGCGTCGCCGAGCAGCGCGAGCATCAGGCCGTGGCTGTCGACGATGCCGGTCGACGGCGACAGCAACGCGCGCACGCAGCGCAGCTGCGGCTCGAGCGCGAGGGCTTGGTCGCGCGCGAGCCACTGCAGATCGGCCACGCCGTTGGCGCGGGCGCGCTGCTCGATCGCCCGCAACTGCGCGACCTCGGCGTCGTTCTGCGCGACGATCAGCTTGCCGCAGCGGCGGTGGCTCACCCGATGCGTGGCGCAGAAGTCGACCAGCAGCGCCTTGCCGTGCACGCACAGCCGCGCGCGCAACGATCCGGTGGGGTAGTAGATGCCGGCGTGGATGACCTCGCTGTTGCGCGCGCTGGTGGCGGTGCCGAACGCGTCCTCGGCCTCGACGATGACGACTTCGCGCCCGGCGCGCGCCAGCGCGCGAGCGCACGCCAGGCCGACCACGCCGGCGCCGACGACCACGCAATCGACGCGCTCAGGCACTTGCGCCTCCTCGGTTCTTCGCGCCAGCTCCTGCGAGAGGCGAAGCGCCCCTGCGGCCGGGCCGATGCGACATCGCCCGCATTGTCGAGCCTGCGTCGCGCGGCGCCGGCGACGCTCGTGGCGGATTCACGGCGCGGGCGCGGGCGGCCACCGACAATGCCCGGCGTGACCGACGCGCCGACCGAAACGCTGCGCCGCTGCCCGCAATGCGCGCAGCCGATGGCGCACTTGTCGCTGCAGGGTCACGGCCCGCAGCCGGTGACGGTGGACCACTGCGCGGGCTGCCGGCTGGTGTGGTTCGACGCGATGGAGTCGGTGCACCTGGGCGGCCTGGGCTGGATCCGGCTGCTGCGCGAGTTGCGGCGCGGCGCCGCCGGTCAACCGCTGGCGCCGCGCCCGCCGACGCTCGCCTGCCCGGTCTGCCGGGCCACGCTCAAGGCGGTGCACAACGCCACCCGGTTCGGGCGCTTCCCGGTGCTCGAGTGCCCGCACGCGCACGGCTACCTGCACGGCCACAGCGGCATCCTGGCCGAGCGCGGCCTGGTGCGGCCGCTGCTGGGGCCCGAGCGGCGCGCGCTGGCCGAAGAACGGCGCACGCTGCACTGCCTGAACTGCGGCGCGCCGTGCGACGGCAGCGGCGACGCCTGCAGCTACTGCGCGAGCCCGCTGGTGGTGATCGACCTGCCGCGACTGGCCACCGCGCTGCGCCAGCGCGCCGGCCACTGGAGCGACTCGCCGCCGCCCGACGGTGCCGCGATGCGCTGGGAATGCCGCGGCTGCGGCGCGGCGCTCGACCCCAGCCGCGAGGTGGCGTGCAGCGCCTGCGGCCACGCGGTGGTGGCGCCGTCGCTGCTGGACATCGAGCCACTGCTGTCGGCGGTGGAGCACGAACTGCGCTCGGCCGAGGTGGCGGCACGGCCGTACCGCAGGAAGGAGCGGCGGCCGCTGCAGTGGCAGGCGACGGGTCTTGGCATGCTGCATCGATTGTGGCGGGCCAGCGACGAGCCGCGGCAATTCGACACCGGACCGGCGCAGTGGATCGGCTGGGCCGCACTGGTGCTGCTGATGCTCTGGTTGTTCGGCCGCTGACGCGTGCGTCGGCGAGGCGGCGCCGGCGCGCGCAGGCACCGATGGTGCCAAAGCCTCCGCGAGCTGCGGCATCATGCGGGCGCTGGAACCGTTGGCGCCAGGGCCGAACCCGGGCACCCGGGTCCTCTGCCCACACCGCTACAGGTGACCTCATGGCCCGGGAGGCCGCATGACCGACCCCACGACGCCGATGGCCGGCTTCGCACCCACCGGCGCGCTGCGCGCATCGATCAACCTCGGCAACCCGATCCTCGCCGGCCGCGACCCCGCCAGCGGAGAAGTTCGCGGCGTGTCGGTCGACCTCGCGCGCGCCTTCGCGCAGCGCCTCGGCGTGGCGGTCGAGCTGGTGGTGTTCGACAACGCCGGCAAGTCGGTGCAGGCGGTGGCCGACGGCAAGGCCGACATCGGCTTCTTCGCCATCGATCCGCTGCGCGGCGAGGCGATCGCCTTCACCGCGCCGTACGTGCTGATCGAGGGCTGCTACCTCGTGCGCGACGATTCGCCGATTCGCGTCAACGACGAGGTCGACCGTGCCGGCCACACCGTCGTCGTCGGCAAGGGCAGCGCGTACGACCTCTTCCTCAGCCGCGAGCTGAAGGCGGCGTCGATCGCGCGAGCGCCGACCTCGCCGGCGGTGGTCGACACCTTCATCGAGCTGCGCGCCGACGTCGCGGCGGGCGTCAAGCAGCAGTTGCAGGCCGATGCGCGCCGCCGCGGCGGCCTGCGCCTGCTCGACGGCCGCTTCATGGTGATCCGGCAGGCGATGGGCATCGCCAAGGGGCGCGGTCCGGCGGTCGCCGCCACCCTCGCGGCGTTCGTCGAGGAGATGAAGGCGTCGGGCTTCGTCGCCGCCGCGCTGGCGCGGCACGGCGTGGAGGGCGCGTCGGTGGCGCCGGCTGGCCTGGCGGAGGAGTGGGTCGAATCGAGGTCTTGAGCGAGACCGTATCCCCGATGCTTGGGGCGCGCCTTTCGCTGTGCAAGATGCCCAGGACCGACAGCCTGACCGGGGCCGACAATCGCGTCACTGCGGGCTCACCTGAGCAGGTGGCATGAGGGGCGCATGTGGATCAGACCCATGCATTGATCGCGCTGACGCTGGGGCACACGGTTTGTCTGCTTGCCCTGGCAGCCCTCTTCGTGCAGTTGCTGCGTGGCCCGCGCTGGCAGCGCGGCGCACGCGCGATGGCGGTGGCACTGTGCATCAGTGCGGTCTGGTCCGTGTGCGGGATCGCCTATGCGGCCCAACCCAGTTTGGAAGGCTGGAGCGCGGTGCGCTGGTTCGAGCTGATGCGTGGCGCCGCCTGGCCCCTCTTCATCCTAGCGCTGCTGCACGAAGGGTCGGCCCAGAAGACTCGCGCCGGAGCGCGCTCGGGTTTCACCTGGATCATCTCGGCAGCGCTGATCGCGACGGTGGCCGTGGGTGGACTCGCGGTACCGGGGGAGCCGCTGGGCGCTGACCGGGCGCTGTCGGCGGCAAGGCTGGGCCTGCTGGCTTCACTTGCCCAGGCGGTGATAGGCCTGATGTGCATCGAGCAACTGCTGCGCAACGTGGCGGCCGGGCAGCACTGGGGCATCAGGCCGCTGGCCGTTGGATTGGGCGCTGTGTTTGCCTTCGATCTCTACCTCTATTCCGATGCATTGCTGTTGGGTCGCATTGATCTGGTGGTTTGGAGTGCCCAGGCTGCCGTACTGGCTTTCAGTACGCCGTTGCTGGCTCTGGCCACGGCGCGCAACAGGAAATGGTCGAGGAGCCTGGCCGTTTCGCAACGCGCGGTTTTCCATGCCACCGTGCTGATGTCGGCGGCAGCCTACCTGCTCGGCATGGCAGCTTTGGGATACCTGGTTCGGTTGTTCGGCGGCGTCTGGGGTCCGGTGCTGCAGATCGTGCTGTTCGTGGCGGCATTGATGGTGCTGGGGACCGTGCTGACCTTGGGCACCTTTCGCGCCAAGCTGCGCGTGTGGATTCGCAAGCACTTCTTCGCTCGCCGCTACGATTACCGCGAGGAATGGCTGCGTTTCACGCAATTGTTGTCGGTGCACGATGCGGCTGCCGGCATCCATGTGCGCTGCATCCGGGCGCTGGCCGACCTGGTCGAAGGCACGGCCGGAGCGATCTGGGTTCGGCGCGGCGAGAGCTATCGGCAGATCTCACAATGGAATGCGCCGGTGCTGGGGCATGCGGAGTCCGCCAACGGCAGCCTGGCGAGTTTCCTGGCTCGCACGGGCTGGGTCGTCGATCTGGAGCAGTTTCGACGCGAGCCCGATCGCTACCAGGGGCTCGAGTTGCCGCACTGGCTCGTGTCCTCGCCCGCGGCGTGGTTGGTGGTGCCACTGTCGACTGCCGATGGCCTCATGGGCTTCGTCGTGCTGATGGCACCTCGCGTCGCGGTCGACGTCGATTGGGAGGTGCTCGATCTGCTGAAGGCGGCCGGTTGCGAGGTCGCAGTCCTGCTGCGCCAAATCGAGGCCAATGACGCGCTTTCGGAGTCGGAGAAATTCGCGGCCGTGAACCGGTTGTCGACATTCATGGTGCACGATCTGAAGAACCTGGTCGCTCAGCTCTCGCTGATGGTGAAGAACGCCGAACGACACGGCGAGAACCCCGACTTCCAGCGCGACATGCTGGCCACCTTACAGCACGTGGTGGCGCGCATGACTCAGATGGTCGACCAGGCCCGGCTGAGCACTCGGCCGATTCAGAACCCGCAGGTGGTGGACCTTTCGGCCATCGTACGCCGCGTCTGCGAGCAGGGGCGCAAGCGTCGCGCCGGCCTCGATTGCAGCGCGCCGCAACCCGTCTTCGCCCTGGGTCATGTCGATCGGCTCGAGCACGTGCTGGCCCATGTCGTGCAGAACGCAATCGACGCCACCGACGACGATGGCAGTATTCGGGTGTCGGTGCAGAACGACGGGTCGGGCGCCATGATCGAGGTGAGCGACGATGGGGTAGGCATGTCGGTCGAGTTCGTACAGCAGCGCCTGTTCAAGGCGTTCCAGACCACCAAGGAGGCCGGCATGGGGATCGGCATCTACGAGAGCCGCCAGTACGTGGCGAGCCTCGGCGGGCAGTTGGCCATCGACAGCGCGCAGGGCGTCGGCACCAAGGTGCGCATCGTGCTGCCGGCAGCCGAATCGCATGATCCACAGCGCGCGCTCGGTGCCGCCTGAGAAGATGGAGAAGCGCAGACCCCTGCTGATCGTCGAGGACGATCCGGCCTTGCTCAAGCAACTCGGGTGGTCGCTGAGCGACTACGAATGCCTGCTGGCGAGCGATCGCGAGCAGGCGGTGGCGCAGGTGCGTCGCCACGCGCCGGCTGTGATGACGCTCGACTTGGGCCTGCCACCGAACCCCGATAGACCCGATGTGGGGCTGGCCGTGCTGCGCGAGGTGATTGCCTTGGCGCCCGACACCAAGGTGGTGGTCATGACCGGCCAGAACGATCGCGCGAACGCGCTCAAGGCGATCGCGCTCGGCGCCTACGACTTCCTGGCCAAGCCGGTGGAGCCGGACGTCTTGACGCTCACGCTCGAGCGTGCCTACCGGCTGTACGAACTGCAGCAGGAGAACCGGCGACTGGCCGCGGCGCAAAGTGCCAGCGCGCTGTCGCATGTCGTCACCGGTGACCCCGAGATGCTGCGCCTGGCGCGCACGACCGAGAAAGTCGCGGCCGCCGATGTCAGCGTAATGCTGCTCGGCGAATCCGGAACGGGCAAGGAGTTGTTCGCGCGCGCCCTGCACGAGCGCTCGGCGCGCAAGCGCGAGCGCTTCGTGGCGATCAATTGCGCGGCCATTCCCGAAACGCTGCTCGAGTCCGAACTGTTCGGATACGAGCGCGGCGCGTTCACCGGAGCAACCAAGCAGACGCCAGGCAAGATCGAACTCGCGCACAAGGGAACGTTGTTTCTCGACGAGATCGGTGATCTGCCGCTGGCTCTGCAGCCCAAGCTGTTGAGGTTTCTGCAGGAGCGGTCGATCGAACGCCTGGGCGGACGCGACAGCATCGCGGTCGACGTCCGGGTGGTGTGTGCGACGCACCGCGACCCGAAGGCGCAGATCGCCGACGGGCAGCTTCGAGAAGATCTCTACTACCGCTTGGCCGAGATCGTGCTCTCGATTCCGGCGCTGCGCAGCCGAGCCGGCGACCCTGCCTTGCTGGCGCACTTCTTCGTGCGCAAGTTCGCTGCGGCCGGCAAGCGGGGTTCGATGTCGCTCGGCCCCGACGCGATCGCGGCGATCGAGGCGCATGGCTGGCCGGGCAACGTGCGCGAGCTGGAGAGCGCAGTCAAGCGCGCGGTGATCATGGCCGATCGAAACCAGATCCAGGCCGCTGACCTGGGGCTCGATACCTCCAGCGGCGACGTCGCCGCGCTGAACCTGCAGACGATCCGCGAGCGTGCCGAACGCGACGCCGTCGTTCGTGCGCTGGGGCGCGCGAACGGCAACATCACCAAGGCGGCCGAACTGCTGGGCGTGAGCCGGCCGACGCTCTACGACCTGATGGCTCGGTCTGGACTGAGAAGCGCTGGATCCGACGCGCAGGCGCAAGAGGCGCCCTGATGGGATGAACCGGCCGCGCTCGGCTGATCGCCCGCGCGTGGCGCTGGGGACACCCGTGAACAAGGGGTCAGCCGCGCTCGCCGATCAAAGAACCCTTCCCCTCGATCCAGATGCGCCCATACTGCTCTTTTCGTGGGGATTTGCCGACCCGCAGCATGAAACCGGGCGCAGCATTCGCAAGTTCGATGCCGGACGCCCCGGGCCGACCGCTGCGCGATCCGTGGTTCAGCATCGCAAGCAGATGAAGCCAGGATGCACGAGACCATTCGCAATTCAGCGACCCGATACCTGATCTTCGCGCTGGTCGGTGCGGCGGTTGCGCTCGGACTGGGCGCCTGCGCGAAATCGACGCCCGAGGCGTCGATTGCGGCGGCCCAGCGCTACAGCGCCGAAGGAAACGACCAGGCCGCCCAGATCGAGTTGCGCAACGCCATCCAGCAGGCGCCGTCGAATCGCACGGCGCATCGCCTGCTGGGGGAAGCCCTGTTGCGCCTGGGCGATCCGATTGCCGCTGAAGTGGCGCTGCGAAAGGCGCAAGCCCTGGGCGAGAGCGCCGATGCGGTCGCCCTCGGTCTTGCACGAGCGCTGCTGCGGCAAGGACAACCGCAGAAGGTGACCGACGAGTTCGCGAACGTCAACGTGCCCGACCCTGTCGCCAACGCCGCGCTGCACGTGACGCTCGGGCAAGCCTGGTTGCAACGCGGCAAGCCCGAAGCGTCGGCGCAAGCGTTCGCGGCAGCGCTTCAGCAGCAACCCGGGAATGCTGCGGCGTTGCTCGGCCAAGCCATGATTTCGGCGCGCGAGTCGAAGGTCGACGAGGCACTTTCGCTGACCGAGTCCGCGCTGAAAGCGGATGCCAAGCTCGTCGAGGCTTACGTCTTCAAGAGCCAACTGCTGTTGAGCAAGGGACAGCGTGAACCGGCAAGCATCGCGCTCGACAAGGCAATGGCGGTCGACGGCAACTACGTGCCCGCCCGGTTGGGCATGGCGTCGATGCTGATCGATGCGAAGGAGTACGAAAAGGCCAAGACGGTTCTGAGCGCCGCCGGGCCTGCGGCCAATGATCCGCGGGTGCGGTTCCTGCAGAGCGTGGTGGCGGTGCGCCAGGGGGATCTGGCCAAGGCCAAGGAGACGCTGGCTGGTGTGCTGAGCGCGGCGCCCGAGTACGGCGCTGCGCTCGCCCTGGCCGGAGAAGTCGAACTGCGGCTGAACAACCCCGTGCTCGCCGAAGCGCACCTCACCAAGGCAATGCGGGTTCAACCGGCGCCAATGGTCCGGCGTCTGCTGGCCACCGCCAATCTGCGGCAGAACCGGCCCGGCAAGGCGATCGAACTGCTGCAGCCCTTGCTGCAGACGCCGGGAACGAAGGACGCCGGGCTGGATCTGCTGGCCGGCGAAGCCCATCTGGCCAACGGCGACTATCAGCGAGCGGGCGAGTACTTCGAGGCGGCGAAGTCGGCCGGCGCGAACGAAGGCGCCGTGCGCACGCGCCTGGGGCGCCTTGCAGTCGTCGAGGGCGACCTGGCGCGCGGCGCGCAAGAGTTGCAGGCGGCAGCCACCGCTGCTCCGCAGTCGGTGGAGCCGGATCTGCTGTTGATTTCAGTCCACTTGCGGCAGCACGATTTCGCCAAGGCGCTCGCGGCCGCCGACGCCTTCATCAAGAAGCAGCCGCAGAACCCGCTCGGTTTTGTGCTGGCCGGTACGGTGCATGCCTTGCAGCACGACCAGAAGGCAGCGCGCCAGAGCTTCGAGGCGGCGCTGAAGATCAAGCCCGATCACGTGCCTGCGCTGCGCGGGTTGGCTGACGTCGATGTCGCCGAGGGCAAGGGCGTCGAAGCCCAGCGCCGCTACGACGCGTTGCTGAGCAAGAAACCAGATGACGACCAGTTGCTCGTTGCTGCGGCGTCGCTGCAGGAGCGAACCGGTCGCGTCGACGAGGCCGTCAAGACTTTGCGGCGGGCCATCGCTGCCAACCCGGCAGCGCGCGACCCTGCGGTTGCGCTGGTGAGCCTGTACCTTCGTCGAAAGGACGCTGCCGCTGCGTTGTCGGTTGCCCAGGAGGCCGTTGCCCGTACCCCTGACGAGATGAGTCTGGTGATGCTGCTGGGCATGGTGCAGGAAGCGGCAGGCTCCAATCGGGAGGCCTTGCGCACACTGACGGCGCTGGTGCTGAAGGAGCCACATGCGGTCGAGCCAATGGTGCGATTGGCCCAGTTGCAGATGCGACAGCGCGACTTCGACGGCGCGGTCAAGACCATGCAGCGGGCGCTGGACCGAGCGCCTCAGAACGAGTCCGTGGCGCGCGATCTCGCCGACCTGTACACCCGGGGGGGCAAGATCGATCAGGCGCTGAAGGTGGCCAGGGATCTGCAGGCGAAGCGGCCCGGCTCGGTTGCCGGCTTGGTTCTCGAAGGCGACATCCTGGCGCGTGCCAGGAGTTGGCCGCAGGCCGAGCGGGCCTACCGCGCAGCGCTGAAGATCGAGCCGGAGTCGGCGAGCGCCGCAACAAAGGTCTACAGCGTGTTGCTGGCCGACGGAAGAAAGAAGCAGGCCGACGACTGGATGGGCCAGTGGATCACGGCGCATCCGTCCGACCTGCCGATGCGCATGGCTGCGGCAGACGCGGCGCTGCGCGGCCGCAACTTCGCGGCAGCCATCAAGCTGTACGAAGAGCTGCTACGCCTCGAACCCAACCAGCCGGCCGTGCTGAACAATCTCGCCTGGGCCCTGGGCGAAGTCAAGGATCCGCGTGCGCTCGATGTGGCACAGCGGGCTGTTGCCCTGGCACCGGGCAGCGCCGACATCCTGGACACGCTGGGCGTGCTCCATCTGCAGTCAGGCGATGCGAAGAAGGGCCTCGAGGTGCTCGATCGGGTGCGCCAACTGCGGCCCGATCGGCTGGATCTGCGGCTGCACCACGCCAAGGCGCTGCTGCAGAACGGACGAACGCAAGAGGGCAAGGCCGAGCTGCGCGAACTGGCCGCGGTAAAGGCCGAGTTCCCGGGCAAGGCCGAAATCCCTTCCCTGCTTGCCAGGCCGTAGGTCGGGCGTCGAACGTGTCTGCGCCGAGTGCCGCACTCCGCGAAGCATCCGATGCGTCGGTGCGGTCGTTTGCGGCGGTGACGGCGATTCTTGCCGCGGTGGTGCTGTTCTTCTGGTCCACCAGCTCGGCGATGGTGGCCACCTGGAATAGTTCAGGCAACTACTCGCACGGGTTCCTCGTGGTGCCGGCATTCGTGTGGCTCGTCTGGCGGCGTCGGCACGAACTGGCTCGCCTGCCGATCGAGCCATCCTGGTGGGCATTGCTGCCGCTGGCGGCGGTGGGCGCGCTGTGGCTGGCGGGTCACTGGATGGCACTGGCGCTTCCGGCCGAACTGGCCATCGTCGCGATGGTGCCTCTGGCTGTCGCCAGCACGCTCGGCATGGCTTGGGTGCGGGCGCTGGCGTTTCCGCTGGCGTTCCTCTTCTTCGCGGTACCGTTGGGTGAATCGCTGGTTCCGACCCTGATGGACTGGACTGCCGATTTCACGGTCGTCGCGCTCAAGCTCTCGGGAGTGCCGGTCTATCGCGATGGCCTGCATTTCGAGATCCCGAGCGGCAGGTGGTCGGTCGTCGACTCGTGCAGCGGTATCCGCTATCTGTTCGCCTGCCTGGCCACGTCGTCGCTGTACGCCTGGGTCATCTATCGCAGCACGGTTCGGCGGCTGACCTTCGTCGGCCTTTCGGCATTGATCGCCGTTCTGGCGAACTGGCTGCGTGCGTACGGCATTGTCATGCTGGGGCATTTGAGCAACAACGAGATCGCCACGGGCACCGACCATCTCATCTACGGCGGGCTGTTCTTCGCTTTCGTGATGGCGTTGATCGTGCTACTGGGGGCGCTGTGGCGCGAGGATTCGAGGTCCGAATCGCCACCGCCCGATGCGGCTCTCGCACAGCCACGCTTGCCAGCGGCTGCGCGCGACCGCGGCGGGCGCATCCAGGGGGCGCTGGCCACGCTGGCGATGCTTTCGATATGGCCCGCCATCTCGCTCGGATCGGGCAGCCCCCGCGAGCGGCTCGTCGTGCCTCCCGAGCTGCTGCCGCAGGCCGGGTGGGTCGAAACGACGAGCGCGCCATCGACCTGGCGCCCGGTGCTGCGCAATCCGGTCGCGGTGTCATCGCAAGCGTTCACCAAAGACGGTGAGTCGGTGGGCGTCTACATCGGGCTCTATGCAAACCCCACGTCGGAGTCGAAGCTCACGAGCGCGATGAATCGATTCGTCGTGCCCGACGGCCTCGACCCGCACTGGAAACTGGCGCTGCAAGAGATGACCGATGCCCGGATCGGCACCCGCCGCGCAACGATCTACCGTGGCGTCGTCGTCGGCCGAGAGGCGCGGCTGCTGGCCTGGCAGTGGTACTGGGTCGATGGCGTCGCGACGGCCAATGCCTTCGCTGCTTCGGCCCGACAGTTCCTGGCGCGACTGCGCGGCCGCAGCGACGTGTCCGCCTGGATCGCGGTCTACACGCGCGAGAGCGAAACAACGGACGAAGCGGCGCGCGTCCTGCGTGGCTTCCTGGCCGACATGTCGGGTTCGATCGAATCGGCGCTGCAAGAGGCGGCAGACGAAAGGGCGGCGCCCCGCTCGCATCCCTAGGCCCGCGCAGGGCGCCGGCGGGTGCCGGCCCGCGTTGGGTTGTCGGGATTCTTTACGCCGGGAATCGTCCGGTCGGCAAGAATTCAATGTTTTCAACAACTTAGATGCCTGGCCCGGGTTTTGCATCTGTTTGGACAGACGCCGGGGCTCCCGGCTCGCAAGCAGGAGGATCTAAATGAATTGCATGAAGTCGTTGGTTGCCGCGGGTTTCGCTGCAGCCGCTCTGGTTGCCGCGCCCGTCGCGCAGGCCGCGCCTTTCCTTGGCGAGACCGTCAACTACCAGTACTACTATCCCAACCTCGGCTCGCCATACCCCAACGCCGACAACGGCAACTATGTCGTTGGCGCCGGAGTCGAAATCGGCAACATGGTCGACGGCGTGGCGTCGATGGACATCTCCGACACGAACATCCTGATCGACTTCCGTTCGAGTTCGTGGTTCAACACGGGGAGTTTCAACGGCTGGGTGCTGACCGATGTGCTTTCGAGCATCGACGCGTTCACCTCGGTGACGATCGACGCCATCACCAACCTGGCCGGGTTCGGGGCGTCGAACGTCTCGTTCGACGCCGATCACATCCGCGTGAACTTCGCGGGGCTCGACTTCAACACCGATTCGGTGGTGTCGCTCACGGTCAACGGGGGCCAGAAGGTTCCCGAGCCGGGCGCGCTGGTCCTGATGGGCCTCGGCCTGCTCGCGGCAGCGGGTGCTGCCCGGATGCGCAAGCGCGGCTGATTCCGAGCAGACGCAGGGGGAGTGGGGCTTCGGCCCCACTTTTCCTTTTGCGGCGGCCTTCGCGCCTGGGGCGAGGCGTCAGCGCGCCGACGCAGCGCGTGCGTCACGCGCGCGGGTCGATCACCCGCGGGTGCCTGCGTCGTCGGCCAACCGCTCCGCGACAGCCTGCCCCATCTCTGTGGTCGATGCCTTGCCGCCGAGATCCGCGGTCTTCGGCCCCTCGCGCAGCACCGCCTCGATCGCACGCACGATCGCGTCGTGCGCGTCGCGCCCGGCGCCGCTGCCGCCGGTGAGGAAGTCGAGCATCATCGCGCCGGCCCAGATCTGGCCCACCGGGTTGGCGATGTTCCTGCCGTAGATGTCGGGCGCCGAGCCGTGCACCGGCTCGAACAGGCTCGGGAAGCGGCGCTCCGGGTTCATGTTGGCGCTCGGCGCGATGCCGATGGTGCCGGTGCACGCGGGGCCGAGGTCCGAGAGGATGTCGCCGAACAGGTTGGTCGCCGCCACCACGTCGAAGCGCTGCGGCTGCAGCACGAAGCGCGCGGCGAGGATGTCGATGTGCTGCTTGTCCCACGCGATGTCGGGGTAGCGG
Source organism: Burkholderiaceae bacterium (assembly GCA_022072045.1). Classification (GTDB taxonomy): domain Bacteria; phylum Pseudomonadota; class Gammaproteobacteria; order Burkholderiales; family Burkholderiaceae_C; genus JAEUPI01. The sequence goes on along the minus strand of JAJVIL010000106.1, from coordinate 3,164 downwards.
GCCGCCATCTCGGCGCAGCGCTCGTCCCACCACGGCATCGAGATCGAGATGCCGTTGCTCTTGGTGGCCAGCGTCAGCGTCTTGCGCGGTCGCGAGTGCGCCAGTTCGAACGCGAACTTCAGCAGCCGCTCGCTGCCGACGCGGCTGAAGACCGACGTCTGCTGCACGAACTCGCGCTCGGTGCCCGGGTACATCACGCCGCCGACGGCCGAGTACTCGCCTTCGGTGTTCTCGCGCACGATCATCATGTCGATGTCGCCCGGCTTGCGCCCGGCAAGCGGGCACGGTACGCCGTCGAACAGCCTGGCCGGCCGCAGGTTGATGTACTGGTCGAAGTCGCGGCGGAACTTGATCAGCGAGCCCCACAGCGACACGTGGTCGGGCACGGTGGCCGGCCAGCCCACGGCGCCGAAGTACAGCGCGTCGACGCCTTCGAGCCGGCGCTTCCAGTCGTCGGGCATCATCTGCCCGTGCTTGGCGTAGTAGTCGCAGCTCGCCCATTCGATAGGCAGCCATTGCAACTGCAGCTTGAACCGCTTGGCGGCCGCGTCGAGCACGCGCACGCCTTCGGGCATCACCTCCTTGCCGATGCCGTCGCCGGGAATCACCGCGATGCGAAAGCTCGATGACATGCTGTGCTCCTGGTCGTGGTCGGCGTCGTGCCCGCGATCGGCGCTTGCGCCCGCCGTGCGGCCCAAGGGAGTTTGCATCAGATCAGACCCCGCGCCGGCGCACGCCGCCAGGGTGCCCGGCGGCCTCCGGCGAGGCGGCCCAGGGGGTTTGGCCAGCGCGGTCCGGCGTCGGGCGGGCGCCATGGCAGACTCGCAGGTTCGAGCGAGGAGCCGCCCCGATGAGCGCGAACCCCACCAGCAAGCCGCACAACCGTGTCGCCATCGTCACCGGTGCCGGCTCGGGCATCGGCGCGGCGTGTGCGCAGGCGCTGCTGGCCGACGGCTGGCGCGTCGTCTTCGCCGGCCGCCGCGCCGACGCGCTGCAGCAGGCGATCGCCAAGGCTGGCGACCCGTTCGGCGACATCGGCCAACGCGCGCTCGCGGTGCCCACCGACGTCACCCGCGCCGAGCAGGTGGCGGCGCTGTTCGACGCCGCGGTCAAGCGCTTCGGGCGGGTGGATCTGGTGTTCAACAACGCCGGCCTGGGCGCGCCGGCGGTGCCGATCGACGAGCTGCCGCTCGACAAGTGGCAGCAGGTGGTCGACACCAACTTGAACGGCTCGTTCTACTGCATCCGCGAGGCGTTCCGCGTCATGAAGACGCAGAGCCCGAAGGGCGGGCGCATCATCAACAACGGCTCGATCTCGGCGTATGCGCCGCGGCCGATGTCGATCGCCTACACGGCGACCAAGCACGCGGTGAGCGGCCTCACGCGCACCGCGGCGCTCGACGGCCGCGCCTACGACATCGCGGTGGGGCAGATCGACATCGGCAACGCCGCCAGCGAGATGACCGAGCGCATGGCCTCCGGCGTGCCGCAGGCCGACGGCAGTATGCGCCCCGAGCCGCGCATGCCGCTGAAATCCGTGTCCGATGCGCTGCTCACGATGGCCAACCTGCCGCCGGACAGCAACATGCTGTTCGTCAACGTGATGGCCACCAAGATGCCGTTCGTGGGGCGTGGGTGACGGGATTCGGGGTTTCACAAGGGAGCCATGGCTGCATTCAACGAGGAGACGGTGCAAACCGTCCACCACTGGACCAACCGGCTGTTCACGTTCACCACCACGCGCGACGCCGGCCTGCGCTTCTCCAACGGGCACTTCACGATGCTCGGCCTGAAGGTCGACGACAGGCCGCTGCTGCGCGCGTATTCGATCGTCAGCGCGAACTACGAAGACCACCTGGAGTTCCTGAGCATCAAGGTGCCGCACGGGCCGCTGACCTCGCGGCTGCAGCACGTGCGCCCGGGCGACAAGGTGATCGTCGGCCGCAAGCCCACCGGCACGCTGGTGACCGACTATCTGCGGCCCGGCCGGCGGCTGTACCTGCTGGGCACCGGCACCGGGCTGGCGCCGTTCATGAGCATCGTGCGCGACCCCGACACCTACGAGAAGTTCGAGCAGGTGGTGCTGGTGCACGGCGTGCGGCAGGTCGACGAGCTGGCCTATCACGACCTGCTGATCGAGCACCTGCCGAACCATGAAGTGCTTGGCGAGATGGTCAGCAGCAAGCTGCGCTACTACCCCACCGTCACGCGCCAGAGCTACCGCCACATGGGGCGCATCACGTCGTTGATCGAATCGGGCAGGCTGTTCGAGGATCTCGGGCTGCCGACGATCGACCCGGCGGATGACCGCGCGATGATCTGCGGCAGCCCGGCGATGCTGCGCGACCTCAGGCGCCTGCTCGAGCAGCGCGGCTTCGTCGAGGGCAACACCACGACGCCGGGCGACTTCGTGGTCGAGCGCGCGTTCGCCGAGCAGTAGCGGGCCCGCGGCCGCCGAGCCCGCGTCGCTCCCCCGCGCGCGAGCCGGTCGCTAAGATCGGCCCCTTCACGAGAGGGTTACCGCATGGCAGGGCGACTGGCGGGCAAGACGGCGTTCCTCACCGCGGCGGCGCAGGGGATCGGGCGCGCCACCGCGCTGGCGTTCGCGCGCGAGGGCGCGCGCGTGATCGCCACCGACATCGACGAGGCGGGGCTGGCCTCGCTGGCGCGCGAGTGCGGCTGCACGACGCGGCGGCTCGACGTGCTCGATGCCATGGCCATCGAGGCGGCGGCGCGCGAGGCGGGCGCCGTTCAGGTGCTGTTCAACGCCGCGGGCGTCGTGCACGCGGGCAACGTGCTCGAGGCGAGCGAGGCCGACTGGGAGCTGGCGTTCGACCTCAACGCGCGCGCGATGGCGCGCACGATCAGGGCGTTCCTGCCGGGCATGCTGGCCGCCGGCGGCGGCGCGATCGTCAACGTCGCCTCGGTGGCCAGCAGCGTGAAGGGCGTGCCCAACCGCTTTGTCTATGCGGCCAGCAAGGCCGCGGTGATCGGCCTCACCAAGGCGGTGGCGGCCGACTTCGTGACGCGCGGCATTCGCTGCAACGCGATCTGCCCCGGCACGGTCGAGTCGCCGTCGCTCGCTGCGCGCATCGCGGCGCAGGCGCGCGCCAGCGGCAAGAGCGAGGCCGAGGTGCGCGCCGCCTTCGTCGGCCGCCAGCCGA
>JAJVIL010000146.1 GCA_022072045.1 Burkholderiaceae bacterium | reverse complement strand
CGCGGCATCATAGTGGAAGCGAATCGCTGCCCGCCCCAGGCGTTGCACGCCTGCTGCATGACGCGTGGCTGCAGTGGTGCCCGGGGCCGGACTCGAACCGGCACGCCTTGCGGCGAGGGATTTTGAGTCCCTTGCGTCTACCGATTTCGCCACCCGGGCTGCTGGTGGAGCAGGTGCTCGACGCTGGGGGCGCGGATTATGGCATGCGACCACAGCGTGGCTTTGCCGCTGGGTCCACAATGCGCTCTCGCACCGCCATGCCCGAATACAAGACGATCGAAGACACCATCGGCGAAACGCCGCTGGTGCGGCTGCAACGCCTGCCCGGTGCGGCGCAGGCCGAGCGCGGCAACGTGATCCTGGCCAAGCTCGAGGGCAACAACCCCGCGGGGTCGGTGAAGGACCGGCCGGCGATCAGCATGATCCGCCGTGCCGAAGAGCGCGGCGAGATCAAGCCGGGCGACACGCTGATCGAGGCCACCTCGGGCAACACCGGCATCGCGCTGGCGATGGCCGCGGCGATCCGCGGCTACCGCATGGTGCTGATCATGCCGGAGGATGCATCGGCCGAGCGTGCGCAGACGATGAAGGCGTTCGGCGCCGAATTGATCCTCACGCCGCGCACCGGCGGCATGGAGACCGCGCGCGACCTCGCCCTGCAGATGCAGCGCGACGGCAAGGGCCGCGTGCTCGATCAGTTCGCCAATGCCGACAACCCGCGCATCCACTACGAGACCACCGGCCCCGAGCTGTGGCGGCAGACCGACGGGCGCATCACGCACTTCGTCAGCGCGATGGGCACCACCGGCACCATCACCGGCGTCAGCCGCTATCTGCGCGAGCGCAAGCCCGGCGTGCGCATCGTCGGCGCGCAGCCGGCCGAGGGCTCGCGCATCCCGGGCATCCGCAAGTGGCCCGAGGCGTACCAGCCGAAGATCTACGACCCGCAGGCGGTCGACGAGCTGGTGCTGGTGTCGCAGGCCGACGCCGAGGAGACGGCGCGCCGCCTGGCGCGCGAAGAGGGGCTGTTCGGCGGCATCTCGGCTGCCGGCGCGTGCTGGGTCGCGCTGCAGGTGGCCGCGCAGGTGCGCGACGCGACGATCGTGTTCGTGGTGTGCGACCGCGGCGATCGCTATCTGTCGACCGGCGTCTTTCCGGCGTGAGCGCGCACGCGGCCTACCGCTATTGCCCGCTGTGCGCCACCGAGCTGCAGCCGCTGGCGCAGCTCGAAGACAGCGGCGAGAAGGTTCGCCTGCGCTGCCCCGCGTGTGGCTGGACGCACTGGAACAACCCGACGCCGGTGCTGGCGGCGGTGATCGAATGCGCCGACCGCGAAGGCCGCGTGCTGCTGGCACGCAACGCGGCGTGGAGCGGCCGCATGTTCGCGCTCATTACCGGCTTCATGGAAGCCGGCGAGTCGCCCGAGGGCGGCATCCGACGCGAGGTGGCCGAGGAAACCGCACTGCACGTCGATGCGCTCGATCTGATCGGCGTCTACGAGTTCGAGCGCATGAACCAGGTGATCGTCGCCTACCACGCGCTCGCGCACGGCGAGGTGCGGCTGTCGCCTGAACTGGCCGAGTACAAGCTGTTCGCGCCGCGCGACATCGTGTGCTGGACAGCGGGCACCGGTCGTGCGATGGCCGACTGGCTGCGCTCGCGCGGCCACGAGCCGCGCTTCATGGAGCCGCGGCGTCCCGCGTAACGACCCTCGTAGAATGGACGATCATGCAAGCCCAGAAAGATCTCGACACCCGCGGCCTGAACTGCCCGCTGCCGATCCTGAAGGCCAAGAAGGCGTTGGCCGACATGCAAAGCGGCGAGGTGCTGAAGGTGGTTTCGACAGACCCCGGCTCGATGCGCGACTTCCAGGCCTTTGCGCGTCAGACCGGCAACGAGCTGCTCGAGCAGACCACCCGCGCCGACGAGTTCATCCACTACCTGCGCCGCCGTTGAAGGCGGCGGTTCAGAGCTTCAGCTCGCCCAGGTAGCGGCGAAACCCGGGCCCCAGCTCGGGGTGGGCCAGCGCCAGTTCGACGTTGGCCTGCAGGAAGCCTTCCTTGCTGCCGCAGTCGTAGCGCCTGCCCTCGTAGCGATAGGCGAACACCTTCTCGCGGCGCAGCAGCGACGCGATGCCGTCGGTGAGCTGGATCTCGCCGCCCACGCCGCGCGCCTGGTGGGCGATCTCGTGAAACACCCCGGGGGTGAGGATGTAGCGGCCGGCCACCCCCAGGCGAGACGGTGCGACCTCCGGTGCCGGCTTCTCGACGATCGCTGTGACGTCGAGCAGCCGGTCGCCCACCGGCGTACCGGCGACGATGCCGTAGCGCCTGGTCTGGTCGGCCGGCACCTCCTGCACCGCGAGAATCGAGGCGCGCCACTCGGCGAAGCACTCGACCATCTGCGCGAGCACCGGCGGCTCGCCGACCATCAGGTCGTCGGCCAGCAGCACCGCGAACGGTTGGTCGCCGACCAGCCGCTGGCCGCACAGTACCGCGTGGCCCAATCCGAGCGCCTGCGCCTGGCGAACGTAAATACACTCCATGTCGTCGGGCTTGACCCGACGCACGACGCTCAGTAACTCTTGTTTACCCGCTTGTTCAAGGGCTACCTCGAGCTCGAACGTCATGTCAAAGTGGTCTTCAATGGGCCGCTTATGACGGCCGGTCACGAAGATCATTTCCCGCACGCCTGCAGCGTAAGCCTCCTCGACCGCGTACTGGATCAGGGGCTTGTCGACCACCGGCAGCATCTCCTTGGGCTGGGCCTTGGTGGCCGGCAAGAAGCGGGTGCCCAGGCCGGCGACCGGGAAGATGGCCTTGTTGACCAACATTCGCATTAGATAAAAGACTGTTGGGGCGTGGATGGGGGATTCTTGCACGGCGGTTCGGTCGCGCGGCTCCGCGAATGAGCGGGATTTCGCATGGACATCCTGATCGTCGAGCCGCTCGAACCCGAAGTCATGCACTGGCTTGTCGCGCGGCACGCCGTGCGCTACGCACCCGACCTCGCACGCGACCCGCGGGCGTTTCGTCAGGCGCTGTTCAACGTGCGCGCGATGATCATTCCCCCCGCGGTGGCGGTCGATGCGCAGGTGCTGCACTACGCGCCGGTGCTGCGCGCGGTGGGCCGCCTGAGTTCGGGGGCCGAGAACATCGACACCGATGCCTGTGCGCGCGCCGGGGTCGAAGTGGTGCGCCCGATCAACGCCAGCGCCGCCGCCGAGGCCGAGTTCATGATCGGCGCGCTGCTGCAGATGTTGCGCCGCGTGCCGGTGCTGAGCGCCGAGGGGCTGCTGGTCGGCCGCGAACTCGGCGGCGCCACCGTCGGCCTGGTGGGCATGACGCCGGCGGCGCGGCCGCTGGCGCAACTGCTGGGCGCATTCGGTTCGCGCGTGGTCGGCTACGACCCGGCGGTGCACGTGTCCGACGGGCTGTGGAACCGCTGGAAGGTCGAGCCGCTGGGGCTGCGCGAGCTGATGGAGCAGTCCGACGCGGTGTGCGTGATGCTGACCTACTTCTCGCGCTACCACGGGCTGCTCGGCGAGCGCTTCCTGCCGTCGTGCAAGCCCAATCAGGTGCTGGTGTCGATCGCGCACTCGAGCCTGTTCGACGAGATGGCGCTGGCCGAGGTGCTCGGCTCGGGCCGCATGGCCGCGGCCTGGTTCGACAGCCTCGAACCGGGCATGCTCGACCCGGGCCGCCCGCTGCACGACGTCGATACGCTGCAGGTGACGCCGCGCGTGGCCAGCACGACGCGCGAGTCGCGCATCCGCAGCGCCTGGGCGGTGGCGCGTCGCATCGACGAGCTGTTGTCGGCCACGCCGGCGCGCGGCGAGTTCAGGCCGACTGCGCCAGACGACCCTGTTGATCTTCGAGCCGGCGAAGCGCCTGTCTGAAGTCGGCCACGCGCGCGCGCTCCTGCTCGACCACCGCGGCCGGCGCGCGCTGCACGAAGCTCGGGTTGGCGAGCTTGCCTTCGGCCTTGCCGATCTCCGCCAGCAGCCGTTCGATCTCCTTGCCGATGCGCGCGCGCTCGGCGGCAACGTCCACCGGCACCACCAGTGCGAGCTTGGTGGCGCCGGCCAGCGCCACCGGCGCGTGCGCTGCGGCGGCCGCGAAGGCCGCGTCGTCGCCGAAGGTCTTCACCTCGGACACCCGCCCCATCACCGAGCGCAGCAGCGCGGCCGATTCGTCGACGAACGCGGTGTCGCCCACCGCGTAGAGCGGCACCCTTTGCCCGGGCGAGAGGTTCATCTCGCTGCGCAGGCCGCGCACCGCGGTGACCAGGCCCTTGAACTTGCCGATCCAGGCGTCGGCCGCGGGGTCGACCTTGTGCAACTCGGCCTGCGGATAGCGCGCGGTGGCGATGGTGTCGCTCGCGCCTGCGGTGCGCCGTCCGGCCACCACCGAGACGCGCTCCCACAGCTCGGCCGTGATGAACGGCGCCAGCGGGTGCAGCAGGCGCAGCACCGTTTCGAGCACGGCAATCAGCGTGCGGCGGGTGGCGCGCTGCTCGCCCGCGCCGCCGGTGGCCAGCTGCACCTTGGCGATCTCGAGGTACCAATCGCAGGTTTCGTCCCACACGAACTGGTAGATCGCGTTGGCCACGTGGTCGAGGCGGTACCCGGCAAAGCCCTCGGCCACCGCTGATTCCACGCGCTGCAACTCGCCGACGATCCAGCGGTCGGCCATCGAGGGGCGCAAGTCGTGCGAACCATCGTCGTGGCCATCGCAATTCATCAGCACGAACTTGGTCGCGTTCCAGAGCTTGTTGCAGAAATTGCGATAGCCCTCGCAACGCCTGCTGTCGAAGTTGATGTTGCGCCCGAGCGAGGCGAGCGCCGCGAAGGTGAAGCGCAGCGCATCGGCGCCGTAGCCCGGGATGCCCTGCGGGAACTCCTGCTTCGTCGCCTCGCGGATCGCCGGCGCCGTCTCGGGCTTGCGCAGCCCGGTGACGCGCTTGTCGAGCAGCGGCTGCAGCGCGATGCCGTCGATCAGATCGACCGGGTCGAGCACGTTGCCCTCGCTCTTGCTCATCTTGTGGCCGTGCGAGTCGCGCACCAGGCCGTGGATGTAGACGTGGCGGAACGGCACCTTGCCGGTGAAGTGGGTCGTCATCATGATCATGCGAGCGACCCAGAAGAAGATGATGTCGTAGCCGGTGACGAGCACGGTCGACGGCAGGAACAGCTCCTGCTCGATCGTCTGTGCCGGCCAGCCGAGCGTCGAGAACGGCACCAGTGCCGAGCTGTACCAGGTGTCGAGCACGTCCTCGTCGCGCCGCAGTTCGCCGCTGTAGCCGGCAGCCGTGGCGCGCGCGCGTGCCTCGGCTTCATTGCGGCCGACGAAGAGTTCACCGTTCGAGCCGTACCACGCCGGGATCTGGTGGCCCCACCAGAGCTGGCGCGAGATGCACCAGTCCTGGATGTTGTGCATCCACTGGTTGTAGGTATTGACCCATTGCTCGGGGTAGAACTTCACCTCACCCGTTTCGACCGCGCGGATCGCCTTGGCGGCGATCGACGAGCCGTCGCGGCCCGGTTTGGTCATCGCGACGAACCACTGGTCGGTGAGCATCGGCTCGACGATCTGCCCGGTGCGCTCGCAGCGTGGCACGGTCAGCTTGTGCCTGCGTGTTTCGTCGAGCAGACCCTGCGCCTGCAAATCGGCGACGATTTGCTTGCGCGCGGCGAAGCGGTCGAGCCCGCGGTACGCCGCGGGGGCGTTGTCGTTCAGCGTCGCGTCGAGGTTCAGCACGCCGATCACCGGCAGATGATGGCGCTGGCCGACCGCGTAGTCGTTGTGGTCGTGTGCAGGCGTCACCTTGACGACGCCGGTGCCGAACTCGCGGTCGACGTAGGCATCGGCGATCACCGGGATCTCGCGGCCGGTGAGCGGCAGCACGACCTTGGCGCCGACGAACTTCGCGTAGCGCTCATCGTCGGGGTGCACCATCACCGCGGTGTCGCCGAGCATCGTCTCGGGCCGCGTCGTGGCCACCGTGAGGTGGCCGCCACGCCCGACCAGCGGATAGCGGATTAACCACAGGTGGCCGTCTTCCTCTTCGGATGTCACCTCGAGGTCGGATACCGCCGACTTCAGCACCGGGTCCCAGTTGACCAGCCGCTTGCCGCGGTAGATCAGGCCTTCGTCGTACAGCCGCACAAAGGTCTCGGTGACGACGGCCGAGAGCTTGTCGTCCATCGTGAAGTACTCGTGCGCCCAGCTCACGCTCGCGCCCATGCGGCGCATCTGCTGCGTGATGGTGGCGCCGGACGTGTTCTTCCAGTCCCACACCTGGGCGACGAAGTTCTTGCGCCCCATGTCGTGGCGCGACAGCCCGGCCTCCTGCAACTGGCGCTCGACGACGATCTGCGTCGCGATGCCGGCGTGGTCGGTGCCCGGCACCCACAGCGTGTTGAAGCCGCGCATGCGGTGGTAGCGCGTCAGCGCGTCCATGATCGTCTGGTTGAACGCGTGCCCCATGTGCAGCGTGCCGGTCACGTTCGGCGGCGGCAACTGGATGCAGAACGAAGGCCTGGCCGGGTCGAGCGTGGGCGCGTAGGCGCCGCTGGACTCCCACAGCGGCGCCCAGCGCGCCTCGATGGCCGACGGTTCGAACGATTTGGCGAGGGCGGGCAGGGTCATGCGTGTTCAGATGGGCTACATGAACAAGTGCTCGCCGGCATTCTCGCCGCCGAGGATCACGTAGTTCACCTTGCGCAGATCGGCCAGCGCGCGGCCGCCGGCGTAGCTGATCGAGCTTTGCAGATCCTCGCGCATCTCGCGCAGCGTGTCGGCGAGCCGGCCCTTGATCGGCTCGAGGATGCGCAGGCCTTCGACGTGCTTGTACTCGCCCTTGTTGAAGTCGCTGGCCGAGCCGTAGTACTCCTTGTAGAGCTTGCCGTCGACCTCGACCGTCTGGCCCGGGCTCTCCTCGTGGCCGGCGAACAGCGAGCCGATCATCACCATCGCGGCGCCGAAGCGCACGCTCTTGGCGATGTCGCCATGGTGGCGGATGCCGCCGTCGGCGACGATCGGCTTGGTGGCCACGCGCGCGCACCACTTCAGCGCCGAGAGCTGCCAGCCGCCGGTGCCGAAGCCGGTCTTCAGTCGCGTGATGCACACCTTGCCCGGGCCGATGCCGACCTTGGTGGCGTCGGCGCCCCAGTTTTCGAGGTCGATCACGCCTTCGGGCGTGCCGACGTTGCCGGCGATGACGAACGCGTTGGGCAGCCGTGTCTTGATGTGCTCGATCGCGCGGCGCACGCTGTCGGCGTGGCCGTGCGCGATGTCGATCGTGATGTAGTCGGCGCCCACGCCGTCGGCCGCCAGGCGGTCGATCACCGCGAAGTCGTTGTCCTTGACGCCGGAACTGATCGACACGAACAGGCCCGCGTTGCGCATGCGCTGCGCGAACGCGACGCTGTCGAGGTCGAAGCGGTGCATCACGTAGAAGTGCCCGCCGCGCGCCAGCGCCTCGGCGATCGTCTCGTCGATCACCGTCTTCATGTTGGCCGGCACCACCGGCAGCGCGAAGCGGCGGCCGCCGAACTCGAGCGACGTGTCGCACTCGCCGCGGCTCGCCACGCGGCACTTGCGCGGCAGCAGCAGGATGTTGTCGTAGTCGAAGATTTCCATCGCGGCGCCCAAAAAAATACCGGCCCCGCAAGGCGGGCCCGGTGGCCGATTCTACGCGGGCGAGCGCTGCGGCGAGCGCCTCACGCGGTGGCGCGCCGGGTCTCGAACCGGATCGCGCAGCGCGCGAACGGCCGCCTCACTGCCCGACGATCTGTCCGATTTCGATCGTCAGACCGCTGGCGCCCGGCGCTACCGGATTCGATTGGCCGAGCAGGTCGCCGGGCTGCGCCGTGGCGGTGCCGCTCTTGCTGATGCGCGCGTCGATCACCACGGTCTGCGCCGACGACAGGCGCGCCGCGGGCGACATCGCCATGCTGTCGTCGAGCGTGAACTGAAGAGGCAGGTCTTTCGCCTGCCTGCGCAGGATCGCCAGCGGCATGCGCGGCCCCTGAGCGTGGCGCGCGTAGACGAACAGGGTGTCTTCCGGCGCGACCTTGCCGCGCAGGCCGGCGGCGAGTCTGACCACGCCGCTTAGCGTTGCGCCACCGGTCTGCGCCGCGTCGGCGCGCGGTGAGGTCGCCGCCGGGCGCGCGTTCTGGTCGGCCGCGCCGGCGAGGCGGCGCGCCTCGTCGATGCCGCCCTGGATCTGCTTGGCGAAGTCGCTGTCGGGCGCCACCTGCTGCATCTTTTCCCAGTGGCGCAGCGCGACCGCGTAGTCCTTGCGCAGGAAGGCCGCGGTGCCGGCGAGCGACAGCGCCTTCAGATTGTTGGGATCCGCTTCCAGCGCACGCGCGATCAGCCGGCTCGGCTCGCCCTCGAGGTTGCGGCCGTTGACCATGGCCATCGAGTCGGCATAGTCGGCCAGCAGCGCGGCGTCGTCGGGCCGCAGCGCCACCGCCTGCTTGAAGGCAGCCATCGCCTGCGGATGCTTGCCCAGCACCGAATACGAGCGGCCGAGCATCGTCCAGCCCTCGATGTCGCCGGGGTTCTCCTTCAGCCGCGCCGCGAGCTTGTCGACCATGGCTTCGATCTGTTCGGCGGTGATCGAGTGGCCGCCGCCTTCGCCCGCGGCCCGCACGGCGGGGTCGAGCGCCTGCGGCGTGCCGATCGTCGCGTAGCCGCCCACCACGACCGCGAGCGCGAACAGCGTCAGCGCCGACAGCATGCCTGCAGATTGCGGCCTCGCGGCCGCCGCCGGCTGTGTGATGGCCTGACCCAGGCGTTGTTCCAGCTTGGTACGGGCCTCGCTGGTCTGGGCGTCGGTCAGGGCGCCGCTGGCGCGCAGCGCGTCGAGTTGACGCAACTGCTCTCTCGCCTCGGAGGCTGCATTCGAGCTGGGTGCAGCGCTCCGGCCGCCCCACCACAGCGGCCGCGTGAGCAGCGCGAGCGCCACGACGGCCATCGCGGCGGAGATCAGCACGAACGCAGTCAACGGGCCTCCTCGGCTTCGGCGTCGTCGGGCGCGTCGGGTTCGAAGCGCTCCGGGGCCATGCGCGAGCGCCGGCGCAGTACCACTACCAGCACCCCCAACGCGCCGATCAGCAGCACGCCCGGGCCTACCCACAGCGCCGCAGTGCTGGCCTTCATCGGCGGGCGGTAGAGGATGAAGTCACCGTAGCGGTCGGTCATGTACTTCACCACCTGCTGGTCGGTGGCGCCGCTCAGCAACAGCTCGCGGATCTCGCGGCGCAGATCGTCCGACAACCCGGCCGGCGAGTCGGCGACGGTCTGGTTCTGGCACACCAGGCAGCGCAGTTCGACCGCGATGCGATGCATGCGCGCCTCGAGCGCCGGGTCATCGGCCACCGGCACGGCCTCTTTCGCTATTGCCAGCCCCGGAATCGAGAACAGCAATAGCCACAGGGTGCATTGCGCCAGCCGCAGCCAAGCGGCCGCCGCGGATCCGGCATGGCCGGTCCGCTGGTGGCGCCCCCCTGGGGGGGAAGCGCCGCAGGCGCAACGGGGGGGTGCCGAGTTACCCATTGAGTTCCTTCAGCAGCGGCACGATCTGCGAATTCAGAACCTCGGCGGTCAGCGGCCCGATCTGCTTGAAGCGGATCACGCCGCGCTTGTCGATCACGAACGTCTCGGGCACCCCGTAGACGCCGAAGTCGATGCCGACGCGACCGTCGAGGTCCGACAGCGAGACGTCGTACGGATTGCCGAGTTCCTTCAGCCACGCCAGGGCATCGGTGCGCGCGTCCTTGTAGTTCAGCCCCACCAACGGCGCCGCCTTCGAGCGCGCGAAGGCCACCACGTGCGGATGCTCCTCGCGGCACGGGCCGCACCACGACGCCCAGACGTTGAGCACCCAGACCTTGCCGAGCATCGAGTCGCGGCTCACCGTCTGCGCAGGGTCGTCGAGCCGCGGCAGCTTGAACGCCGGCGCCGGCTTGCCGATCAGCGGCGACGGCACCTTGCGCGGGTCGAGCTTCAAACCGACCGCCAGAAATCCGACCAGCACCAGGAACACCGCCAACGGAACGATGTAGCGCAGGCTCTTCATGGGCGCTGCGCGATCAGGGCCGAGGCGTCGGTTTCGGTGGCGCGTCGCGTCGCGCGGTAGCGCCGGTCGCTGGCCGCGAGCGCGCCGCCCAGCGCCATCAGCACGCAGCCGCCCCAGATCCAGTCGACGAAGGGCTTGTAGTACACACGAACGATCCAGGCGCCACCGGCGACCGGCTCGCCGAGCGAGACGTAGAGGTCGCGCGTGAAGCCGGTGTCGATCGCCGCTTCGGTCATCGGGTTCTGCTGCACGCGGTAGATGCGCTTCTCGGGCCGCATCGTCGCCACCGGCTTGCCGTCGCGCGTGATCTCGACCAGGCCCTGCGCAGCCACGTAGTTGGGGCCCTGCAGGTCGCGCACGCCGCGCCAGGTGAACACGTAGCCGGCGATCTCGGTGGTGTCGCCCACCGCCATCTTGACGTCGCGCTCGACCTCGTAGGTCTTGACCATGCTGACGCCGAAGGCGAACGCCGCCACGCCGAGGTGGGCCACCATCATGCCAAGCATCGAGCGCGGCAACAGGCGCGCGCGCGACCACACGCTGCCGCCGAGCCCGGCGCCGACCTTGAGGCGCTCCCACAGGTCGGTGGCCAGCGAGAACACGATCCACCACGCGAGCACGAAACCCAGGGTCGCCATCGCGCTGACGTGGCCGCGGGCCCAGCCGGTGGCCAGCGCCGCGGGCACGGTGAGCGCGAGCGCCCAGCGCAGGCGCCTGGCGAGATCGGGCACCTGCGCTTCGCGCCAGCGCGCCAGCGGGCCGATGCCCATCAGCAGCAGCACCGGCGTCATGATGGGCACGAACACGCTGTCGAAGTACGGCGGGCCGACCGAGATCTTGCCCAGGCCGAGCGCGTCGAGCACCAGCGGGTACAGCGTGCCCAGCAGCACGGTGCCCATCGCGGCCACCAGCATCACGTTGTTGGCCAGCAGCATCGATTCGCGCGACAGCACCGAGAAGCGCGCCCCGAGCCCGACCTGCGGCGCGCGCCAGGCGTACAGCATCAGCGAGCCGCCGATCACCACCACCAGGAAGGCCAGGATGAACAGCCCGCGCCGGGGGTCGGTGGCGAATGCGTGCACCGACGACAGCACGCCCGAGCGCACGAGGAAGGTGCCGAGCAGCGACAGCGAGAACGCGATGATCGCCAGCAGCACGGTCCACGACTTGAAGGCGCCGCGCTTCTCGGTGACCGCCAGCGAGTGGATCAGCGCGGTGCCCACCAGCCACGGCATGAACGAGGCGTTCTCGACCGGATCCCAGAACCACCAGCCGCCCCAGCCCAGTTCGTAGTAGGCCCAGGCGCTGCCCAGCGCGATGCCCAGCGTCAGGAAGATCCACGCCGCGGTGGTCCACGGCCGCGTCCAGCGCGCCCAGGCGGCGTCGAGGTTGCCGCCGATCAGCGCGGCGATCGCGAACGCGAACGCCACCGAGAAGCCGACGTAGCCCATGTAGAGCATCGGCGGGTGGAACACCATGCCCGGATCCTGCAGCAGCGGGTTCAAGTCGCGCCCGTCGGGCGCGCCCGGCAGCAGGCGGTCGAACGGGTTCGAGGTCAACAGCATGAACAGCAGGAAGCCGACGCTGACCAGGCCCATCACCGCGAGGATGCGCGCCACCACCGGCGGCGGCAGGTGGCGGCTGAACTGTGCGACGGCCAGCATCCACAGGTTGAGCATCAGCAGCCAAAGCAGCAGCGAGCCCTCGTGGCCGCCCCACACCCCGGCGATGCGGTAGTGCAGCGGCAGCGCCGAGTTGGAGTTCTGCGCCACGTACAGCACCGAGAAGTCGTTGTTGGCGAACGACCAGGCGAGGGCGCCGAAGGCGAACGCCACCAGCAGGCACTGCGCCTGCGCGGCCGGTCGCGCCAGCGCCATCCACAGCGCGTTGCCGCGCGCGGCGCCGGCGATCGGCAGCGTGCCTTGCACGATCGCCGCCGCCAGCGCCAGCAGCAGCGCAACCTGACCCAGCTCGGGAATCATCGCTGACCTCCGATCACGGAGTGCCCGATCTTCTCGTTGGTCTGCGCGGCGCGCTTAAGCGCCTCGCCGGCTTCGGGCGGCATGTAGTTCTCGTCGTGCTTGGCCAGCACCTCGCGCGCGACGAACACGCCGTCGTCGCGCATCTGCCCCTGCGCCACCACGCCTTTGCCCTCCTTGAAGAGGTCGGGCAGGATGCCCTGGTAGTGCACGGCGACGGTCTGCGCGGTGTCGGTGACCGCGAACTGCACCATCGTGCCGTCGCGCCGGACGCTGCCTTCCTTGACCAGCCCGCCGATGCGGAAGGTGCGCCCGAGCGGCGCCTCCTTGGCTGCCACCTGCGATGGCGAATAGAAGAACACCAGGTTGCTCTGGAACGCGTTGAGCACCAGGGCGGCGGCAACGCCGACGGCGCCGACGATGCCGCCGATCAGCGCCAGACGTTTGTGTCTCGGTTTCATCGTGCTCCCGGATCGTCGCGGGCCTCCAGCGCCCGCCGGCGGTGACGACGCGCGAGCCACGCTTCGGCCATCATCGCCGCCAGGCACACAGCGTACGACCCCCAGACATAGAGGCCGTAACCGCCCATGTGCCAGAAGTCGGACCAACTTGCCCAGATCAATTGCAACTCCTTACCCGCGCAGCGCGCGCACCCAGTCGGTGCCGTACTCGCGCTGCAGCGCCAGCGCCTGTGCGCGCGTGAAGACGACCGCGAACGCATAGGCCCAGAACGCGAACGTCATCAGCAGCATCGCCAGCAGCATCGTCTGCGCCATCTTCGGCGCCGCCGTCATGCTGATGGTGGCGCCCTGGTGCAGCGTGTTCCACCAGCGTACCGAGAAATAGATGATGGGAATGTTGACCACGCCGACGAGCGCCAGCACCGCCCCGGCCCTGTCGCCGCGCACGACGTCGTCGATCGCCGATTGCAATGCGATGAACCCTAGATACAGGAACAGCAGGATCAGTTCCGAAGTCAATCGCGCGTCCCACACCCACCAGGTGCCCCAGGTCGGCTTGCCCCACAGCGCGCCGGTCCACAACGCGATGAAGGTGAACAGCGCGCCGGTGGGCGCCAGCGCGCGCGCCAGCATCGAGGCCATGCGTGCGTTGAGCATCCAGCCGACCGCGGCCCAGAACGCCATCGCAAGATAAAGGATCATCGACAGCCATGCCGCCGGCACGTGAATGAAGATGATGCGGTAGGCGTCGCCTTGCGTGGCATCGGTCGGCGCGACGAAGAAGCCGACGTACAGGCCCGCCAGCGCCAGCAGCGCCGCCAGCGCCCACAGCCACGGGTTGAGTGCGGCGGCCAGCGCGTAGAAACGCGACGGCGGGGCGAAGGTGGACCAGCGGATCGAAAGACTCGTGGAACTCATTCCAGCGCGATGTGCAACGCAAACGACGTGGCCAGCGGTGCACCCAGCGCTGAGAGGATCAGCAAGGCGCCGAGCAGCGAATAGTGGCCGGAGGCCGATTGTCCCGCATCGACGGCGCCGACCGCGCCCGCACCGAAGATCAGCGCCGGAATCGTCAGCGGCAGGATGAGCAGGATCAACAGCACGCCGGCGCTGCGCAGGCCGAGCGTCAGCGCCGCGCCGAGGCCACCGAGCAGGCTGAGGATCGGCGTGCCCAGCAGCAGCGACACCACCAGCGCGGCCAACGCGTCGGCGCGCATGTCGAGCAGCACGCCGATCAGCGGCGCCGCCAGCACCAGCGGCGCGCCGGTGATCGTCCAGTGCGCGGCCGCCTTGGCCGCTGCGATCTCGAAGCCGGCGTGGCCCGACAGCATCATCTGCTCGAGCGAGCCGTCGGCGTGGTCGCCCGCGTAGAGGCTGGTCACCGACAGCATCGACGCCAGCAGCGCGCTCACCCACACCACGCCGGCGGCGATCTGCCGCAGCGTCTGGGGTTCGGGCCCCACGCCCAGCGGAAACAGGCTCACCGCGACGATGAAGAACACCACCGGCAGCAGCGCCTCGACGCGGCGGCGCAGCGCCAGCCGCAGGTCGCGAGCGTAGACGGCACGGAAGGCGCTGGTCATCGATCGCCGGCGGCTTCCCGGCCCGCCGCGAAGGCGTCGAGGTCGAGCGCGGTCATCGCCGGTGCGCTGTCGCCGGGCGCGACATGGCTGGTGAGCAGCACGCTGCCGCCGCGCGCGAGGTGTGCCTGCAGCAGCGCGTCGACGGCGCGCACGCCGTCGGCGTCGAGCGCGTCGTACGGCTCGTCGAGGATCCACAGCGACGCCGTACCCTCCAGCGCCAGCCGCGCCAGCGCGGTGCGGCGGCGCTGGCCCTGAGAAAGCGTGCGCACGGGGGCGTCGCGCCGCGCATCCATGCCCAGGCGTTTGAGCGCGGCGCGCAGAGCGCTCGCGTCGTCGGCGCGGCCGTGCAGCCGGGCCAGGAACCGCAACGCTTCGATCGCGCTGAGGTCGTCTTTCAACGCATTGCTGTGGCCGATGAACACGCGGCGGCGCGCGAAGTCCGCCGCCTGGCGCAGCGGCGTGCCGCCCCACAGCACCACTCCCGACTCGGGCTGCGCGAGCCCTGCGGCCAGCCGCAGCAGGCTGGTCTTGCCGCGGCCGTTGCGCCCGCGCAGCCAGGTGGCTTGTCCGGCTCGCTGCTCGAGGTTGACGCCGCGCAGCAGCACACGGTTGCCGCGCCGGCACGCCACGTCGCGCAGCGACAGCGCGGGCAGCGGCTCGGCGGCAGTGGCGGCCGCAGCGGCGGGTTGCACTGAGGGGCTCTCTTCGTGATGGCGCGTTGTCGGAGGGCTGCGTCCGGCGCGGCGCGAGGCCTTGCTCAGACGAAGAATTGTAGAAGAGCGCCTGCGCTCGGCGAGCCTCACGGCTGCATGGCCGGCAGCGATTCCGACATCGGCGGCGGATCGTGCGGACCGAACAGGCGAGCGAGGTCAGCACTCGAGCGGGCGCCGAGTGCCGAGCCGTGGCGCTCCAGCCACGACAACGCCCGCTTGCGTCCGGCGTCGCGCAGCCGCTGCAGCCATTGCGGATGGGCGATGGCCTTGCTCGCGGCGGGCAGTTCGAGCAGCGCGTCGCGCACGTCGATCACGTGCCAGCGCAGACGCCGCAGCCGGCGCTCCAGCGGGCCGCCCCACCAGGCGCGGCGTGCCAGCGCGGTGGCCTCGGCGATCAACCGCATCTCGCGCAGGAACGCGGCATTGAAGGCGATCTCGGTGCTGCGCAACTTGATTTCGTCGGCTGTCGTCGGCGCGTCGCCGAGCGACCACGGGCTCAGCATCACCAGCAGCAGATCGTCGGCCGGCGCGTTCAGCAGCGGCGCCAGCGCCGGGTTGGCACTGAAGCCGCCGTCCCAGTAGGGCTGGCCATCGATCACCACCGCACGCTGCAGCGTCGGCAGGCACGCCGAGGCCATCACCACGTCGATGCCGAGGTCGCGCTCGCCGAACAATCGCAGCCGTCCGCTGTTGGCGTGCGTGGCAGCGATGTGCAGGCGGATGTCGGACTGCGCGCGCAGCCGTTCGAAGTCGACCTGCCGCTCGAGCAGGCTGCGCAGCGGATCGGGGCGCATGAACAACGCCTGCGCCGGTGCGAACGCCTGCGCCCACTGCATCATCAGGCGGCCCGTGGCGCTGAGGCCGGTGCCGTCGCTGGCCACCAGTCCGAGCGCGTCCCACGGCACCGCGTGGCCGAGCGCCTGCCAGAACCGGGCCAGCGCCTCGCGCGCGCCGTCGCGCCCGCCGCGCAGCAGGCCGTCGGCGAGC
>JAJVIL010000138.1 GCA_022072045.1 Burkholderiaceae bacterium | reverse complement strand
CCGCCGGCGGCGATCGACGCCGCCGAGCGCGCGGCGCAGGGTTGCGACGTCGCGCTCGTGGTCGGCACCTCGGGCGCCGTGTGGCCGGCAGCCGGGTTGGCGGCGCGCGCACGGCGCGCCGGCGCGTTCGTCGCCATCGTCAACCTGCACGAGAGCGAGATCGACGACCAGGCTCACGTGGTGCTGCGCGCCACCGCGGCAAACGCACTGCCGCGCCTGCTGGGGCACGACTGACGCGTTGCGCCGCGAGCGCGACCGGTTCATGTGGTGCCATCCCTCCTGAGCGGGATGCGCCCTTCGTGTGCGAGACCTATCGTTGCGCGTACGGTCTCGTTGCGAGGCCGCAAGGCAACCATCGATGGACACCTTCGAACTGCGCCATCGTCGCGCGTCACGGTGGCGGACGCACGCGCTGCTGCTGATCGCCGCGCTGGCGTCGCTCGCGATGATGGTGCTGGCCGGTGCGCTCGCCGGGTCCGGCGGGTTGCCGCTGCACTGACGCGTGACGGCCGGCACGGGTTTGCCGGTGGACGGCGGCCACGCCGGCGAAAGCCGCTACCATCGCGCCGACTTTTCGGCAAACCGAGGTGGCGCATGGCGATGGACGTGGTCGACTACGAGATCAAGGGCTCGGAGATGCAGTTCGTCGAGGTCGAGCTCGATCCCGGCGAGGCGGCCATCGGCGAGGCGGGCAGCATGTTCTTCATGGACCCGGGCATCGCGATGGAGGCGGTGTTCGGCGACGGCTCGGGGGGCAACCAGGGCGGCCTGTTCGGCAAGCTGCTCGGCGCGGGCAAGCGGCTGCTGACCGGCGAGTCGCTGTTCACCACCGTCTACGTCAACCAGGCCTCGGGCAAGCAGCGCGTCGCCTTCGGCGCGCCGTATCCCGGCAAGATCGTGCCGATGGATCTGCGCCAGCTCGGCGGCACGCTGCTGTGCCAGAAGGACGCCTTCCTGTGCGCGGCGCGCGGCGTATCGCTGGGCATCGCGTTCCAGCAGAAGCTCGGTGTCGGCTTTTTCGGCGGCGAAGGCTTCATCATGCAGAAGCTCGACGGCGACGGCCTGGCCTTCGTGCATGCCTGCGGCACGATCCTGCGGCGCGAGCTGGCGGCCGGGCAGCAGTTGTTCGTCGACACCGGCTGCCTCGTGGCGTATACGCCGAGCGTCAACTTCGAGATCCAGTACGTCGGCAAGATCAAGACCGCGCTGTTCGGCGGCGAGGGCCTGTTCCTGGCGCGAATGACCGGGCCGGGGACGATCTGGCTGCAGAGCCTGCCGTTCTCGCGCCTGGCCAGCCGCGTCTTCGCCGCGGCGCCGCAGCGCGGCGGCAGCCGCGGCGAAGGCTCGGTGCTGCCGGGCTTTGGCTCGGGCGGCCTGCTCGGGGGCATCCTCGGCGGCGACGATGAGTGAGTGGCGCCGGCTCGCGGCGGTGATCGCCGCGGGCACGATGGCTGCCGCGGCCGTGGCGGCACCGGCCAGCGTGCAGCTCGACGAGCTGACGTCGGTCGAGTTGCGCGCGCTGATCGACCACGGCACGATCACCGTGCTGGTGCCGGTGGGCGGCACCGAGCAGAACGGTGCGCATCTCGTCTTGGGCAAGCACAACGTGCGCGTGCGCGTGCTCGCCGCACGCATCGCCGAACGGCTGGGCGATGCCGTGGTGGCGCCGGTGATCGCGTACGTGCCCGAAGGCGCCATCGACCCGCCGACGCAGCACATGCGCTACGCGGGCACGCTGTCGGTGCCGGTGGCGGCGTTCGAAGCGGTGCTCGAGGGCGCGGCGCGCAGCCTGCATCGCCACGGCTTTCGCCACGTGGTGCTGCTCGGCGACCATGGCGGCACCCAGCGCAGCCTGCAGCGCGTGGCCGAAAAGCTCGATCGCGCGTGGGGTGGGTCGTCGGTGCTGGCACTCACCGAGTACTACGCCGCGGCGCAGGCGTTCGACGCCACGCTGGCCGCGCGGGGCTTCACGGCGCAGGAGATCGGGCGCCATGCGGGCCTGGCCGACACGTCGCTCGCCTGGGCCGTCGACGCGTCGCTGGTGCGGCCACAGGCGCTGCGGCCGGTCGACGGCGTCAACGGCGACCCGCGGCGCGCCAGCGCGCAACTCGGTCAGGATGGCATCGAGCACATCGTGGCTGCGTCGGTGGCCGCCATTCGCGCCCGCACCGCGGGTGCGTCCTCTTCGAAGCACAAGGATCCGGCCAAGACATCATGAGGCGCGCATTCGCAGTGAAACGGTCCGGACCGCTGACTTCGGTGACGCTGCTGGCGCTGGCCGTGCTCGCAGGCGCGGGCTGGATGGCTGCGCGCGGTGCGCGCGCACAGGCCGCGGGAGCGACGAGCGCCAGCGCTGCGGCGCCGGCGGTTCGCACGGTGCCCGGCATGCCGCCGGTGCCCGACGCGCGCAACCTCTACAGCGAGACCGCCGCCGGCAGGTTCAGCCCCGCGGTGAGCGGCGCGCTCGAGCGTGTCTACGTGCCCAACCTGCGCTCCGATGACGTGTACGTGATCGATCCGATCGCGATGAAGGTGATCGATCGATTCAAGGTCGGCGACGGCCCGCAGCACATCGTGCCGTCGTGGGACTTGGGCACGCTGTGGGTCACCAACAATGCCGAGGGGCGCACCGACGGCAGCCTGACGCCGATCGATCCGAAGACCGGCAAGCCCGGAACGGCGGTGCCGGTGGACGACCCGTACAACATGTACTACACGCCCGACGGCAAGTCGGCGATCGTGGTGGCCGAGGCGCGCAAGCGCCTCGACTTCCGCGACCCGCGGACGATGGCGGTGCAGTACTCGATCGACGTTCCCGGCTGCCCCGGCGTCAACCACGCCGACTTCTCGATCGATGGCCGCTTCGCGATCTTCACCTGCGAGTTCTCGGGCGCGCTGGTCAAGATCGACCTCGTCGATCGCAAGGTGCTCGGCTACCTGAAGCTGACGATGCCCGCCACGCGCTTCAAGGAGGTTCCGGGCGGTTCGCGCGTGCAGGCCGGCCAGGTCTGGGAACCCGGCGCGACCGAGGTTTGCACGGTCAAGCGCGGCATGCCGCAGGACATTCGCTCCTCGCCCGACGGCAAGCGCTACTACGTGGCCGACATGCATGCCGACGGCGTGCACATCGTCGACGCCGAGTCGTTCCGGCAGGTCGGCTTCATCCCCACCGGCCTCGGCGCGCATGGCCTGTACCCGAGCCGCGACGGCCGGCACCTCTACGTGGCCAACCGCGGGTCGCACCAGGTGCACGGCCCCAGGCTCGGCGACGGCGGGGTCGCGGTGATCGACTTCGCCACCGAGAAAGTGATCGCGCGCTGGGGCATTCCCGGCGGCGGCAGCCCCGACATGGGCAACGTCAGTGCCGACGGCAAGTGGCTGTGGCTGGCGGCGCGCTACGACGACGTCGTTTATCGCTTCGATACCGCCACCGGCGAGGTGCGCCAGATCAAGGTCGGTGCCGAGCCGCACGGCCTCACGGTGTGGCCGCAGCCCGGGCGCTACTCGCTGGGGCATACCGGCAACCTGCGATGAGATCGCCGCGCGGCGCGCTAGCTCGATGCACTTCGGCCTGGTGATCGTCGGCGACGAGATCCTCTCGGGCAAGCGGCAGGACAAGCACCTGCCGAAGGTGATCGAGCTGCTCCGCGCGCGCGGCCTGGCGCTCGCCTGGGCACGCTACGTCGGCGACGACCGCGATCGCATCACTCCCGTGCTGCGCGATGCCTTCACCGGCAGCGACGCCGTATTCTGCTGCGGCGGCATCGGTGCGACTCCCGACGACCACACGCGCCAGTGCGCCGCTGCGGCGCTCGGCGTGCCGCTGGAGTTGCACCCGGGCGCGAGAGATCTGATCGTCGAGCGCATGCGCGACGTGGCGCGCGAACAGGGGCTGCCGTTCGAGCCCGAGCGGGCCGATAACCTGCACCGGCTCGAGATGGGCGTGTTCCCCCGCGGCGCGCGGCTCATCCCGAACCCGTACAACAGGATTCCGGGCTTCAGCGTCGGCGAGGTGCACTTCGTGCCGGGCTTTCCCGTGATGGCGCACCCGATGATCGAGTGGCTGCTCGACACGCGCTACGCTGGCCTGCACGGTGCGCACCGGCGCGTCGAGCGCTCGGTGATCGTCACCGGGTCGATGGAGGCGACGCTGACGCCGCTGATGGAGCGCATCGAAGCGGGCTTTCCCGGCGTCAAGGTGTTCAGCCTGCCGAGCGTCGACCACCCGGTGCACGGCCGGCACATCGAGCTGGGCGTCAAGGGCGAGGCCGATGCCACCGGAGCGGCATTCGCCGAGTTGAAGGCCGGCCTGCACGCGCTCGGGGCCCGGTTGGGCGCCGAACTGGTGCGCTGACGACCCCTCGGCGGGCACCATCGCGGTGCTATGCTCGCACCGGCCAGGTGCGGCATCGCGTTCGTGGGAGGCTCATGGAGGGTGCCGCCGACCGGCTGCTTGGCATGGTTTCTGCTTGATTGCCGCTGGCTACGCGGCGCGCGGCTCCACCTCACGGCCGCGAGCGAGCGCGCGCAGATCCGCTCCACTCACAACCACCAACACCTCGCTGGAGATCCCTGATGGCAAAGACCGTCGCCGACGTGATGAAGATGGTGAAGGAAAACGAAGTCAAGTTCGTCGATTTCCGCTTCACCGACACCCGCGGCAAAGAGCAACACGTCACCGTGCCGGTGTCGCACTTCGACGAAGACAAGTTCACGTCGGGCCATGCCTTCGACGGCTCGTCGATCGCCGGCTGGAAGGGCATCGAGGCCTCCGACATGCTGCTGATGCCCGACCCGGCGACAGCCAACATCGACCCGTTCTACGAGGAGCCGACGCTGTTCATGTCGTGCGACGTGCTCGAGCCCGGCGACGGCAAGCCCTACGAGCGCGACCCGCGCTCGCTGGCCAAGCGCGCCGAGGCGTACCTCAAGGGCAGCGGCATCGGCGACCTGGCGTATTTCGGGCCCGAGCCCGAGTTCTTCATCTTCGACCAGGTGCGCTGGAACGTCGACATGTCGGGCTGCTTCGTGAAGATCGATTCCGAAGAAGCGCCATGGAGCACCGGCCTGGACTTCGAAGGCGGCAACCTCGGCCACCGGCCGGCGGTGAAGGGCGGCTACTTCCCGGTGCCGCCGGTCGACAGCATGCAGGACATGCGCAGCGAGATGTGCCTGCTGCTCGAGCAGATGGGCATTCCGGTGGAAGTGCACCACCACGAGGTCGGCGGCATGGGCCAGAACGAGCTGGGCACCAAGTTCTCGACCCTGGTGCAGCGCGCCGACTGGCTGATGGTGCAGAAGTACATCATCCACAATGTCGCGCACGCCTACGGCAAGACCGCGACCTTCATGCCCAAGCCGGTGGTCGGCGACAACGGCTCGGGCATGCACGTGCACCAGTCGGTGTGGAAGGGCGGCAAGAACCTGTTCGCCGGCGACGGCTACGCCGGCCTGTCGGAGTTCGCGCTGTACTACATCGGCGGCATCATCAAGCACGCGCGCGCGCTCAACGCGATCACCAACCCCGGCACCAACAGCTACAAGCGGCTGGTGCCCGGCTTCGAGGCGCCGGTGAAGCTGGCGTACAGTTCGCGCAACCGCTCGGCGTCGGTGCGCATCCCGTACGTCGCCAATCCGAAGGGCCGGCGCATCGAGGTGCGCTTCCCGGACCCCACCTGCAACCCGTATCTCGCGTTCGCCGCGATGCTGATGGCCGGCATCGACGGCGTCGAGAACAAGATCCACCCGGGCGAGGCGGCGACCAAGGACCTGTACCACCTGCCGCCCGAAGAGGACGCCAAGATCCCCACCGTCTGCAGCAGCCTCGATCAGGCGCTGGAATACCTCGACAAGGATCGTGCGTTCCTCACCAAGGGCGGCGTCTTCACCGACACCTACCTCGACGCCTACATCGAGCTGAAGATGCAGGAGGTGACGCGCTTTCGCATGACCACGCACCCGGTCGAGTTCGACATGTACTACAGCCTGTAGGCCGAGCCGGCCCGGTGGCGCCGCGAACCAAGGCGGCCGATCGTGTCAAAGGGACGGCCCGGGCGCCGTCCCTTTCGCGTTGGCGGTCGGTGGTTTGCGACAATGCGGCGTTGCAGTTGCAGCGCGGGTCCGTGACGGACCCGGGGGTACGGGGTCATGAAGCATTCGCTGTGGACGGCGTTGGTGTTGCTGGCGGCAGGCCCGGCAGCCTGGGCGCAGCCTGCCGCGAGCGCCGCGACGGTTTACCGTTGTCCGGGGCCGCCGATCCTCTACACCGACCAGATCAGCCCCCAGGAAGCCAAGGACAAGCACTGCCGCACGATCGAGAACGCGCCGGTGACGATCGTGCAGATGCCCAAGCCCGCGTCGGCCAAGCCCGCACCGGTGGCCTCGGGCGCGCGCGAGGGCAAGGGCGACGCCAGGGGCGATCGCGGCGATGGCAAGGTCGACCCGGCGGCGCAGCGCCAGCGCGACAGCGACGCGCGCAAGCTGCTGGAGGGCGAGCTCAAGCGCGAGGAAGCCCGGCTCGCCGAGATGCAGAAGGCGTTCAACAACGGCGAGCCCGAGCGCCAGGGCGACGAGCGCAACTTCCAGCGCTACCTCGATCGTGTCGCCGAGATGCGCTCGGCGATCGCGCGCAAGCAAGAGGACGTCGCCGCCATCAAGCGCGAGCTGGCCAAGCTGCCGCAGTGAGCGGCGCGTCAACCCGCGGCGCCGTGCGGGCGCCCTGCGGGCGATGATCGGCGAACGAGTCGCGGCCAATGCCGCAGCGCGCCGCGCGAAGAGCGCGCGATGAACGTCGAGCGCTACGCCGCGTTCGACCTGCTGGCCACCCTGGTCGCGCTCGCGCGCAGCGACGGCACCGTGCTGTTCGTCAACAGCGGCTTCGAAGCGGCCGTCGGGTCGTCGCGCCGGGCACTGATCGGCACCAGCTTGTTCGACCGCTTCGCCGACCCTGCGCCGCTGCGCGAAACACTGTTGGCGGTGGCGCGCAACGAAACCGCCACCGGACGCCTCGAGGCCACGCTGGTGGGTGCGGCGATGGCCGCCGAGGAACTGCCGGTGCACGTGATCGTCACGCAGGTCGAGCCGCCGGGAGGAGCGGCCGGCGAAGCCTTCGAGCTGGTGCTGGTGGAGATGCTCGAGGTCGAGCAGCAGACGCGGCAGGACCGCGAGGAGCGGGCGCTCGGGCAGCTTTCGGCCAACCGCGAACTGATGCGCAACCTGGCGCACGAGATCAAGAACCCGCTCGGCGGGATTCGCGGCGCTGCGCAGTTGCTGGCGATGGAGCTCGGTGGTGCGCCCGGCCCCGGCGAGCTGACCGAGTACACCGAGGTCATCGTGCACGAGGCCGATCGCCTGCAGGCACTGGTCGACCGGTTGCTCGCCCCGCACCGCCGGCCGCACGTGGTGGGCGACGTCAATATCCATGAAGTGTGCGAACGGGTGCGCGCAGTCGTGCTGGCGGAGTTCCCGCGCGGGCTGACGATCGCGCGCGACTACGATGTCTCGCTGCCGGAGTTCCGTGGCGACCGCGAGCAACTGATCCAGGCGCTGCTCAACATCGTGCAGAACGCTGCGCACGCCTTGGTCGGGCAGATCGCCGCGGGCTGCGCGCGCATCGTGCTGCGTACGCGCGCCGCGCGTCAGGCGACGATCGGCAAGGAGCGCAGCAGACTGGCATTGGAATTGCATGTGGAGGATAACGGGCCAGGCGTGCCCGAGTCGATCCGCGATCGCATCTTCTTCCCGCTGGTGTCGGGGCGCGAGGGCGGCTCGGGGCTCGGGTTGACGCTGGCGCAGACCTTCGTGCAGCAGCACCATGGAGCGATCGATTGCGAATCGGTGCCGGGCCGCACGACGTTCAAGATCGTGATTCCGCTGCCTTGAAGAGAACCTGCCAACGAGCGACGAGCCGATTGCGATGAAGCCGATCTGGGTTGCCGACGACGATCAATCGATCCGCTTCGTGCTCGAGCGCGCACTGACGCGCGAGCAGTTCGACGTGCGCACGTTCACCAATCCGCGCGACGTGCTGTCGGCGCTCGAAACCGACACGCCGCAAGTGCTGGTGAGCGACATTCGCATGCCCGGCGGCTCGGGGCTCGATCTGCTGGGCAAGGTGAAGCAGCGGCACCCGGGGCTGCCGGTGATCGTGATGACCGCGTACTCCGACCTCGACAGCGCGGTGTCGGCGTTCCAGGGCGGCGCGTTCGAGTACCTGCCCAAGCCGTTCGACCTGCCCAAGGCGGTCGAGCTGATCCGCCGGGCCGTCGACGAGAGCCTGCGCGAGCAGGTCGACGAAGACGGCGGCGCGGCCGCGCCCGAGATGCTCGGCCAGGCGCCGGCGATGCAGGAGGTGTTCCGCGCGATCGGCCGCCTGAGCCAGAGCCACGTGACGGTGCTGATCACCGGCGAATCGGGCACCGGCAAGGAGCTGGTGGCGCGCGCACTGCACCGCCACAGCCCGCGCGGCGAGCAGCGCGGGCCGTTCATCGCCATCAACACCGCGGCGATCCCGAAGGATCTGCTCGAGTCCGAGCTGTTCGGCCACGAGCGCGGCGCGTTCACCGGCGCACAGACGATGCGCCGCGGGCGCTTCGAACAGGCCGAAGGCGGTACCCTGTTCCTCGACGAGATCGGCGACATGCCGTTCGACCTGCAGACGCGGCTGCTGCGCGTGCTGTCCGACGGCCAGTTCTACCGCGTCGGCGGTCACCAGCCGCTGAAGGCCGACGTGCGGGTGATCGCCGCCACGCACCAGAACCTCGAACAGCGCGTCAAGGACGGCGCGTTCCGCGAAGACCTGTTCCACCGCCTGAACGTGATCCGCCTGCGTCTGCCGCCGCTGCGCGAGCGGCGCGAAGATATTTCCGCGCTGGCGCGCGCGTTCCTGGCGCGCAGTGCGCACGACCTCGGCGTGGAGGCCAAGCGGCTGAGCGATGCCGCGATGGATCGGCTCGCGCGCTTCGCCTTCCCGGGCAACGTGCGCCAGCTCGAGAACCTGTGCCACTGGCTGACCGTGATGGCGCCGGCACAGCTTATCGAGCCGAAGGATCTGCCGCCCGAGGTGCTGGCCGAGCCCGCGCCGGCGCAGGCGCCCGCGCAGCCGTTGCCGCACGGCGCCGACTCGATGCCGTCGACGATCGCTGCCGCGCCTGCGGCCGAAGCGCCCGATACGCAGGCCTGGCTGGCTCAGCTGGCGCAGGAGGCGCGACGCCTGCTCGACGAGGGCGTGCCCGACGTCTGGGGCCACCTCAGCCGGCAGTTCGAAGCGCGGCTGATCCAGGCGGCGCTCGAGCGCACGCGCGGTCGTCGCATCGAGGCGGCGCTCAAGCTCGGCATCGGGCGCAACACCATCACGCGCAAGATTCAGGAACTGGGGCTCGACGAGTGAGGCTGGCGCGCGGCCGCCAGCGATGCGGCCTGCGGCCGTTCACTTGCCGGCGGTCGCCGGCACGCCGACGCCGGCCTTGGCGTAGATCTCGTCCAGCGCCATGTGGTCGGACGCTTCGTCGAGCGCCATCCGATTCGAAGCCTCGTCGAGCGCCATGCGGTTGGTCAGCTCGACCTCGGCCTCGTCGTACTGCGACACCGAGGTCTCGCGCACGTCGACGTTGGCGATGTCGCCGCGCAGGTTCACCGGCGTTCGCTGGCGCACCGATTCCTCGACTCGCAGCCGCAGCGGCAGCAGCGCCTGCGCCTGCTGGCCACCCTGGATGGTGTCGAGTTGGTCCATCGCTCGCTGCAGCACCTTCAGCGGCAGCTCGATCAGCGCGCGCGAACCGGCGCGCGACAGCGCCTGCTCGAGGTGGATCAGGTGCGGCAGCACGTGGCGCACGTCGCGGTGCTCGTGCAGCAGCGCCTGCAGCGCGAGGTGCGACAGGCGCAGCGCCTCGCCGCGGCTGGCCGGCTTGGACGTCGGGCTGTGCTGGCGCGAATCGTCGAACACCACGTGCCACTGGCGCCCGATTCGCTTGAGCTTCAGCGGGCGGCTGAGCAGGCGGCGCATCCAGCGCAGCGGATGGAAGCCGCCCTTGCGGCTGGCCGTCTTCCTGGTGTGACTGGCGGAGCGGGCAATCGGCATGGACAGTGAGCGACGGTTGAGGGCCTGCCAGGGGCTGCCGCCCTGGCGGCAGCACGCGAGCGATGGCGCAAGCCTAGCGTCCGCCGCCGGGCCAAATGTTAAAAGTGACCTTCAATTGGGACGCGGTGTGACGCTTGTCGCGCCGGCGGCGGCATTGCCGCTGCGGCGCAGCGGGCTCACGGCGTGTTCAGCACCACCCACGCCGGCGCATGGTCGCTCGGCTTCTCGCGGCCGCGCACCGCGCGGTCGACGCCGGCCTCGACCAGCCGCGCGGTCGCCGCCGCATTGAGCAGCAGGTGGTCGATGCGCATGCCGGCATTGCGCTCCCAGCGCTTGCGGAAGTAGTCCCAGAACGTGTACATCGGCTCGCCCCCGTGCAGCCGATGGATCGCATCGGTCCAGCCCTGCGCCAGCAGGCGCTGGTAGGCGTCGCGGCTCTCGGGTTGCAGCAGCGCGTCGTCGAGCCATGACTTCGCCGAGTAGATGTCGGCGCTGTCGTTGGTCGGCACGACGTTGTAGTCGCCGGCCAGGATCACCGGCTGCGCGCGCTGCGCGAGCGCCTGGGCGTGCGCGATCAGGCGCTCGAACCACGCCAGCTTGTAGTCGAACTTCGGCCCCGGCTGCGGGTTGCCGTTGGGCAGGTAGATCGAGGCCACGATCAGTTCGCCCGCCTGAGCCTCGAGGTAGCGGCTGTGCGTATCGGAAGGGTCGCCCGGCAGGCCGCGGCACCGCTCGCTGGGTGCGGCGCCGCGCGCCAGCACGGCCACGCCGTTGAAGCCCTTCTGACCGTGCCAGATCGCGCCGTAGCCGGCGTCGGCAAAGGCCTGCGCGGGAAACGTCTCGTCGGAGGTCTTGATCTCCTGCAGGCACGCGATGTCGGGCTGCGACTCGGCCAGCCATTCGAGCACGCGCGGCAGGCGGCTGCCGATGCCGTTGACGTTGAAGGTGGCGATCTTCATGCGTGCATCGTAGCGCCCGCGCACAACAGCAAAGGCAGGCGCTCAGGCGCGCACGGCCGGTGTGTGCGCGCGTGCCGGCGGCGTGTCGACGATCGGCCCCGAGCCGCTCCAGCGGTCGAGCGCGAGGTAGATCACCGGCGTGATGTACAGCGTGACCGCCTGCGAGACGATCAGCCCGCCGACCACCGCCAGGCCCAGCGGCTGGCGCAGCTCGGCACCGGCGCCGAGGCCGAGCGCGATCGGCAGCGCGCCCATCATCGCCGCCAGCGTCGTCATCAGGATCGGGCGCAGCCGCAGCAGGCACGCCTGGCGGATCGCCTCGTGCGGCGGCAGCCCCTGGTTGCGCTGCGCGTCGAGCGCGAAGTCGATCATCATGATCGCGTTCTTCTTGACGATGCCAATCAGCATCAGGATGCCGATGGTGGCGATCAGCGTCAGGTCGGTCTTGAAGATCGTCAGCGTCAGCAGCGCGCCGACAGCCGCCGACGGCAGCCCGGCGAGGATCGTCAGCGGGTGGATGTAGCTCTCGTAGAGCACGCCCAGCAACAGGTAGATGACCGCGATCGCGACGATCAGCAGGATCGCCTGGCCGGTCTGCGAATCCTGGAACACCGCGGCGTCGCCGCCGTAGCTGGTGACGATCGACGGCGGCAGCTTCAGCTCGCGCACGAAGCCTTCGAGGCGGCGCGTGGCGTCGCCGAGCGCGACCTCGGGGGCCAGGTTGAACGACAGCGTGATCGCCTGCAGTTGCCCCTGGTGGTTGACCGCGGTGGGCCCGACGGTGCGCCGCACCGTCGCGAACGCCGACAGCGGCACCAGCGCGCCACCCTTGCCGCGCAGGTAGATGCGGCTGAAGGCGTTCTCGAACTGGCGGTCGGCGTCGGCCGCCTCCATGATGACGTCGAAGGTGTTGCTCGGGCCGTAGATCGACGACACCTGGCGCTCGCCGAAGGCCGTGTACAGCGCATTGCGCAGGTCGGCCATCGAGACGCCGAGCAAGTTGGCGCGGTCGCGGTCGATGGCCAGCGACGCCTGCAGGCCCCCGAGCTGCGAATCGCTGGTCACGTCGCGGAACAGCGGGTCGGCGCGCATGCGCGTCTGCAGCCGGTTGGCCCATTCGTTGAGCGCATCGGCGCTCACGCTTTGCAGCGTGAACTGGTAGCGGCTCTTGCTCGAGCGGCCACCGAGGCGCAGGTTCTGCACCGGCTGCATGTAGACCGCGATGCCGGGCACCGCGCGCACCTCGCGGCGCAGCTCGTCGATCACTTTGGCCACCGGCGGCCGCTCGCTGCGCGGCTTCAGCGTCACGAAGATGCGGCCGGTGTTCTGCGTGTTGGCGCCGAAGCCGGTGCTGCCCAGGCCGGTGCCCACCGCTTCGATCGCCGGGTTGGCGCGAATGATCTCGGCCACCCGGTAGTGCAGTGCCTCCATCGCCCTGAACGAGATGTCTTCGGCGGCCTCGGTGCTGACGAAGATCTGCCCGATGTCCTCCTCGGGGAAGAAGCCCTTCGGAATGGTGACGAACAGGACGCCGGTCAATACCACGCTGCCCAGTGCCACGGCGCCGATGAAGACGCGGTGCGCGAGCGCCCAGTCGAGTGTCCGGGCGTAGCCGTTCAGGATCGCCGCGAAGCCGCGCTCGAACACGCGGCCGAGCGCGTTCTCTTCGCGCGCGGCGTGGTGGCGCAGGAAGCGGCTGGCCAGCATCGGCACCAGCGTCAGCGACACCAGCGCCGACACCAGGATCGCCAGCCCCACCACCACCGCGAACTCGTGGAACAGCAGGCCGATGACGCCGGGCATGAAGAAGATCGGGATCAGCACCGCCACCAGCGAGATCGAGATCGACATGATCGTGAACGCCATCTCGCGCGCGCCCTTGATCGCGGCCTGGAACGGCGCCATGCCGTCCTCGACGTGGCGCACGATGTTCTCCAGCATCACGATCGCGTCGTCGACCACCAGGCCCACCGCCAGCGTGATGCCCAGCAGCGAGATGTTGTCCAGGCTGTGGCCCAGCGGATACAGCAGCGACAGCGCGCCGATCAGCGACACCGGCAGCGACAGCGCCGGGATCACGGTGGCCGCGACGCGGCGCAGGAACAGGAAGATCACCAGCACCACCAGCACGATGGTCAGCAGCAGTGTGAGGTTGACGTCGTGCAGCGCATCGCGCACCGACTGCGAGCGGTCGCTGAACGGGGTGATCGACACCGACGCCGGCAACTGCGCCTGCAGCCGCGGCAGCGTGGCCTTCACGCGGTCGACCACCTGCACGGTGTTGGCGTCGGGCTGGCGCATCACCCCCAGCGTGATCGACGGCTCGCCGTTGAAGGTGGAGGCCGTCTTCACGGTCTCGAAGCTGTCCTGCACGTCGGCGACGTCGCGCAGACGCACCGGCGCGTCGCCGCGGTTGGCGACGATGATGTCGGCGAACTCGCGCGCATTGGTGAGCTGGCGGTTGGCCTGCACCGTCAAGGTCTGGCGCGGGCCGTCGAGCACGCCCACCGGCGTGTTGGCATTGGCTGCCGACACGGCGGCGCGCAGCTCGTCGAGCGTGAGGTTGCGCTCGGTCAGTGCCTCGGGCCGCGCGCGGATGCGCACCGCATAGCGCTTCTGCCCCCACACCTGCACCTGCGCCACGCCGTCGATGGTCGACAGCGATGGCGAGATCAGGTTCTCGGCGTAGTTGTTCAGCTCCGCCAGGCTCATCGACGGCGAGCGCAGCGAGATGATCAGCACCGAGAAGTCGGCCGGGTTGACCTTGCGGTACGACGGCGGCGTGGTCATCTCGGCCGGCAAGGTGCGCTGCGCGCGCAGCAGCGCTGCCTGCACGTCGACCGCCGCGGCGTCGATGTCGCGCGACAGGTCGAACTCGAGCACGACGCTGCTGGCGCCCAGCGTGTTGGTCGAGCTGATCGTCGTCAGCCCCGCGATGGTCGAGAACTGCTTCTCCAGCGGCAGCGCAACCGAGCTGGCCATCGTCTCGGGCGATGCCCCCGGCAGGAACGCGGCCACCTGGATCACCGGCGTGTCGTAGCGCGGCAGCGCCGCCACCGGGATGTCTTTCAGCGCCACGACGCCGGCCAGCACGATCGCGATGTTGATCAGCACCGTCATCACCGGACGGCGGATGAAGACTTCGGTGAAGTGCAGGTTCACAGCGAGGCGCCTGCCGGCGCGCTGGCGGCCGGGGCGTTGGGCCGCGGCGTGCCCGGCGCGCGCCGCGACGGCACGTAGGGGGTTTCGCGCACCGTCGACCCTGGCCGCAGGTTCTGCTTGCCCTCGACGACCACCTTCTCGCCGGCCTGCAGGCCTTCGACCACCACCATTTCGTCGTCGTTGTAGCGCGGCTGCACCTGGCGCGGCTCGACGTTGGCGTCGGCCTTGACCACGTAAACCGTGCGCTCGCTGCCGCGGATGATGAGCGCGCTCTGCGGGATCACGATCGCGCCCGCGATCGTGCGCAGCGTCATGCGCACGGTGACGTACTGGCCCGGCCAGAGCTGGTGCGACGCGTTGGGCAGTTCGCCCTTGACGCGGATGGTGCCGGTGGCGGTGTCGACCGCGTTGTCGACGAAGGTGATGCGGCCCGACACGCTGCCGTTGGCGCCACCGGCGGGGTTGCGGTCGGCGTCGGGCACCGCCACCGAGATCACGCCGCCGCCCGCTGTCGACGCAGCCCTCGACGGCGCGGCCGGTGTGCCCCGTTGCAGGCCGCTGGCGTGCAGCACGGCCGCGAGCTGTGCTTCGGGCAGCGCGAAACTGACGCCGATCGGGTCGATGCGGCTCACGGTGACCATCGGCGCGCCGGTCGGCTGCACCAGGCTGCCGCGGTAGATCGCCACCGCGCCCGCACGCCCGGCCAGCGGCGAGGCGATGGTGTCGAAGCTCAGCGCGACCTCGGCCGCGCGCACCGCGGCCTGGTCGGCAGCGACCGCGGCGCGTTGCGCCTCGACCTGGGCCAGCACGGTGTCGACGGCGCTCTGCGCGATGAAGTTCTGCGTCCTCAGGTCCTGCGCACGCGCGAGTTGGCGGTTCAGGTCGGCCAGCGTGGCCTGGTCGCGCAGCAACTGCGCGCGCGCGCGCTCGAGGTCGGCGCGGTGTGTGCGGTCGTCGAGCCGGAACAGCACCTCGCCACGGCCGACGAAGCGGCCCTCGCGCACCACCACCTCCGACACGCTGCCCGACACCTGCGGGCGCACGTCGACCGTGTCGAGCGAGACCACCGTGCCGGCGGCTTCGACCACCACCGGCACGTCGCGCTGCTGCGCGGCGACCACGCTGACCGTCTGCACCTGGTTCGCGGCCGAGGCCGCAGGGCCCGCTGCAACCAGCGTGCCCGCGCGCCAGGGCAACCAGCGGTAGGCCGCGAAGGCCAGCACGGCGAGCGCAATCGCGGCGATGCCCAGGGTCCGGCCTTTGTGGTTCATGTCTCGTGCGCGAGGGCTACGGATGGGTGCTGGCGGCGACATGGTCCGACAGCGCGGCCAGACCGCTGCGCAGCGCCTGCAACTGCCCCACGGGCAACGTCTGCAGGCGCGCGCCGAGTGCCTTGACAGTGTGCTCGCGCGCGTGCTGCACCACGCGCTCGCCTTGCGGCGACAGGTACAACGCGCGGCGGCGCAAGCCGCCGTCTTCGCGCGGCGCACGCATCAGCCCGCGCGCTGCCAGCTTGCCCACTGCCACCGATGCGGTGGGCAGCGTGACCCCGAGGTGCGCCGCCAGTTCGGTGAGGCTGCCGCCGGGTCTGACGTGGGCGAAGATCAGCGCGCGGAACAGCGGTACCGACAGCGCCGCCGCAGCCGACTGGCGCATCTCGCAGCGGATCTCGCGCATCAGCAGCGG
>JAJVIL010000084.1 GCA_022072045.1 Burkholderiaceae bacterium | reverse complement strand
ACTGCACGGCGGACTCGCGCATCTGCAGTACGGCCAGACCCTGCTGGCGTCGATCGGCAGCACGGCGCCGTTCGTCGGCCTGTTCGGCACCGTCTGGGCCATCTACCACGCGCTGGTGAGCATCTCGGCGGCCGGATCGATCACGATCGAGAAGGTCGCCGGCCCCGTGGGCGAGGCGCTCATCATGACGGCCGCCGGGCTGGCGGTCGCGATCCCCGCCGTGCTGGCCTACAACCTGTACGGCAAGTGGGTCGCCGCGTGCGAGGCCGAGCTCGAGGGCTTCGCGCACGACCTGCGCGAGATGGCGCTGGGCAACCACCGGGCCGCCGCCTGATGGCCTTCGGACGTCTGCAGCGCAGCGCCGCGGCGCAGCCGATGAGCGACATCAACCTGACGCCGCTGATCGACGTGGTGCTGGTGCTGCTGGTGATCTTCATGATCACCGCGCCGCTGATGACCTCGAGCCTGAAGCTCGATCTGCCGCGCACCGAAGGGGCCAAGCCCACCGACGCGGCGCAGTTCGTCACGCTGGCCATCGACCCGCAGGGGCGCTTCTTCTGGGGCGACGAACAGGTCGGCATCGACGCGTTGCGGCTGCGCGTGCGCGAGGCGGCGCTGCGCAACCCGGCCACCGAGGTGCAGTTGCGCGCCGATCGCACGGTCACCTATGGCCGCGTCGCCGAGCTGATCGGCATCGTGCAGGAGGGCGGCCTGTCGCGCGTCGGGTTCGTCACCGAAGCGAGCCCCGAGAAGCCGCGCTAGCGCCCGCGGGCATCGCGACATGCCCTCCTACAATCGACAGCCATGAACGAGCGCTATGTTCCGGCCGACGTGGAGGCCGCTGCGCGCGCGCACTGGGACGCGCGCGACGCCTACCGGGTGACCGAGAACCCGCTGAAGAAGAAGTTCTACGCCTGCTCGATGCTGCCGTACCCCAGCGGCCGGCTGCACATGGGGCACGTGCGCAACTACACCATCAACGACATGCTCGCGCGCTACAAGCGCATGCAGGGCTTCAACGTGCTGATGCCGATGGGCTGGGATGCCTTCGGCCTGCCCGCCGAGAACGCGGCGATGAAGAGCCGCACCGCGCCGGCGGCGTGGACCTACGACAACATCCGCATGATGAAGGCGCAGTGCAAGGCGCTCGGACTGGCGATCGACTGGTCGCGCGAGATCGCCACCTGCGACCCCGCCTACTACAGGTGGAACCAGTGGTTCTTCCTGAAGATGCTCGACAAGGGCATCGCCTACCGCAAGACGCAGATCGTCAACTGGGACCCGGTCGACCAGACCGTGCTGGCCAACGAGCAGGTGATCGACGGCCACGGCTGGCGGTCGGGCGCACCGGTCGAGAAGCGCGAGATCCCGGGCTACTACCTGAACATCACGCGCTACGCCGACGAACTGCTCGACTGCGTGCTGCACAAGCTGCCGGGCTGGAGCGACCGCATCCGGCTGATCCAGGAGAACTGGATCGGCAAGAGCTTCGGCGTCAACTTCGGCTTTCCGTACACGATCGACGGCGAGACCAGGCTGCTGCGGGTGTACACCACGCGTGCCGACACCATCATGGGGGTCAGTTTCGTCGCCGTCGCGGCCGAGCATCCGCTGGCGGCGCGGCTGGCGCAGGGCAAGCCGGCACTGCAGCAGTTCATCGACAAGTGCCGCAAGGGCTCGGTGATGGAAGCCGACCTCGCGACGATGGACAAGGAGGGCGTGCCCACCGGCTTCTTCGTCACCCACCCGCTGACCGGCGCCCCGCTCGAGGTGTGGGTCGGCAACTACGTGCTGATGGGCTACGGCGAAGGCGCCGTGATGGGCGTGCCCGCGCACGACGAGCGCGACTTCGCGTTCGCCAAGAAGTACGGCCTGCCGATCCCGCAGGTGATCGCGGTGCCGGGCGAAACCTTCTCCGTCGACGCCTGGGCCGACTGGTACGCCGACAAGCAGCGCGGCGTGTGCGTCAATTCGGGCCGGTACGACGGCCTGGCTCACGACGCGGCGGTCGACGCCATCGCCGCCGACCTCGAGGCCAAGGGCGTGGGCGCCAAGCAGGTGCAGTTCCGGCTGCGCGACTGGGGCATCAGCCGCCAGCGCTACTGGGGCACGCCGATCCCGATCATCCATTGCGATGCCTGCGGGGTC
Source organism: Burkholderiaceae bacterium (assembly GCA_022072045.1). Classification (GTDB taxonomy): domain Bacteria; phylum Pseudomonadota; class Gammaproteobacteria; order Burkholderiales; family Burkholderiaceae_C; genus JAEUPI01. Next base: position 13,766 of record JAJVIL010000084.1, on the reverse strand, counting down.
GTGCCGGTGCCCGAGCAGGATCTGCCGGTCGTGCTGCCCGAACAGCTTATCCCCGACGGCAGCGGCAACCCGCTGAACCGCCACGAGCCGTTCCTGAAATGCACGTGCCCGCGCTGCGGCCAGCCGGCGCGCCGCGAGACCGACACCATGGACACCTTCGTCGACAGCGCGTGGTACTACATGCGCTACTGCTCGCCCGATGCGGCGACGATGGTCGACGCGCGCAACGACTACTGGATGCCGATGGACCAGTACATCGGCGGCATCGAGCACGCGGTGCTGCACCTGCTGTACGCGCGCTTCTGGACCAAGGTGATGCGCGACATGGGGATGCTGCGCTTCGACGAGCCCTTCGAGCGGCTGATGAACCACGGCATGCTGCTCAACCACATCTTCTTCACCCGCAACGACAAGGGCGGCAAGGACTACATTCCGCCGCCCGAGGTGAAGCCCACGCTCGACGCGCAGGGCCACATCGTCGGCGGCACCATCGCCGGCGGCATGGCGGTCGAGTACGGCGGCGTCGGCAAGATGGGCAAGACCGAGCGCAACGGCGTCGACCCGCAGGAACTGATCGACCAGTACGGCGCCGACACGGCCCGCCTGTTCGTGATGTTCGTCGGCGGCCCCGAGGACGCCTCGGTATGGTCCGACACCGGCGTGGCCGGGTCGGCGCGCTTCCTGCAGCGGCTGTGGCAGTTCGCGGTGCGCCAGCGCGACGCGGTGCGCGGCGGCGATGGGGCGGCCGTGTTCGGCCCCGCAGCCAAGGTGTTGCGCCGCGAGGTGCACCTGGTGCTCAAGCAGGTGCTCTACGACTACGAGCGCATGCAGTACAACACCGTGGCCTCGGGTGCGATGAAGCTGCTCAACGCGCTGGAGGGCTTCGACGCGCAGCCCGGCTCGGCCGGCGACGCCGCGGCGCTGCGCGAAGGGCTGTCGGTGCTGCTTCGCGTGCTCTACCCGGCGTGCCCGCACATCGCCGAAGTGCTGTGGCAGCGCCTGGGCTTCGCACAGGCGGCCGGCGAGCTGCTCGACGTGGCGATGCCCGCGGTCGACGAGTCGGCGCTGGTGCAAGACGAGATCGAACTGGTGCTGCAGATCGCCGGCAAGACAAGAGGCAACGTGCGCGTGCCGGCGCAGGCCGACAAGGCGGCGATCGAGCGCGCGGCGCTGGAGAGTCCGGAGTTCGCCAAGTTCGGCGAGGGCAAGGCGGTGCGCAAGGTGGTGATCGTGCCGGGCCGCCTGGTCAACGTGGTGGTCTGACCGCCGCCGATGACAGCCCGGCGCGCACTGGTTTCGTCGCTGCTCATCGGCGCCTGGCTGGGCGGCTGCGGTTTCCATCTGCGCGGCGCCACCGAGTTGCCGTTCTCGCGCATTGCGCTCGAAGGCTTCGCGCCGCGCTCGCCGCTGGGCGACGAACTGCGCCATGCGCTCTCGCAGAGTGCCGAAGTGGTCGCCTCGCCCGCGCAGGCGCAGGTGGTGCTTTTCGCGCTGAGCGACCGGCGCGAGCGCAGCGTCGTGGCCTCCACCACCGCCGGCCAGGTGCGCGAGCTGACGCTGCGCGTGCGCTTCGAATTCAAGCTCGCCACCCCCGGAGGCCGCGCGTTGATCCCCCCCACCGAACTGGTGCTGTCGCGGGACATGAGCTATACCGAAACCTTCGCGCTCGGCAAGGAATACGAAGAAGCCCAACTGATGAAGGCGATGCAATCCGACATCGTCGACCAACTGATGCGCCGCCTGGCGCACGTCAAGGGCCTCGCCGGCTGACACGGGCATGCAACTGCGCCCCGAGCAACTCGCCGCCGCGCTGCAGCGCGGCCTGCGTCCGCTGTACACGGTGTACGGCGACGAGCCGCTGCTGGCACAGGAGGCAGGCGACGCGATCCGCGAGGCGGCGCGCGCCGCGGGCTACAGCGAGCGCAAGGTGTTCGCGGTCTCGGGCGCGCACTTCGACTGGTCGGGTCTGCTCGGCGCGTCGATGGCGATGAGCTTGTTCGCCGAACGCCAGTTGATCGAGATCCGGATCCCCGGCGGCAAGCCGGGCAAGGAAGGTTCCGAGGCGTTGCAGCGCTACTGCGAGTCGCTTTCCGACGACGTCGTCACGCTGATCCACCTGCCGCGGCTCGACCGCCAACAGATCAACAGCGCCTGGTTCGCCGCGCTCGACGCCGCCGGCGTCGCGGTGCGCGTCGACGCGGTGTCGCGCCAGGCGCTGCCGCAGTGGATCGCGCGCCGCCTGGCCGCGCAGGGCCAGCACGTCGAAGACGGCGACGCCGGCGCGCAGACGCTGGCGTTCTTCGCCGATCGCGTCGAAGGCAACCTGCTGGCTGCGCACCAGGAGTTGCAGAAGATCGCGTTGCTCTACCCGCGCGGGGTGCTGAGCTTCGAGCAGATCGAGTCTGCGGTGCTCAACGTGGCGCGCTACGACGTGTTCAAGTTCACCGAGGCGGTGCTGGCCGGCCAGACCGCGCGCGTGCTGCGCATGCTCGACGGCCTGCGCGCCGAGGGCGAGGCGCCGGTGCTCGTGCACTGGACGCTGGCCGAAGACATTCGCGCGCTCAAGCGGCTGAAAGACGCGCTCGGCCAAGGCAAGCCGATGCCGCTGGCGTTGCGCGAGGCGCGCGCGTGGGGTGCCAAGGAGCGGCTGTTCGAGCGTCTCGCGCCGCAACTGGCCGACCACACGCTGGCGCACTGGCTCGACGCGGCCAGCATCTGCGACGGGCTGATCAAGGGATTGAAGCATCCGCACTGGCCGCTCGACCCGTGGGAAGGCCTCAAGCGCCTCGCACTGATGGTCACGCAGCACACGGCGGCACCGAAGCCGCAGCGACCGCTGCGGCTGGCACTGCAGGCTTCGTTCTGACCCGAGCGTGCCTGCAGCGGCGCCCGGCGACCGATCGCCAGGCGCGGCGAGGGGCCGCACTCAGTACCCCCGCGCGCGGTCGATCAGGTGCGCGATCGGCTGACCGTCGAGCAGCGCCTGCACGTTGGCGGCCACCAGCAGCGACGCGCTGCGCGGGTCGGTCAACGCCGCCGCGTGGGGCAGCACGCTCACCCGCGGATGGCGCCAGAACGGATGCTTTTCGTCGAGCGGCTCGCGTTCGAACACGTCGAGCACCGCATGGCCGAGGCGGCCGGTGGCCAGCGCGGCGCGCAAGTCGGCCTCGACCACGTGCGCGCCGCGCGCGAGGTTGACCAGCGCCGCGCCGCGGGGCATCGCCGCGAAGAAGCGGGCGTCGAGCAGCCCGCGCGTGGCCGGCGTCAACGGCAGCAGATTGACGACGATCGAGCTGCCGTGCAGGCACGGCCACAGCGCTTCGTCGCCATGGATGTGCGTCACGCCGGGCGGCAGATCGCGTGGCGTGTCGCTGCGCGTCCAGGCGGTGACGCGGTAGCCGTGCGGCACCAGCGCGCGCACACACGCCTGCCCCATGGTCCCGAGTCCGAGCACGGTGATCGACAGCTCGTCGGCGCGCAGCTGCGGCAGTTGCCGCCACTGCATCTGCCGCTGCTGGCGCGCATAGGCGTAGAAGCCGCGGTGCAGCGACAACACGGCCCACAGCGCGGTCTCGCCCATCGCGGCGGCCAGCGCCGGGTCGACCATGCGCGCGATCGGCACGCCAGCGGGTACCGAGTCGTCGCTCAGCAGCCCCTCGACGCCCGACCACAACGACTGGATCAGGCGCAGCTTGGGCAGGCCGCGCAAGCTGCCCGGCAATGGGTTGGCGACGATCGCCGCCTCGATGCGCGTGCGATCGAACAGTTCGTCGGCCACCGCCAGATGGTGCTGCGGCATGGCCTGCGCCAACGCGCCGTACCAGCGGTCGCGCTCTGCGGCGTCGAACTGGCCGGCCAACAGCAGGTTCATGGCGGCAACTGTGCGCGCTGCAGCAGACCCTGCAACGCGTGGTGCACGCTCGCCGCGCGCACTTCGGCACGGTCGCCCGCAAAGCGCCGCTGCTCGGCATCGACCCGCAGCGTGCCGTCGCGATGGCGCAACGCGAAACCGAACCACACGGTCCCCACCGGCTTGGCGGGCGACCCGCCGCCAGGGCCGGCGACCCCGGTGACGGCCACGCCGATGTCGGCACCGCTGCTGCGCGCGATGCCCTCGGCCATCGCGCGCGCGACGGCCTCGCTGACAGCGCCGTGCGCATCGATGAGCGTTTGCGGCACGCCGAGCAGCGCCACCTTGGCCTGGTTGCTGTAGCTGACCACGCCGCGATCGAACCAGTCGCTCGACCCCGCCAGATCGGTGCAGGCGGCCGCGATCATGCCGCCGGTGCAACTCTCGGCGCATACCAGCCGCCAGCCGAGCGCGCGCAGCCGCTCGGCCAGCCGCGCGACCAGCGACGCCGCATCGCTCACGCGAGCCTCCACAGCGCGATGACCAGCAGCGCGCACAGGGCGGCGACCAGGTCGTCGAGCAGGATGCCCAGACCCTGCCTGGCGCCGATCGCGGTGCCAACGGGCGCCTTGAAGACCCGATCGGCCCACGCCACCGGGCCCGGCTTGGCGATGTCGAACACGCGAAACAACGCCACCGCCGCCAGTTGTCCGCGCCAATCGGTAGGCATCACCAGCCACAGCACGAGCCAAATGCCGAGCACCTCGTCCCACACGATGGCCGCCGGGTCGCTCTGACGCAGCGCCTGCGCGCAGCGCGTGCAGGCCCACCAGCCGATCGCGAACGCCAGCAGCAGCACCAGTGCCCACTGCCAATCGTCGAGCCACTCATCCAGCAGCGCGAACAGCGCCCAGCCCAGCAGCGTCCCGGCCGTTCCCGGGCCCCATGGCCACAGGCCGCTACCGAGCCCGAGCGCGATCGGGTGCGCCGGGTGCTCGAACAGAAAGCGCCAGTCGGCGCGCCGCGGCGCGAACCCCGCCGTCGGCGGCCAGGCCCTCATGGCCCGGGGCTCGAGAAATGGTCGAACCCCTGCGTCGCCCAAGGCGAAACACTGCCGTCGGACCAGCGCACGCGCAGGCCCGCCTCGGCGCGCAACTCGCCGATCCGGCTCACCGCCACCTCGGCCCGGGCAGCGGCGCTTTGCACGGCCGAGCGCGCGGACGGCGGCGCGCTGAAGAGCAACTCGTAGTCGTCGCCGCCGCCGAGCACGCATTGCTGCTGAAGCGCCATCGGCAGCGCGGCCATCGCGGCCGAACGCGGCAGGCCGGCCCATTCGAGCTGCGCGCCAACGCCCGATTGCGCCAGCAGATGGCCGAGGTCGCCGGCCAGGCCGTCGCTCAGGTCGATCGCCGCGCTGGCCACGCCGCGCAGCGCCATTGCCAGTGTCACCCGCGGCTGCGGCCACTCCATCGCGCGCCGCACCGCTGCGAAGGCCTCCTGCGACAACCCGGCCTGCCCGCGAAACGCTTCGAGCGCCAGCCTGGCGTCGCCGATGCCGCCGTCGCGCGGGTGGCTGACCCACAAGTCGTCGCCGGCATGCCCGCCGCTGCGGCGCAGCGCCGCCGCCGGCGGCACCTCGCCGAGCACGGTGATGCCGATCGTCAGCGGGCCTGCGGTGGTGTCGCCTCCGATCAGCTCGATGCCATGCGCGTCGGCCAGCGCGAACAGCCCCTGCGCAAAGCCGCGCAGGAAGGCTTCGTCGGGGCGCGGCAGCGCCAGCATCAGCAAGAACGCCAGCGGCGCGGCGCCACAGGCCGCGAGGTCGCTCAGGTTGACCGCCAGCGCCTTGTGCCCCAGCGCCTGCGGCGGCACCGTCGACAGGAAGTGTCGCCCTTCGACGAGCAGGTCGCTCGACACCGCCAGCTCCATGCCGGGCGTCGGGGCGAGCACGGCGCAGTCGTCGCCCACGCCGAGCACGGCGCGCCGGGTCGGCCGGGCGAAGTAGCGTGCGATCAGTTCGAATTCGCCGAGCGGCATCGAGCGATTGTGGCGCACCGCTGCAGCGACCCGACGACCCCTCATCGCGCCCGAGACAGTCGCGCTCCTACAATCGCCGACCCCGCCAACAGCGAGCGAAGCGCCATGTCCTCCAGCTATGAAGCCAAGCGCGCGGAGCTGTACCGCGCGGCGCTCGAATACCACGAGTTCCCGACGCCCGGCAAAGTGGCGATCGCGCCGACCAAGCAACTGCTGAACCAGCGCGACCTCGCGCTGGCGTACTCGCCGGGCGTGGCGGCGGCGTGCGAGGAGATCGTCGCCGACCCGGTGAACGCCTTCCGCTACACCGCGCGCGGCAACCTGGTGGCGGTGGTCACCAACGGCACCGCGGTGCTGGGCCTGGGAGATATCGGACCGCTGGCAGCCAAACCGGTGATGGAGGGCAAGGGCGTCCTGTTCAAGAAGTTCGCCGGCATCGACGTGTTCGACATCGAGGTCAACGAGAAGGATCTCGACAAGCTGGTCGATGTGATCGCCGCGCTCGAACCCACTTTCGGCGGCATCAACCTCGAGGACATCAAGGCGCCCGACTGCTTCTATGTCGAGCGGCGGCTGCGCGAACGCCTGAGGATCCCGGTGTTCCACGACGACCAGCACGGCACCGCGATCGTCGTCGGTGCGGCGCTGCTCAACGGCCTGAAGGTCGTCGGCAAGCGCATCCAGGATGTCAAGCTGGTTGCTTCGGGTGCCGGTGCCGCCGCGCTGGCCTGCCTCAACCTGCTGATGAAGCTCGGCCTGCCGCGCGAGAACATCTGGGTCACCGATCTGGCGGGCCTGGTATGGCAGGGCCGCACCGAGCTGATGGATCCCGACAAGCAGGCGTTCGCTCAGGACACCAAGCTGCGCACGCTGGCCGAAGTGATCTCCAAGGCCGACGTGTTTCTCGGCCTGTCGGCTGGCGGGGTGCTCAAGCCGGCGATGGTACAGGCGATGGCCGATCGCCCGCTGATCTTCGCGCTGGCCAATCCGACGCCCGAGATCATGCCCGAGGAGGTGAACGCGGTCCGCTCCGATGCGGTGATGGCCACCGGCCGCACCGACTACCCGAACCAAGTCAACAACGTCCTGTGCTTCCCGTACATCTTTCGCGGGGCGCTCGATTGCGGCGCGACGACGATCACCGCCTCGATGGAGGTCGCCGCGGTGCATGCGCTGGCCGAGCTGGCACGGGCCGAGCAGAGCGACGTGGTGGCCGCCGCGTACTCCGGCTCCTCGCTCAGCTTCGGACCGGAGTACCTGATCCCCAAACCGTTCGACCCGCGGTTGATGATGCGCGTGGCGCCCGCGGTCGCCAAGGCGGCGCAGGACTCCGGCGTCGCGTTGCGCCCCATCGCCGACATGGACGCCTATCGCGAGAAGCTGCAGACCTTCGTCTACGCGTCGGGCGCGACGATGAAGCCGATCTTCACGCTGGCCAAGCGCGCGGCACGCAAGCGCGTCGTGTTCTGCGAGGGCGAAGAGGAGCGCGTGCTGCACGCGGTGCAGGTGGTGGTCGACGAGAACCTGGCGCGGCCCACCCTGATCGGCCGGCCGGCGGTGATCGCGCAGCGTTGCGAGAAGTTCGGGCTGCGGCTGCAGGCCGAACGCGACTACGACGTCGTCAACACCGAACACGACCATCGCTTTCGCGACTACTGGCAGACCTACCACCGCCTCACAGAGCGCAAGGGCGTGACGGCACAACTGGCCAAGATCGAGATGCGGCGGCGCCTGACGCTGATCGGCTCGATGCTGCTGCACAAGGGCGAGGTCGACGGCATGATCTGCGGCACCTGGGGCACGACCGGCACGCACCTGGTGTTCATCGACCAGGTCATCGGCAAGCGCGCCGGCGTCAAGACCTATGCCTGCATGAACGGGCTCATCCTGCCCGGACGCCAGGTGTTCCTGGTCGACACCCACGTCAACGCCGACCCGACGAGCGAGGAGATCGCCGAGATCACGGTGCTGGCCGCCGAGGAGATGCGCCGCTTCGGGCTGCACCCCAAGGCTGCGCTGCTGTCGCACTCCAACTTCGGCTCGAGCAACCACCCGTCAGCGCAGAAGATGCGGCGCGCGCTGCCGCTGGTCCAGGCAGCCGCCCCCTGGCTCGAAGTCGACGGCGAGATGCACGGCGACGCCGCGCTCGATGCCACCTACCGCAGCGAACTGATGCCCCGCTCGACTCTGACCGGAGAGGCCAACCTGCTCGTGCTGCCCGACATCGACAGTGCCAACATCTCGTACAACCTGCTCAAGCAGGCGGCCGGCGGAGGCATCGCGATCGGCCCGGTGCTGCTCGGCGCGGCCAAACCGGTGCACATCCTGACCCCATCGGCCACGGTGCGGCGCATCGTCAACATGACGGCGGTCACCGTCACCGACGCCAACGCCGTTCGAGCCTGAGATCGCTGACTGATCCGACGCCCGCGCCTGCATGAGCGCGCTTGTCTCGGTTGCGAGGCACGCTCGAGCAGGTCGAGGCGAGTGTGTGCGCTCGCTCGTACGGCTTCGTTACTGCACAAGATTTAGGCACTGCACTTGAGATTTGCGACCCGTTCCGGTACCATTGCAAGCTTAAAGATCAGGGTTTACCCGTGGATTGGACCGTTCGGTCGCTGCTGTCGGGGCCGTTAGTTAAGTTAGGGCTTGCTACAGCAGTTGCCATCTCGTCGGCTCTCGTCGGCACGGTTCAGGCCAGGGGGCCGGTCACGGCGAGTGACTCGGTGGCACTGGCGGAGTTGCCCCGCGAGGCGCAACAGACCCAAAGGCTCGTTCGGGCCGGCGGTCCGTTCCCTTACGCCAAGGATGGCACGACGTTCGGCAATCGCGAACGCCAGCTTCCGCGGCGAGCGCGAGGCTTCTACCGCGAATACACCGTACCCACGCCCGGAGCGAACAACCGGGGCGCGCGTCGCATCGTCTGCGGAGGCGTCTCGGCCAGGCAACCCGAAGTCTGCTACTACACCGACGACCACTACGCGAGCTTTCGCCAGATCGTGCAGTGAGCCGCCGAGAGACCCGCGTTCATTGATCGAGGACAGAGGCCATGCTGCTCCAGACAGTCCGTCCCAATATCGTCCAATCCATTCGCGCCTACCGCGTCGACGACCTCATGCAGGCGGCCGAAGGCGCCGGCCAGCACTTCCTGTATGCCGACCTGTCGAGCGCGCAATCGAAGCAGGAAGTGCTGGACAAGATTGCCGAGTCGTTCCTGTTCCCGAACCACTTCGGCAAGAATCTCGACGCGCTGTACGACTGCATGACCGACCTGGTTCACAAGGCCGGCACCCAGCCCGGGTTCGTGGTGGTGCTCGAGCAGTTGCCCGACAACCCGCGGTTCGATCGCGAGGCTCGCGAGCAACTGCTCGACGTGTTCCGCGATGCGGCCGACTTCTGGGCCGAGCGTCGCGTCGCCTTCCGCTGCTTCTACTCGTTCGCCGTGCCGCGCGGCTCGGATGCCCACGCCCTGGAGCGCGGGCACGACGGCGCGGCCGGTGTCGACAAGCCGGCACCGAAGAACGTGCCGAAGAACGGCGTCAACCCGAACTTCGGCATGAACATGCCGTTGATGAGCAGCGCGTTCGACACCGCGATGTGGCTGAACGCGGCTTGACGCCGGCGCGGCCCCGACGCGGGGCCGCGAAGCACGCCATTCACTGAACCTGCGATCGCGTTCTGGCCGCGTCGATCGTTTGCGCCAGAGCCACGTAGTCGGCAACCGACACCTCCTCGGCGCGCCGCTTCAGGTCGAACGCAACATCGCCCCCCGCTCGCTCCAGCCAGCGCCCGAGCGTGTGGCGCAGCAGCTTGCGCCGCTGCGAGAACGCCACCGTCACGATCTGCGACAGCAGCGCCGGATCCACCACCGGGGGGTCGACCCGCGGCACCATGCGCAGCACACCCGAAGTGACTCGCGGCGGCGGTTCGAACGCTGAAGCGGGCACATCGAACAGGCGTTCGGTCTCATAGCGCCACTGCAGCATCACGCTCAACCTGCCGTAGTCGCGACCGGGCGGATCGGCAACGATGCGATCGACCACTTCCTTCTGCAGCATGACGTGCTGGTCGATCACGTGCGGCACCGCCCCAAGCAGGTGGAACAGGATCGGGGTCGAGATGTTGTACGGCAGGTTGCCCACCACCCGCAAGCGCGAGCCCGCAGCCAGCCGAGCAAAGTCCACCCGCAGCACATCGGCCTGCACCAACGCGACCCCGGGCATCCGCTGCCAGTGCGCAGCCAGGTCGCGGTCGAGTTCGATCAGCGTCAACCGCGCCCGGCTGGCTCGCAGCGGCTCGGTCAGCGCGCCGCGCCCGGGGCCGATCTCGACGATGTGATCGCCCGCCTGCGGGTCGATCGCACGCACGATCGCGTCGATCACGCCGACGTCGGCCAGGAAGTGCTGGCCAAAGCGCTTGCGCGGCGCCTGGCTCAGCATTGCGCGGCGCCCGCCAGCGGCTGCGCGCTCATTGCTGCGGCGGATCGCGCATCTCGATGTAGGCGCGTGCGCGCAGATCCTTGATCCACTCCTGATACGCTGCACCGAACTTCTGCTCGCGCAACGCGGCACGCGCTTGCTCGCGCATTTCCTTGGCACTGAGCTCGACCTCGCGGCGCTCGATGACCTGGATCAGATGCACGCCGAAGCGCGAGACCACCGGGGGCGAGATCGCACCAGGGGTCAGCCGATTCATCGCTTCCTCGAACTCGGGCACGAAGCTGCCGGGTGAGGCCCACCCGAGGTCGCCGCCGGTCGAAGCCGTGGTGTCCTCGGAGACCTCGCGCGCCACGTCTTCGAAGCGACGCTGCCCCGACTCGATCTGACGCTTCAACTCGAGCAGGCGGCGCGTCGCATCCTCGACGCTGGCCTGCGCCGAGGTGCGCAGCAGGATGTGCCGTGCGCGCGTCTGCTGCACGCGCACCGCCTGCCCGTCGCGGCGTTCGATCACCTTCAAGACGTGAAACCCCGCGCTGCTGCGAAACGGCTGCGAGCTGATTTCGCCGACCTTCAAGTCGCGCGCCTGCTCGACGAACAAGTCGGGCAGCCGCGACGCCGGACGCAGCCCGATCACGCCGCCGTTGGCGCGATTGCCGTCCTCGGAGACCTCGCGCGCGACCGTCGCGAAGTCGGCACCGGCGCGCACGCGCGCCAGCGCGGCCTCGATGCGCGCCCTGCGCTCGGCGACGACGGCCTCGCTGGCGTTCTCGGGCACGGGCACCAGGATCTGCGCCAGGTTCAGCTCGATCGCCGCGGCAGCCGTGTTCTTCTGCTGTTCGAGATAGCGATCGATCTCCGAGTCCGAAACATGGATGCGCTGATGCACCTCGCGCTCGCGGACCCGCTCGACCAGGATCTGATCGCGCACGTTGTTGCGAAAGCGCCCGAACTCCAGGCCTTCGTCGGCCAACCGCCGGCGCAGCTCGGGCAGGCTCATCCGGTTGTTCGCGGCCACGCTGTTGATGGCACGATCGAGCTCGGCGTCGTCGACCTTGGCGCCGCTGTCGCGGGCGTAGGTGACCAGCACGCGGTCATCGATCAGCGAGTCGATCACCTGCGACCGCAACACCGCACTCGACGGTTCGCGTCCGCCGTTGCGGCGGATCTCCTCGCGGGCGCGCTCGACGCGTTGCTCGACCTCGTAGGCGGTGACGAGTTCGCTGTTGACGACCGCCACGATGTAGTCGCCCGCCCGCAGCGGACGATCCGTCTGGCCGTACGCGGTGCCCGCCAGCGCGCACAACCCCAGCGCCAGCAGCGCGCGACGCCCCGCGGTGCGGCGGCGGCTCCTGAAGAATTCAATCATCGATCGTCGGCTCGTAGGGGCCCTTGCGTTGCTCGCGCAGCAAGCGGTATCCGGGAATATTGTCCTTCAACACTTGCAGCGGGTTGGTGCCGAGGCGCGACAAGCCCACCAGTTCGAGCTGCAGCAGCAGCCGCGTGCTGGCCTCGGTGCGGCCCACCGACAGCCGCTCGGCGACCACGCGCGCGATCCAGCACCCCGCGTCGTACTCGAAACCGGCGATCGAGTCGGTGAAGCGACTGTCGCGGGTACTGTAGTTGAGGCGACCCACCGCGTAGAGTGCACCGCCACACTTGCCGCTGCCCGCCTGAGCGCCAGGGTCGCGGCGATAGATCGGCCATTGCCAGCCGAGTTCCACCTGCTCCGACAGGCCGCGCGCGAAGCGATACGTCGCGCTGAGCGCATGAAATGGCTCTGGCAGATAGCGAACGCTCACGATCGAGCGCACCGGACGACTGATCTCCGAGCTGTACTGCAGCGACACGTCGAAATTCCAGTTGGGAACCAGCGAGGTCGAACCGTCGAGCAGCACGTCCGACAGCCGTTGCGTCTGCGGCACGCCGTCGGGGGTGATGCGCAGGCCGCGGAACAGATAGCGCTGCGCGATGCCCAGACGCAATGTCTCGGCGCCGCTGTCCGAGTCGAGCCAACGGGTGGTCGCGCCGGCCGTGATCTGGTGCCCGTCGGTGACCCGATCGACCCCCGAGAAAGCGCTTTCGGTGAACACCGACACGGTGTTGAAGTCGATCGGCGCGGAATCGAAGTTCGGCAGCGTCAGTTGTTCGCGAAACGGCGTGTTGACGTAGAACAGCCTCGGCTCGAGCGTCTGCCGCTGCGACTTGCCGAACCATGAACTGTCGCGCTCGAACACCGCGCCGGTGTCGAGGCTGAAGGTCGGTATCAGCCGCGACGCCCGGGTGCGGCCATCGACCATCGGCTGATCGGTCTGGTAGCTCGCGGCGTTGAGCATGAGCTTGGGCCGCACCCAGGTGGCGGTGCTCTCCCACGGCCGCGACAGGCTGGCCACACCGTGCCAGCGCCAGCCGTTGGGCCTGATCGCGCTCGGTGGTCCTTCGGCCAGCGTGAAGCGGTTGATCTCCGACTCGGCCTCGATGCGCAAGCCCAGCGGCAGCGCGCCGTCGGTCCGCGCCCCGAGCTGCATGGCGCGGTCGTACGGCGGCACGATCTCCGTGGTCGGATCGCCCGAGCTGAGCACCTGCCAGCGCTGCGTGCCGAGGTACCAGCGCGAATCGAATCCGTAGCGCCCGCTGACTTGCCCGACGTTGGCCGTCAGCGGCAGCAGCCGAGGGGTGAATGAGCGGATCTGACGCTGGAAGTCCTTCCAATAGTCATCGTCCGATACGCGGATCGCGTCGAACCGGTAGTTCAGCCCGATGCGCTCGCGCGCGCCGCGATGCACGACGTCGCTCAGCCAGCGATCGCGTCGCGCCACCCGGTCGTTGGGCAGGGTGTCGATCTCGATGCGCCCCTCGTCGCCGGGTTCGAGATAGCGGAACTCGGTCGACAGCGCCGCGCCGCGACGGGTCAGGATTCCGGGCGTGATCGTCGCGTCGCGGTTGGGCGCGATGTTCCAGTAGTACGGCACCGCGAGCTCGAGGCCGCTCTTGGAATCGATGTTGACCGTCGGCGGCAACCAGCCCGACTTGCGGTCGTCGGCGAGCGGGAAGCTCAAGACCGGCAGGCCGAGGATCGGCACGCCCAGGAAGCGCAGCACCGCGCCCTCGGCCACGCCTTCGTTGGTTTCGAGGTCGATGCTCACGCGGTCGGCCTTCAGCAGCCAGTCGGGGTCGCCCGAGCCGTCGCGCGGGCAACTGGTGTAGGTGGCCTTGATCGCCACGAAACGCGACGAATCGAGAAAGTCGAAACGCTCGGCGGTGCCGCCGGCTCCCGTGCGTCCGAGCATGAAGTGCGGCTCGAGGAAGAACCCCTCGAAGCGCTGGACGTGCAACTGCAGTTCGGGGCCCCAGTACTGGTTGCCGTCGCGACTGACCCGCACATTGCCGGTCGCCTTGGCGAGGTCGTCGGCGCTGTCGTAGGTCACACGATCGGCGCGGAT
>JAJVIL010000059.1 GCA_022072045.1 Burkholderiaceae bacterium | reverse complement strand
CGAGGCCGCCGGCGGCGCCGCCTGAGCCCGGCTCGCCTGCACGGTGGCCCGCGTCGCGTCGGTGGCCACGCGCTTGCTGGCGTGGCAGCGCCGGTACGGCCGCCGTGGCCTGCCATGGCTGGGCGTGCGCGACCCGTACCGCGTGTGGCTGTCCGAGGTGATGCTGCAGCAGACGCAGGTGGCCACCGCGTCGGCCTACTACCGACGATTCGTCGCGCGTTACCCCGATGTGACCGCGCTCGCTGACGCGCCGCTGGACGACGTGCTCGCGCTGTGGAGCGGCCTGGGCTACTACAACCGCGCGCGCAACCTGCATCGCTGCGCGCAGGTGGTGGCGCAACAAGACGGCGAGTTCCCGCGCACCAGCGCCGAGCTGGCGCGGCTGCCGGGCATCGGGCGCAGTACCGCGGCGGCGATCGCCGCGTTCTGCTTCGACGAGCGCGCGGCGATCCTCGACGGCAACGTCAAGCGCGTGCTGGCGCGCTACAGCGGCTTCGCGACGGACCTCGCATCGGCCGCAGCGCAGCGCCAGTTGTGGGCCTATGCGCAGTCGCTGCTGCCCGAGCGGGGCGCCGACATGCCGGCCTACACGCAGGGCCTAATGGACCTCGGCGCCACCGTGTGCGCGGTGCGCCAGCCGAATTGCGATGCCTGCCCGCTGCGTGCGGGCTGCGTCGCGCACGCGGGCGGCCACACCGCCGAGCTGCCCTTGCGTTCGCGCCGCGCGGCGCGCGGACAGCGCAGCCACGCGCTGCTCTGGTTGTGCCATCGCGGCGACGTGCTGCTGCAGCGCCGCCCCGAGCGCGGCGTGTGGGCCGCGTTGTGGAGCCTGCCGCAGTTCGACGATCTGCGCGCCGCGCGCGCGGCCGTGGCTCACTGGCCGGGGCGGACGCGCGAGTTGCCGCCGATCCGCCACGCGCTGACGCACTTCGACTGGCAGCTCCGGCCGCTGCACGTGCAGCTGCCGCCGCGGACTAGCGGCGCACGGCGCGAAGCGATCGCCGCTGCGCTGGGCGGGCGCTGGGTGGAGGCCGCGGCGGCGCTGCGCATGAGCCTGCCTGCGCCGGTGCGAAGACTGCTCGCCGCCGGCTCTTCGAGCTGACCGTCAGGCCGCAATCACCCCCTTGCCGCGCAGGTACTCGTCGACCAGCCGCAGCCGCATCTGCGGATCCTCCAGCGCCATCAGCTTCTGCTTGGCCGCCAGCGAGATCGGCAGCAGCTCGCACCAGCGGTTGGCGACCCAGCCCGCGTCGTCGAAGCGGTAGGGCCGCAGGAACGGCGAACCGCCTTTGCGCTCGAGCGCGCCGATCGCATTGGCCAGCGCGCGCACGGTCGGGACCAGCGCCTCGGCTGGCGCCAGCACGGCGTCGTCGTCGATCAGCCACGCGCGCGCAGTCCACAGGCCGTCGGCCTGTTGCGCCGGCTCGTCGATCTCGAAGCGCTGCGTGCCCAGGCAGCGCACGCGCAGCACGCCGGCCTGGTCGGCGTCGACCTCTTCCAGCCTGGCCAGCACGCCGGTGGACTCCAGCAGCACCGGCTCGTCGCCCGCACCGCGCACTTCGGAGCCCTGGCGCAGGCAGATGGCGCCGAACGGCTGCTGCTCGCGCAGGCAGCGGCTCACCAGATCGAGGTAACGCGCCTCGAACACGCGCAACTGCAACTGCGCGCCCGGAAACAGCACGCTTTGCAGCGGAAACAGCGGCAGATCGGGCACGCTGTGCGGATCGGTCTTCGGAGCGTTCAATCGCTGGCGTCCAGTTCGCGGTGCCGTACCAGCGCGGCACCGAAGGCGGCGAAGCGCCGCGCGAGTTGCTCGACGATGTACACCGACCGGTGCTGTCCGCCGGTGCAGCCGATCGCCACCGTGAGGTAGCTGCGCTGGTCGGTCTCGAAGCTCGGCAGCCAGCGCCGCAGGAAGGTTTCGATCTGCGACAGCAGCTCCGCGGTCTCGGGCTGCGCTTGCAGGTAGTCGGCCACCGGCGCGTCGGAGCCGGTGAGCGCGCGCAGCTCGCGGATGTAGTATGGGTTGGGCAGCATGCGCACGTCGAACACGAAGTCGGCGTCGAGCGGCACGCCGAACTTGAACGCGAACGACTCGAACACCAGCGTCAGCGCTGCCGGCCGCGCGTGCACGAGGCGCCGAATCCAGCGGCGCAGGTCGGCCGGGCGGAGCTGGCTGGTGTCGACCACCGTCGACACCTCGCGCAATTCGCCGAGCATCAGCCGCTCGAGCTCGATCGCCTCGACCAGCGCGGTCTGGTTGTCGTTGGCGCCCGGGTTGGCCAGCGGATGCGGGCGTCGCGTCTCGGAGAAGCGGCGCACCAGCGAGTCGGTGGCGGCGTCGAGGAACAGCGCGCGCACCAGGATGCCTTCGCCGCGCAACTCATCCATCAGTGGCACCAGCGGCGACAGCGAGCGCGCGGCGCGCACGTCGGCGGCCACCGCGACGCGGTGCGTGCCGCGCGCGTGCTCCAGCCGCACCAGCTCGCGCATCAGCTCGGGCGGCAGGTTGTCGACACAGTAGTAGCCGGCGTCTTCCAGCGCGTGCAGCGCGACCGACTTGCCCGACCCGGAGATGCCGGTGACCAGCACCACCTCGCGCGTGTGCGCGGCCGTTGCCGCAGCCACCGGCGTGTTCATGTGCGTGAGCGCC
Source organism: Burkholderiaceae bacterium (assembly GCA_022072045.1). GTDB lineage: Bacteria > Pseudomonadota > Gammaproteobacteria > Burkholderiales > Burkholderiaceae_C > JAEUPI01. Next base: position 13,327 of record JAJVIL010000059.1, on the reverse strand, counting down.
GCCTGGTCGCCCGTGCCGGCGCCGGCGACGCTGCAGCGCCTTGCAGCAGCGCCTGCGCGTGCGCGGTGCCCGACAGGCGCTCGCCGCCGAGCATGCGCGCGATCTCGGCCACGCGCGCCTCGCCGTGCACGCGCTGCAGGCCGCTCTGCGCGCGACCGCCTGCCTGCGTCTTGCGCACCACCCAGTGCTGGTCGCCACACGCGGCCACCTGCGCCAGGTGCGTCACGGCCAGCACCTGCGCCGCCTGCCCGAGCTGCTTCAGCAGCGCGCCGACCACGTCGCCGACGGTGCCGCCGATGCCGGCGTCGATCTCGTCGAAGATCAGCGTCACGCCCGCCGCGTCGGCGCCGGGGCGCACGCGCGACGTGGTGACCGCGATCGCCAGCGCCAGCCGCGACAGCTCGCCGCCCGAAGCCACTTTCACCAGCGCGCGCGGCGTCGCCCCGGCGTGGCCGGCGACCTGGAACTCCACGTTCTCCAGGCCGTAGCTCTGCGGCTCGGCCTGCGGCAGCAACGCCACGTCGAAGCGGCCGCCGGCCATGCCGAGCCCCTGCATCCGTGTGGTGATCTCCTTGCCGAAGCTGCGGCCCGCCGTCGCGCGTTCGGCGCTCAGGCGCGCCGCGAGTTCGCGGTAGCTGGCGAGCGCATCGCGGCGCAGCGCGCTGAGGTGCTGCGCGTCGTGCCGATACGCCTGCTCGGCCTGCACCAAGGCGGTCTCGAGCGCCGACACGTCGCGCGCGGCCTCCAGCGCCTGCAGCTCGGCGCGCCACTTCGCGAGCAGTGCCGGCAGCTCGGCCGGTGGCCGCCGCAGCCGGCGCGCCATGCCGTGCCAGGCCGACAGCCGGGCATCGACCTCGGCCAGGCGGGCCGCATCGGCACGGTCGCGGTCGAGGTACGCGTGCAGCGAGTGCGCAGCATCGGCGAGTTGGGCCTGCGCACCCTGCAGCACTTCGAGCACAGGCGCCAGCGCGGCGTCGTGGCGCAGCACCGGCTGCAGCGCCGCCAGCGCGCGCTCGGTCACCTCGAGCGCGCTGCCATCGGCCTGCGACACGCGCTCGAGCGCGGCGCGCGCGGCGTCGATCAGCGCCTGCGCGTGCGACAGCCGGCCGTGCTCGGCGTTGATCTCGTCCCACTCGCCGGGGCCCGGGGCGAGCCGCTCCAGCTCGTGGATCTGCCAGGCCAGCCGCTCGCGTTCGCGCTCGATCTCGTCGCCTTGCTCGCGCGCGCGCTGCAGGGCGGCCGCCGCTTCTTTCCAGCGCGCGTGCAGCGCGGCGATGCGCGCACCGTCGGCACCGGCCTGCGCGTCGAGCAGCGCGCGCGCATCGCCGGCGCGAGTCAGGCGCTGCCAGGCGTGCTGGCCGTGAATCTCCACCAGGTGATCGGCCGCCTCGCGCAACTGGCCCACCGTGGCCGGGCTGCCGTTGATCCAGGCGCGGCTCTTGCCCTGCGCGTCGAGCCTGCGACGCAGCAGCAATGAATCGCCGGTGTCGAAGCCCGCGGCGTCGAGCCACGGCCGCACGGTGGCGGGCAGGCCCTCGAACTCGGCGCTGACCTCGGTGCGCGCGCTGCCTTCGCGCAGCAGCCCGGTGTCGCCGCGGCTGCCCAGCGCGAGCTGCAGCGCATCGACCAGGATCGACTTGCCCGCGCCGGTCTCGCCCGTGAGCACCGAGAAGCCGGGATCGAACTCGATCTCGAGTTCGGTGACGATCACGAAGTCGCGCAGGGTGAGGCGCTTCAGCATGATGGGCGACCGGTCAGACCACGCCCTCGTACCAGCGCAGCTTGCGACGCAGCGTGGCGTAGTAACTCCAGCCGCGCGGGTGCACGAAGCGCACGCGGTGCGGCGAGCGGCGCACGCGGATCTGGTCGCCGTGCTGCAGGCTGGTGAGGCTTTGCATGTCGAAGTTGGCCGACGCGTCGCGCCCGGCGACGATGCCGACGCGGATCTCGCCGGAGTCGGGCAGCACGATCGGCCGGTTGGAGAGCGTGTGCGAGGCGATCGGCACCAGCACCCAGCCGGCGATGCCCGGGTGCAGGATCGGGCCTCCGGCCGACAGCGCGTAGGCGGTGCTGCCGGTGGGCGAGGCGACGATCAGCCCGTCGGCGCGCAAGTTGGCGACGAACTCCTCGCCGATGTCGACGCTCAGCTCCACCATGCCCGCGGCCAGGCCGCGGTGTACCACCACGTCGTTCATCGACAGGCCCTCGAAGATGCGCTGTCCGCCGCGCCAGACCTCGCCCTCGAGCATCGCGCGGTGCTCTTCCTCGTAGTCGCCGGCCAGCAGCGGCTGCAGCGCCTCGCGCATCTGGCCGATCGGCACGTCGGTGATGAAGCCCAGCCGCCCCTGGTTGATTCCCACCAGCGGCACGTCGTAGCGGGCGAGACGGCGCGCCACGCCGAGCATCGTGCCGTCGCCGCCGACGACCACCGTGAGATCGCATGCGGCGCCGATCTGGTCGATGTCGAGCGCGCCGAGGGTCGCGATGCCGGTGGAGGCGGCCGTCTGGCGCTCCAGCGAGACCTGCAGCCCCTGCTGCGCCAGGAAGCCCGCGATCTCCTCCAGCACCGGGCGCGCGCCCTCGGCCTGGGGCCGGCCCACCAGCGCCGCGTGACGGAAACGGCTGCCCATGCGCTGAATTACACCACAGCGTTTTCCTCGTCTGGGGCGCGCCGCGCGCCATCCGTACAATGAATTTCGCCATGGACGAGCGAGCGCTGATGCTGCTCAAGACGCTGGTCGAGCGCTACATCGCCGACGGCCAGCCGATCGGCTCGCGCACGCTGTCGCGCGCCTCGGGGCTCGAGTTGTCGCCGGCGACCATCCGCAACGTGATGGCCGACCTCGAGGAGCTGGGCCTGATCGCCAGCCCGCACACCTCGGCCGGGCGCGTGCCCACCGCGCGCGGCTACCGCATCTTCGTCGACATGATGATGACGACGCGGCCGCTCGAGAAGACGCAGTTCGCGTCCGAGCTGGCCAGCGTGCGCGAGCAGTTGCAGCCCGACCAGCCGCAGCGCGTGATCGCGCAGGCGGCGCAGGTGCTGTCGAACCTGTCGCACTTCGTCGGCGTGGTCACCGTGCCGCGGCGGCCCGGCGTGGTGCGCCACATCGAGTTCCTGCGCCTGAGCGAGCGCCGCGTGCTGCTGATCCTGGTGAGCGGCGACGGCGACGTGCAGAACCGCGTCATCGCCACCAGCCGCGACTACACGCAGTCGGAGCTGGTCGAGGCCACCAACTACGTCAACGCGCACTACGCCGGGCTCGACATCGAAGGCATGCGCGACCGCCTGCGCGGCGAGATCGCGGCGCTGCGCGACGAGATCGCGCAACTGATGCAGGCCGCGGTGCAGGCCGGCAGCGAGGTCGACGAAGGCGAGCAGGTGGTGGTGTCGGGCGAGCGCAACCTGCTGGGCGTGCAGGACTTCGGGCAGAACATGGGAAGCCTGCGCAAGCTGTTCGACCTGTTCGAGAAGAAGGCCGACCTGATGCGCCTGCTCGAGGTGTCGAGCCGCGCCGAGGGCGTGCGCATCTACATCGGCGGCGAGAGCGGCGTCGTGCCGTTCGAGGAGCTGTCGGTGGTGTCGGCGCCGTACGAGATCGACGGCCGCGTCGTCGGCACGCTGGGCGTCATCGGGCCCACACGCATGGCGTACGAGCGCATGGTGCAGATCGTCGACATCACCTCGCGCCTGATCGGCAACGCGCTGTCGCACAAGCCGTGAGGCAGGCCCCGGGCTAGCGCGCGTGTCGCCGGCAGGCACAATGCCGGCAGGGGGCCGGTAGCTCAGGGGTTAGAGCAGACGACTCATAATCGTTTGGTCGCAGGTTCGAAACCTGCCCGGCCTACCATCGCATCGACGTGGCCGCTCGTACCACGTGCGGCTGAGATCGGGGGGCCCGGTGTGAAGTCCACCACCATGGTCGCATCGTCATGCGCCGCGTGACGCCAGCCCCGCGTCGCGCACCAGCAGCACCGGCACCGGCGCCAGCCGCAGCACCTGCTCGGCGTCGCTGCCCAGCAGCAGTCGGCTTGCGCCGCGGCGGCCATGGGTGCCGATCACGATCAGGTCGGCCTTCCACTCCAGCGCCTCTTGCACCACCACGTCACACACCCGCGCGGTGAAGGTGTCGTTCAGCGCGGTCTCCGCGCAGGCCAAGCGATGCCTCGTCGATCACGTGCAGCAAGCGAATCTTCGAGCCGAACTTGGCAGCCAGCGCCAGCGCCTCGTCCAGGCCGCGATCGGAGGCGGCGCTGCCGTCCACCGGCACCAGAATGCGTTCGTACATCGTTGTCCTCGCTCGCGGCGCCCGCGGCGCCGACATCCGCACTGTGGCCGGGCGCGCGCCGGCCGGCTTGAGCGGGGTCAACCAGCCCGCGCAGCCTTGGGCGAAGAGAATGCGCTGGTCAGCTCGGCGGCTGCCGCAGTGTCAGGACGGGCCAATCAGCAGGCCGGCGCCGCTGTACAGCAGATCGTGCCAATGCGCATCGGTCTCGCCGATCAGACAACAGCCTCCACCGGCGGCCAAACGACAGGCCTTCGATCTCGATGCCGAGCAGCCGCGCCGCCACCACGTGGCCCGCCTCGTGCACCAGCACGACCGCCGTCACCGCCAACGCGGTCCAGCCGAACAGCGCCTACGCGGCGTCGGGAGCCAACCACCAACTGGCGAGGCCGGCCGGCACGCCGATACCCCACGCCCGGGAAGCACCAGTGCAGCCAAGTGGGAATGCCGCACAGGCGAAACGCCATGCAGCGTCCAGGCATCGGGGAGGGCGGCATGCCGATGGGCTCGAAGCTCCTCAGACGAACAGCGATCCTCGCAGGCCAGCCGGAAAGTCGGGGTCCTGATCGATGCGCAGATGACGGTCGGCCCCGAATCGCTTGGCATACCCCGCGTTCAAATGGGCGATCGTCAGGTACTTCTCATGGATCGCGCCGACGGCCGAGCCTCCTTGGATGGGGCTGACCTTGCCGTCTGCGTAGGCCGCGGAACCACCCGCGGCCTGATAGTGCTTGATGTAGGCGGCGGTCTTCGGGCCGAAGATGCCGTCGACAGCGAGGGCCGACTGGCCCGGCGGTTAAACGGCTGGCAAGCCACCGGCCGGCTTGGACGCCGCCCGCAGAAAGAACTGCACCAGCATCACGTCGCGTCGCTCGTTCGGGCAACCCGGGCCCACGGCCTGATCGACCGAATGCAACACCTTGATCACAGGCGATGAAGTCACCACATAGACTCTTGGCATGGCGGGGCCTCCATTGCGAGCCGGTTGGCGGGTACGCTGCGCAGGAAACCACCTGCGCAACGCGCTGTCAAGCACCGTGCTCGGGGGCATGCGCATCACGCGGCCTGCCGGCGCGGGGCGCGCGCCGGCGCGGCGAGTGGGCCCACGAGCCGGTGCGCTTCTGAATTTCGCCGATCAGGAAGCCGCGAAACGCCTGCGCTGCCGGCGACAGCGAGCGATCGCTGCGGCCGAGCACGAAGAAGCGGCGCGTCACCACGGGGTCGACCAGCGGGCGCATCACGAGCCGGTAGAGCCGCACCAGCGACTCGGCGTACGGAATGCAGACCGTGATCCCCATGCCGGCGTGAACCATGCTGAGCGCGGTCGACATGAACGAGACCTTCGACTCCACCGAGAAGTCGCGCGCGGCCGCATGCAGGTCGGCCGCCAGACGCTCGGCGAACGGCCCGCCCAGCGTGATCAGCGGAAAGCCCCCGAGGTCGCGCCAGCGCAGCGAGGTGCGCCGGGCGAGCGCGTGACCGGCCGGCATCACGGCCATGAACGGCAGCTCGAACAGCGTGGTCGCCTCGACGTGGGGGTTGGGGTCGCGCTCGGGCCCGATGCCCAGATCCACCTCGCCCGACAGCACACGCGCCGCGACGTTCTCGACCGGGCTGTCGACCAGGCCGATGCGGATGCCTGGCTGCTGCGCGGCGAACGCCGAGATCACCTCGGGCAGCAGCGTGCACGCCATCAGCTGCGGCGCGGCGACGCGCACCGTGCCGCGCTTCAGCGCCTTGAGGTTGACCACCTCGTTGAGCGCGCCGTCGAGGTCGTGCAGGATCTTGTCGACCAGCGGCAGCAGGTCGCGCCCCACGTCCGATAGCTGCATGCGCCGGGTGCTGCGGTCGATCAGCCGCAGCCCGAGCGATTGCTCCAGCTCGCGGATCGACCCGCTCAGCGCCGACTGCGTGACGAACAGGCTCTCGGCGGCCAGCGTGAAGCTGCCCGCACGGGCGACGGCGACGAAGGCCCGCAACTGGCGCAAGGTCACATTCATGAGCTGCCCCGATCAATCCATGCCAAAAGACCGCTTGTACGATAAATCGGCGGCGCATCCAATGACGCCCGGCGCGAGTCGTCCGCCACGGAGGAGAAGGTCCATGGGCATCGTCAACAAGATCCACCACGTCGCCTACCGCTGCAACGACGCCAAGGAAACCGTCGAGTGGTACCGCAAGTACCTCGACATGGATTTCGTGCTGGCGATCGCCGAAGACCGGGTGCCGTCGACCAAGGACCCCGACCCCTACATGCACATCTTCATGGACGCCGGCGGCGGCAACGTCCTCGCGTTCTTCGAGCTGCCCACCAAGCCGCCGATGGGCCGCGACCCCAACACGCCGGCGTGGACGCAGCACCTCGCGTTCGAGGTCGGCTCGATCGACCGGCTGCACGAGGTCAAGGCGCGCATGCAGGCCGACGGCATCGAGGTGATCGGCCCGACCGAGCACACGATCTTCAAGTCGATCTACTTCCACGACCCCAACGGCCACCGCCTCGAGCTGGCGTTCAACACCGCCACGCCGGAGATGTCGCGCAAGCTCGACGAGGTGAAGTGGGCGATGCTCGAGGAGTGGTCGCGCACCAAGAAGGCGCCCAAGCACGCGGCCTGGATGCACGAGAAGGAATTCAGCGCCTGAGCGCCGGCCAAGCTTGAAATCTCGAGCCCCGAGCGTGTTCGCGAAGCTCGAACGCTGGGTGACGCGCGCGCTCGAGGGCGTGATCGTCGCCTGCCTCGCGGCGATGGCGGTGCTGGTGTTCGGCAACGTCGTGCTGCGCTATCTGTTCGCCTCCAGCCTCGAGGTGTCCGAGGAGCTGTCGCGCCTGCTGTTCGTGTGGCTGATCTTCCTCGGCGCGATCCTGGCGTCGCGGCAGCACGCGCACCTCGGCTTCGACAGCCTGCTCGCGCGCATGCCCGCCGGCCTGCGCAAGGCCGTGATCGTGCTCAACGGCGTGCTGATGCTCGCCGCCTGCGTGTTCTTCGTCATCGGCGGCTGGGAGCAGACGGCCATCAACCTCGGCAACAGCTACCCGGTGCTCGGCATCCCCTACGCCTGGCTGTACGGCGTGGCCGTGGTGTTCGGGGTCGGACTGGCCGTGAGCATCGGCCTGAACCTGCGCGACGTGCTGTTCGGCAAGCCCACCGCCGCCGACCTGGTGCTGACGCAGAACCTCGAGGCCCGCGTCGAGGAAGAGGTCGACCAGCTCGCCGCGCGCCAGCGCGGCAAGGATTGACGCGTTGACCGCCGCGATCTTCCTGGTGATCCTGCTCGGCGCGATCGCGCTGGGCATGCCGATCGCGTTCGCGCTGCTGTTCGCCGGCATCGGCGTGATGCTGCAGCTCGGCCAGTTCGACTCGCAGATCATCGTGCAGAACGCGATCGGCGGCGCCGACAACTTCGTGCTGATGGCGGTGCCGTTCTTCATCCTCGCCGGCGAGCTGATGAACGCCGGCGGCCTGTCCAAGCGCATCGTCGACCTCGTCGGCGCCTTCGTCGGCCACCTGCGCGGCGGGCTCGGCTACGTCGCGATCGTCGCGGCGGTGCTGCTGGCGAGCCTGTCGGGCTCGGCGGTGGCCGACACCGCGGCGCTGGCGGCGATCCTGATGCCGATGATGCGCAAGGCCGGCTACAACCCCGAGCGCGCCTGCGGGCTGATCGCCGCCGGCGGCATCATCGCGCCGGTGATTCCGCCGTCGATCGGCTTCCTGCTGTTCGGCGTGGTGGCCAACGTCTCGATCACGCGCCTGTTCCTGGCCGGCATCGCGCCCGGCATCTACATGGGGCTTTCGCTGGTGATCGCGTGGTGGATCGTTTCGCGCCGCGAGCACTCGGCGGTGGCGCCGCGCACGCCGATGCGCGAGCGCCTCGCGCTGCTCGGCCGCGGCTTCTGGGCGCTGCTGATGCCGGTGATCATCGTCGGCGGCCTGAAGTTCGGCGTCTTCACGCCCACCGAGGCGGCGGTGGTCGCGGCGGCGTACGCGCTGTTCGTCGGCGCGGTGGTCTACCGCGAGCTGACGGTCGCGAGCATTTACCACTGCCTGCTGATCACCGCGCGCACCACCGCGGTGGTGCTGATCCTGGCCGCGTTCGCGATGGTCGCCTCGTACATGATCACGGTGGCCGACATTCCCGGGCAGGTGGGCCAGTGGATGACCGCCTTCGCCGGCAGCCAGGTGCTGCTCGTCGCCGCGATGATGGTGGCGATCTTCCTGGCCGGGATGGTGCTCGACTTCATCCCGATCGTCCTCATCTTCACCCCGGTGTTCCTGCCGATCGCGGTGGCCGCGGGCGTCGACCCGGTCTACCTGGGCGTCGTGTTCATCATGAACTGCTCGATCGGCATGATCACGCCGCCGGTCGGCGTGGTGCTCAACGTCGTCAGCTCGGTGGGCAAGATCTCTTTCGCGCAGGCCGCCCGCGGCGTGCTGCCCTTCATGCTCGCCGAGCTGATCGTGCTGGTGGCGATCATTCTTTTTCCATCCCTGGTGCAGGTGCCGGCCGGGTGGTGGCGGTAGTCCATTCACACACTCCGAGGAGAAGCCAATCGTGAAGATCAAGTTCGTCGAAACCCTGCTCGTGCTCGCCGCCGTGGCGCTGCTGCCCGGCGCGGCCAGCGCGCAGATCACCGGCAAGTTCGCCGTCACGCTGCCCGAGAAGTCGCACCAGGGCCAGGGCGTGGCGCGCTTCATCGAGCTGGTCGACAAGCACAGCCAGGGCCGCATCAAGATCAAGGGCTTCTACAGCGGCGCGCTCGGCAACGACGTGCAGGTGACTTCGGCGCTGCAGGGCGGCACGGTGGAGTTCACGGTGCCGCAGACCACCACGCTGACCGGCATGGTCAAGGAGATGGAGATCCTCGACTTCCCGTTTCTCTTCCAGAGCGAGAAGGAGGTCGACGCCGTGCTCGACGGCCCGATCGGCAAGCGCCTGCTCGACCTGCTGCCCGCCAAGGGCCTGGTCGGCCTGGCCTACTGGGAGAACGGCTTCTTCAACGCCACCAACAGCAAGCACCCGATCGCCCGCGTCGAAGACTTCAACGGCCTGAAGTTCCGCTCGATCCAGGCCAAGATCACGCAGGAGACGATCCGTGCGCTCGGCGCCAACCCGGTGCCGCTGGCGGTGCCCGAGCTGTACACCGCGCTCGAAACGCGCACCGTCGACGGCCAGGGCACGCCCACCGCGGTGATTGCCGCGCTCAAGCTCGGCGAGGTGCAGAAGTACCTGTCGATCACCAAGCACTCGTACGGCGCGTTCATCCCGCTGGTGTCGAAGAAGTTCTGGGACAAGCTCTCCGAGGCCGACCGCAAGATCCTGGTCGACTCGGCGGTCGAGGCGCGCAGCTACCAGCGCCAGGTGGCACGCGAGCAGGCGCGCAGCGCGCAGGCCGCGCTCGCCAAGGCCGGCATGCAGGTCAACGAGGTCACGCCGGCCGAAACGGCGCGCATGCGCGCCAAGGTGAAGCCGGTGTGGGACGAGTTCTCCAAGGAAGTCGGCATGGACCTGTACCGCGAGGTCAACGCCGAAGTCGACAGGATCCGCAAGCAATAGATACGCGCCGCCGCTGAGCATCCGCGACCGAAGCCGGCCATCCATCGAAGGGTTCCAGCACATGAGCGAGCACAGTGCGAGCGCCGGCAATGTCGCGGCCGAGGGGCGGGCGGCGCCGATCGAGCTGTACACCTACTACCGCAGTTCGGCCGCCTACCGCGTGCGCATCGCGCTCAATCTCAAGGCGCTGGCGTACGAGGCGATTCCCGTGCACCTGCTGCGTGGCGGCGGCGAGCAGCGGCAGGCCGCGCACCTGGCGCGCCACCCGCTCGGGCTGGTGCCGGTGCTGCACACCGACGAGGGCTGGTTCACGCAGTCGCTGGCGATCATCGAGTGGCTCGACGAAGCGCACCCGTCGCCCGCGCTGCTGCCGGCCGACCGCGCCGCTCGCGCCCGGGTGCGAGCGATCGCGCAGGCGATCGCCTGCGACATCCACCCGCTGAACAACCTGCGCGTGCTGCAGTACCTCGCGAACGAACTCGGTGTCGACGAGGCGCGCAAGAACGCCTGGTGCCGCCATTGGGTCGACATCGGTCTTGCGGGGGTTGAGCGCATGCTCGCCGAAGACCCGCGCACCGGCCGCTTCTGCCACGGCGACGCGCCGACGCTGGCCGACTGCTGCCTGGTGCCGCAGGTGTTCAACGCGCGCCGCGTCGGCGCCCGGCTCGACGACAAGCCGACGATCGCGCGCATCGTGCAGGCGTGCGAGGCGCTCGACGCGTTTCGCCACGCCGCGCCAGCCAACCAGCCCGACGCCGAATAGCAGCGCGGGTCGGCGCGAATCGGCATCGCCTGCGCGGCCGGTGCCGCACGCTGGCTCGGCGTGCGCAGGTTGCCGCGGGTCAGGCGGCCAGGTCGAGCGGCACGGGCTCGTGCGGCCGGTGCGCGTCGGTGGCGGAGCCTGCGGGCTGCGGCTCGATAGCGCGCGCCGGCCGCACATAGCCTCGCGTGTCCAGCGCCCAGCCCTCGATGGCCAGCTCGCGCGGCAGCCAGCGCGCCTCGCGCCCCGCCAGCCCGCGACGCATCGCCGCGCGCACCACCTGCTCGCACTGCGCCTCGGTGAGCGAGAGCGCCAGCCGCTGCCAGCGCCGCAGCACCAGCGGGTCGGCCCACACGTCTTCGAGCGTGCGGCGCAGCGCGACGGCGTCGCCGCCGAAGCCGGCGGCGATGCGCCGCGCCAGCAGCGTGTGCATGAAGCCGCGCAACGCATCCTGCGTGTGCGCGCACGGCATCAGCGCGGCCAGCGCCGCGATGCGCTGCGTGTAGCCCTCGCGCGTGAACTGCAGCGTGAGCAGCGCCTGCAGGCACTGCACCGCGTTGAGCAGGCGAAGCCGGGGCGGCGGCAGCACCCGCATCGGCATTGCGGCGGCCACCGCGTGCGGCAGCGGCGTGGCGTACGACATCAGCACGGCCAGCCGCGCCCACTCTCCGGCGTCGAGCCCGTCGATCGCGCCGAGCGCGCCGGCCTCGATCTGCCGCACGAAGCGCATCGCGTCGTCCCACGCATACGACGCCTTGGCAGCGTTGGCGCGCACGCTCATCACCGCCAGGTTGCCGGCGGCGTAGCCGGCGGCGTTGTTGACGCGGTCGACCGAGGCGTCGAGCGGCCCGCCGGTGCCGTGCACCAGCGACTCGCGCACGATCGGGCATACCGGCGCATCGATGCGGCGCAGCAGCGCCGGCGTGACCTGCAGCGTGTCGAACGTGCGGCCGCGCTGCCAGGCGTTGAGGCGCAACTGCAACCACTTGCGGACCCGCGGCGTGGCCTGCCGCGTGCGCGGCCCGAACACGATGCGAGCGGCCTCCCAGCCGTGGCGCACCGGGCTGCCGTGCTGCAGGTGATCCACCGGCGGCGTGAGCCGGTGGTGAGCATGGTCCCAGCCGATCTCGAAGCCGGTGCCGCCGGCGTCGGCCCAGTCGTGCACGGCGCGCGGGGCGGGGCGGTTGAACTCCAGCGGCAGGGTGGCTTGGGCAGCGGTCATGGCAGGCTCCGGGTGAAAGTGGAGCCGGGGTCGACCCCGGCGGGCACCGGGACGACCCCGGCGCAGCCAGCATCGGCGACCGCTGGCTCATGGCGTGAGCCAGTGCGCGGAAACCCGCAGCGAACCACCCAAGCCAGCCGGTACGATCGGCCGGCTCACCCAGTGAGCCCGTAGCGAGCCAGTCTGTGGACCGTACCGAGCGCTTCTACAAGATCGAGATGCTGATCCGCAACCGCGGCTGCGTGAGCTTTGCGGTGCTCAAGGAGGAGCTGGGCGTGTCGCCGGCCACGCTGAAGCGCGACCTGGAGTACCTGCGCAGCCGCATGGACGCGCCGATCGTCTACGACCGCTTTGCCAACGGCTACCAGTTCGACACCGCCCAGCCCGGCAGCCGCACCCAGGTGCAGCACGAGCTGCCGGGCGTGTGGTTCAGCGAGCGCGAGATCCACGCGCTGCTCACGATGCACCAGCTGATCCAGGGGCTCGACGAGGGCGGCATGCTGGCGCGCCACCTGCAGCCGCTGCAGGGCAAGCTGCACGGCATGCTCGGCACCAGCGAGCGCGAGGCGCAGGAGCTGATGAAGCGCGTGAAGATCGTCACCCCGGCGCGGCGCCCGGTGGCGGGCCGGATCTTCGAGCTGGCCGGCGGCGCGCTGATGCAACGCCGCCGCATCGAGATGACGTACTACACCCGCGGCCGCAAAGCGGAAGGCAAGCGCACCGTGTCACCGCAGCGGCTGGTGCACTACCGCAACACCTGGTACCTCGACGCTTGGTGCCACAAGACCGACTCCTTACGCCGCTTCGCGCTCGACGCCATCCGCAACGGCGTGGTGCTCGAGCACAAGGCCAAGGACGTGGCGATCAAGACCGTGGAGGCCGAGCTCGACGGCGGCTACGGGATCTTTGCGGGGGCCCGACAGAAGAGCCAGTGGGCCACGCTGCGCTTTGCGCCCGAGGCGGCGCAGTGGGTGCAGCACGAGCAGTGGCATCCGGCGCAGGAGGCCAAGATGGAGAGCGACGGCTCGCTGACGCTGTGGGTACCGTATGCGGATGCGACGGAGCTGGCGATGGATGTGTTGCGGCATGGGGAGCAGGTGAGGGTGGTGGGGCCGGCGGGGTTGGCGGCGGTGGTGGCGAAGCGGCTCCGCAGCGCCGCGCAGGCCTATGTGGGGCAGTGACTTACACCGCAGAGTCAAGTCCACAAAGCGACACGCGCCGCCGCGGCCTACACCTCGGGCATGGTGTTCAGCGGCGAGATCCCGTTGCCTACCATCGACCACCGCCAGTACCTGGAGCGCGAGCTCGACATGCACAACGTGCACCAGTCGTTCGCGGTGCGCAAGCGCGTGCTGCAGCGCATGGGCACCAGCGAGCATCTGGTGATCTGGTTCACCGACACGATGCCCGGCCTGCCCAAGGCGAGCCAGAGCCTGGAGGCGCTGGCGGTGATGGACGAGTGGATGGCCAACATCCGCGCCAACCCGCGCAAGGGCGTGGCGGGCA
>JAJVIL010000041.1 GCA_022072045.1 Burkholderiaceae bacterium | reverse complement strand
CAGCGCGTCGAACACCCGACAGCGCACGCCGAGCCCCGCCAGCGCGCGTGCCGTCGCAGCACCAGCCAGGCCAGCGCCGACGATCGCCACCTCGCCGCTGCCGCCGCCGTAACGGCGACCCGCGGGCGACGGCGTCCGGTGGCGCGGGCGGTGCTGCCCGGTCAGCATGTCGCGCTTGGTATCGAAACCCGCGCTGTGAGTGACTTCGAAGCCGGCGCCTGCGAGCGCGTCGCGCACCACGCGCGCGCTGCTCCAGGTGGCGACGGTCGCGTCGCGTGCCGCCAGGCCGCCGAGCCGCTGCAGCGCGCGTGGCTGCCACATCTCGGGGTTCTTCGCCGGCGCGAAGCCGTCGAGGTAGAAGGCGTCGACCTGCGCCATCCAGCGCGGCAGCCAGGTGGCAATGTCGCCGAAGGCGAGCAGCAGGTGGACGCGGCCGTGCGCGAAGTCGAGGCGGTGCAGGTCGGGTGTCAGCGGCGGCCAGGCTTCGATCAGTTCGCGCGCGAGCGCCGGCTCGTCACCGTGCGCATGCGCGTGCCCCATGTCGGCGCGCGACAGCGGATGCTTGTCGAGCGACAGGAACCACAGGTGCTCGCAGCGCTGTGGATCGTCGCGCCACGCGGCCCAGGTGGCGAGAAAGTTGTGGCCCAGCCCGAAGCCGGTCTCGAGGATCGTGAAATGCGCGTGCCGCGCCCAGCGCTGCGGCAGCCCGTTGCCCGCGAGAAAGACGTGGCGCGCCTGCGCGAAGGCGCCGCCGCGCGCATGGTAGACGTCGTCGTAGGCGGGCGAGCGTGGCGCCGCCGCGTCGCTGAAGTCGACGTGTGCCGGCCGCAGCGGTTCGATCAAGCGCGTCTGCGCGCTGCGCGCTCAGACGCGCTTGCGGTACTCATGCGTGCGGGTGTCGATCTCGACCTTGTCGCCATCGCCGACGAACAGCGGCACCGAGATCTCGAAGCCCGTGCCCACCAGACGCGCCGGCTTCATCACCTTGCCCGAGGTATCGCCCTTGACCGCGGGCTCGGTGCGGATCTGGCGCACGACGGTGGTCGGCAGTTCGATCGAGATCGCCTTGCCTTCGTAGAACACCACCTCGACCGGCATGTTGTCCTCGAGGTAGCTGATGGCGTCGCCCATGTTGTCGGCCTCGACCTCGAACTGGTTGTATTCGGGGTCCATGAAGACGTACATCGGATCGGCGAAGTAGCTGTACGTGCACTCCTTCTTGTCGAGCACGATCGGATCCATCTTGTCGTCGGCCTTGAACACCACTTCGGCGCCGCCGCCGTTGAGCAGATTTCTCATCTTCATGCGCACGGTGGCCGCGTTGCGGCCGCCGCGGCTGTATTCGGTTTTCAGCACGACCATCGGATCCTTGCCTTGCATGATCACGTTGCCGGCGCGGATTTCCTGAGCGAGTTTCATGGCACACCTTCGGGTTGGCCTGCAGGCAGGCTTCGAGGCCGGCTGCAGCCGGCCCTATGGCGGCAGCCGGGCACGAAGCCCAGGCCGCGAACAGCCCGCAATTCTACCGTTTGGCGAGCGCGAAACCGATCAGCCGGCTGGTGAGATCGCTCTGCTCGGCCAGGGCCTCGCGCCACCGCGACAGCGCGGCACGCCAGGCGGCAGCGTCGGGCCAGCGCGGCGGCGCGGCCGCGGCGTCGGCGTTCCACCAGGCAAACCACTCGGCGACACCGGGCGGCAGCGGTGCTTCGGCCGCCCAGCGTTCGAGAAACGCCTGCAGCTTGCGCCGGTGTGCGCCGTCGCGCTGCGGATAGAGCTGCCAGACGAACGGCGCGCCGGCCCACAACGCTCGCACCAGCGAATCCTCGCCGCGCACGACGCTGCTGTCGGCGCTCCACAGCAGGCGGTCGAACTGCGCTTGCGTCAGCCATGGCAGCAGCAGCGCGCGCAGCGTCCGCAGCCGCAGGTGCGGCCCGAGCGCGCGGCGCACCAGGGCTTGCGCCGGGCCCTGCGGCACCAGCAGCAGCGTCGGCCGCGACGCCAGGGTGCTCAGCCACCGCGCGATGCCGGCGTGTGCATAGCTGAACAGCACCGCCACCCGTTCGTCACGTGCCCGTGGCCAGCCCATCGCCTGCAACCAGGCGTCGCGCTCGAACGCCTCGCGCGCCCCCAGCAGCCCCGGCTCGCGCAGCAGGCCGCCGCTGTCGGACGTGAAGCCTGGCTGAACCCACCATTTCGTCAGGCCGCGGCCAGGGCCCTCGAACTGCGGCGACGGCAGCCCGTGCGAGCGCAGTGCATGGGTTTCGGCGCTCAGGTACTCCAGATTGATCCAGCACGGCGGTTGTCCGCGGCCGGCCATCTGCGCCACGTAGCGCGGCGGCGGATCGCAGGCGAAGGCCTCGACGACCACTTGGATGTCGGAGGGCGGCGCGACATCGTCGCGCCACCGCAGCACCTCGACACCCGCAGCGCCGTCCGGTGCGATGCGCACCAGCGGCGCCGGATCATCGATCACCAGCCGCACCGCTTCGCCGCGCGCGGCGAGGTCGGCCGCCAGGCGCCAGCAGACGCCGGCGTCGCCGAGGTTGTCGATCACGCGGCAGAAGAGATCCCAGCGCACGGACGACATTGTCATGGGTGGCCGCCGATAATCGAATGGCCATGGCCGACGAGACCGCAGTTTCCGCGCGCGAGGCGTTGCTCGCCGAGGTCGCCGCGCTGCCCTCGCTGCCAGGGGTGTACCGCTTCTTCGACGCCGCCGACAACGTGCTGTACGTCGGCAAGGCGCGCAACCTGAAGAAGCGCGTCTCGAGCTACTTCCACAAGGACCACGGCGGCACGCGCATCGGCGTGATGGTGGGCCGCATCGCGCGCCTGCAGACCACCGTGGTGCGCAGCGAGGCCGAGGCGCTGCTGCTGGAGAACAACCTCATCAAGGCGCTGGCGCCGCGCTTCAACATCCTGTTTCGCGACGACAAGAGCTACCCGTACCTGAAGCTGACGGCGCATGCGTTCCCGCGCATGGCCTACTACCGCGGCAGCGTCGAGCGCAGGCACAAGTACTTCGGGCCGTACCCGGGTGCGTGGGCGGTGAAGGAGACGATCCAGTTGCTGCAGAAGGTGTTCCGCCTGCGCACCTGCGAAGACACGGTGTTCGCGCACCGCTCGCGGCCGTGCCTGCTGTACCAGATCCAGCGCTGCACCGCGCCGTGCGTGGGCTACATCGACCAGGCGAGCTATGCGCGCGACGTCGCCGACGCCGAGGCGTTCCTGCTCGGCCGTACCGACGAGGTGATGCGCTCGCTGCAGCAGCGCATGATGGCGCTGTCCGACGCGCTGCAGTTCGAGCAGGCGGCCGCGGTGCGCGACCAGATCGGCGCGCTGTCGCGCGTGCTGCACCAGCAGGCGATGGACGAGAGCAGCCTGTCGGCGCGCGAGCGCGACGTCGACATCCTGGCGGTCAGGCTGCATGGCGGCCGCGCCTGCGTCAACCTGGCGATGGTGCGCGGCGGCCGCCACCTCGGCGACCGCGCGTACTTCCCGTCGCAGGGCGCCGACGGCTTCGCGGCCGACGACGACGGCGACGAGGCCCCGCGCAGCGCCGAGCAGCAGGTGCTCGAGGCGTTCGTCGCGCAGCACTATCTGGCGGGTCCGCCGCCGCCTTCGCTGGTGACCAGCCACGCGCTCGACGCACGCTTCGTCGAGGCGCTGTCGCAGCAGTGCGGCGTGAAGATCGCCGCGCAGCATCAGCCGCGCGAGCAGCGTCGCATATGGCTCGAGATGGCGCAGAAGGGCGCCGAGATCGCGCTGGCGAGGCTGCTCGCCGACGAGGGCTCGCAGCACGAGCGCACGCGTGCGCTGGTGGAGGCGCTCGACCTCGCGGTGGACGACCTCGACACGTTCCGCATCGAGTGCTTCGACGTCAGCCACACCGCGGGCGAGGCGACGCAGGCATCGTGCGTGGTGTACCACCATCATGCGATGCGCAGCGCCGACTACCGCCGCTTCAACGTCGAGGGCGTGACCCCCGGCGATGACTATGCGGCGATGCGGCAGGTGCTGACGCGGCGCTACGCCAGGCTCGCCGAACACAGCGGCGACGACGATGCGCGCGCGCGCATGCCCGCTTTGGTGCTGATCGACGGCGGCCGCGGCCAGGTGGCGGTGGCACGCGAAGTGTTCGAGGAGTTGGGGCTCGACCTGTCGCTGATCGTCGGCGTCGAGAAGGGCGAGGGACGCAAGGTCGGCCTCGAGGAACTGGTGTTCGCCGACGGCCGGCCCAAGCTGCACTTGCCGCACGATTCGGCAGCCTTGATGCTGGTGGCGCAGATCCGCGACGAGGCGCACCGCTTCGCGATCACCGGCATGCGCGCGCGCCGCGCCAGGGTGCGCACCGGCGGCAGCCGGCTCGAGGACATCGCCGGCGTGGGGCCGCGGAAGCGGGCGCGGCTGCTGCAGCGGTTCGGCGGCGTGCGTGGCGTGGCTGCGGCCAGCGTCGACGACCTGGCGACCGTCGACGGCATCTCGCGCGATCTGGCCGAGGAGATCTATCGCGCCTTGCATTGAACCGGGTCCGAGCGCCCGCGCGCAGCGTGGCGTGCACAATCGGCGCATGTTCTTCACGCTGCCGACGATCCTCACCTGGGCGCGGATCGCCGCGATCCCGCTGCTCGCGGGGGTCTTTCACCTGCCGCTGGACGAGTCGACCCGCAACCTCGTCGCCACGGCGTTGTTCATCGCCTTCGCGCTCACCGACTGGCTCGACGGCTGGCTGGCGCGCAAGCTGAACCAGGTGTCGTCGTTCGGCGCCTTTCTCGACCCGGTGGCCGACAAGTTTCTGGTCTGCGCGGCGCTGCTGATCCTGGTCGAGCAGGAGCGGGTGAACGCGCTGGTGGCACTGGTCATCATCGGCCGCGAGATCGCGATCTCGGCGCTGCGCGAATGGATGGCGCACATCGGCGCGTCGCGCAGCGTGGCCGTGCACATGCTGGGCAAGGTCAAGACGGTGACGCAGATGGTGGCGATTCCGTTCCTGCTGTACGACGGCCGCCTGCTCGAGCTGATCGACACGCGGCTGTGGGGCACGCTGCTGATCTACGTGGCCGCGGTGCTGACGATCTGGTCGATGGTGTACTACCTGCGCAAGGCGCTGCCGGAAATCCGCGCGCGCGCCAAATGACGACGGCCCGTGGCGGCGCATGGCTGCGCGCCATGCCGGCGGTGTTCGTGCTGATCTGGAGCACCGGCTTCGTCGTCGCCCGCCTGGGCATGCCGCATGCGCCGCCGATGGGCTTTCTGGCGTGGCGCTACGGCCTGTCGATCGTCGCGCTCGGCGCCTGGATCGTGCTGGCCCGGGGCGTGCCGTGGCCGCGCGCTCGTGCGCAATGGCTGCACCTGGGCGTGCTCGGCACGCTGCAGCACGGGGGCTACCTGGGCGGCGTGTGGGCCGCGGTCAAGCTCGGCATGCCGGCGGGGCTGGCGGCGCTGATCGTGTGCCTGCAACCGGTGCTCACCGCTGCGTGGATGTCGTGGCGCAGCAGTGCGCACCGCGTCACCGCGCGCCAGTGGGCCGGGCTGTGGCTGGGGCTGGGCGGGCTCGCGCTGGTGCTGTGGCCGCGCATGCGTGGCGGCGAGGTCGCGGCCGCGTCGGTGGCGCTGGCCATCGGCGCGCTGCTGTCGATCACGGTGGGAACGCTGTATCAGAAACGATTCGTCGCGCCACTCGACGTGCGTTCGGCCAATCTGGTGCAACTGATCGCGGCGCTGGCGGTGACCTTGCCGCTGGCGTTGCTGGAGCACGAGGCGATGCACTGGAACGCAGCACTGTGGTCGGCGATGGCGTGGTCGGTGCTGGTGATGACGCTGGGCGGCAGTTCGCTGCTGTACCTGCTGATCCAGCGCGGCGCGGCGACCGAGGTGGCCAGCCTGATGTATCTGGTGCCGCCTTGCACGGCGCTGATGGCATGGATCGGCTTCGGCGAAGACCTGACGGCGGCGATGATCCTCGGGATGACGCTGTGCGCGACCGCGGTGTTTCTGGTGCGGCGGGGCTAGGGTTGTGACAGGGCGTTGTCAAGCGGGGTGACACCAGCGCAAACCCATGATTCCGCGCCGGCGATGCGCCTAGAATGCCTCGGCCCGCCTTGACACCGCAAGGGGCCGTCGTTGTAATCGAATCTCCCATCCGCCTGCAAACCAATACTTCGAGTGAGAGGGGGTACCTTCGTGAACAAGTCCGAGTTGATCGAGCACATCGCCAAACAAGCCGACATCTCGAAGGCTGCTGCCACGCGAGCGCTGGAGGCGCTGATCGGTGGCGTGAAGTCGACCTTGAAGAAGAGCGGCAACGTGTCGATCGTCGGTTTCGGTACCTTCGCCGTCAGCAAGCGCGCCGCACGCAGCGGCCGCAACCCGCGCACCGGCGCGGCGATCAAGATCAAGGCCGCCAGGGTGCCGAAGTTCCGCCCCGGCAAGGCGCTGAAGGACGCCGTCAACTGAACGGTCCGTCCAGAGGCCGCGGGTGCTTAGCTCAGTTGGCAGAGCGGCGCCCTTACAAGGCGTAGGTCGGCGGTTCGAACCCGTCAGCACCCACCATCGGCGCGGCTGAAAGCGGCCGCTGCACCCGCAGGCTCTAGAATCCGCGGCGCCCGAAGCTCGCGCCGGCCGAAGGCCGAGCGCACACGCCGCCGCCCGATGCAGGCGGCCGTGGCGCCGCAATCGCCACCGCGCGACTCCACCGCCATGCTCGAATTCATCCGCTCGCACACCAAGCTCCTGCAGTTCGTCCTGGTGCTGCTGGTCTTCCCGTCGTTCGTCTTCTTCGGCATCCAGGGCTACTCGCGCTTCACCGAAGGCGGTGCGACCACGGTGGCGACTGTCGACGGGCATTCGATCACGCGCGCCGAATGGGATCAGGCGCAGCAGCGCCAGGTTCAGCGTTTGCGCCAGCAGTTTCCGAACGTCGACGTCAAGCTGTTCGACAACCCGGCCACGCGGCGCGAGACGCTGCAGGCGCTGGTCAACGAGCGCGTGCTGCTGGCCGCTGCGAACCATGAGCGGCTGACCGTCGGCGACGAGCGGCTGCGCCGCCTGTTCGCCGAAGACCCGCAGTTCGCGGCGTGGCGCAACCCCGACGGCACGGTGAACCAGGCGATCCTGCAGGCGCAGGGCATGAACAGCGAGATGTTCGTCGCGCAGTTGCGCCAGGAGTTGTCGATTCAGCAGGTGCTGCGCGGCGTGCAGCAGTCGGGGTTCGCGCCGGCCGCCGACGCCGCCAGCGCGCTCGACGCGCTGTTCCAGCGCCGCACGATCGGCTACCAGCGGTTCGATGCCAAGGACTATGCAGCCAAGGTCACCGCCAGCGATGCCGATATCGAGGCCTACTACAAGGCGCACGAGTCCGAGTTCAAGGCGCCGGAGCAGGCGACGATCGACTACGTGGTGCTCGACCTCGACGCGCTGAAGAAGGACATCACGCTGTCGGACAAGGATCTGCGCGACTACTACGAGCAGAACAAGGCCCGCTACACGGTGCCCGAGGAGCGCCACGCGAGGCACATCCTGATCGCCGTCGACAAGAATGCATCGGCCGAAGTCAGGGCCAAGGCCAAGGCGCGCGCCGAGGCGCTGCTGGAGCAGGTGCGCAAGGCGCCCGGCTCGTTCGCCGAACTGGCCAAGAAGAATTCCGACGACAGCGGCTCGGCGCCGCAGGGTGGCGACCTCGACTGGACGGCTCGCGGCGGCATGGCGTCCAAGGCGCTCGAAGATGCCGTGTTCGGGCTCAAGCCGGGCGAGATCGGCCCGCTGGTGGAGAGCGAGTTCGGCTACCACATCGTCCAGCTCGAAGGCGTGCGCGGTGGCCAGACCAGGCCGTTCGACGCCGTGCGCGCGTCGATCGTCGACGAGGTGACCCGCCAGCAGGCCGAAAAGAAATGGGCCGAAGCGGCCGAGCAGTTCAGCAACACCGTCTACGAGCAGCCCGACAGCCTGCAGCCGGTGATCGACAAGCTCAAGCTGCAGAAGCACAGCGCGACCGTGCAGCGCCAGCCCGCCCCCGGGGCCACGGGCGCGCTGGCGTCGGCCAAGCTGCTCGATGCGATCTTCGGCAAGGACAACGTGCGCAACGGCAAGAACAACACCGACGCCATCGAGATCGCGCCGCAGCAGATGGCCGCGGCGCACGTCACGCGCTACACGCCCGCGCACACGCTGGCGCTGGCCGAGGTGCGCGACCGCGTGCGCGCGCGCGTCGTCGCCACCCGCAGCGCCGAGCTGGCGCGCAAGGACGGCGAAGCCCTGCTGGCGAAGTTGAAGGCCAACACCGCCACCGAGCTGCCCGACAAGACCACGCTGTCGCGCCAGCAGCGGCAGAACATGCCCGCTGCGGTGGTGGAAGCGGTGCTGCGCGCCGATGCCGCCAAGCTGCCCGCGCCGCTGGGTGTCGACCTCGGCGATCAGGGCTACCTGGTGGCGCGCATCGACGCCGTGCTGCCGCGCGAGTCGCTCGACGAAGCCGCGGCGCGCGCGCAGTACGCGCAGGCGTGGTCGGTGGCCGAGACGCAGGCCTACCTCGACGCGCTGAAGCAGCAGTACAAGGCCGAAGTGCGCAGCGACGCGGTCGCCGCGGCGCTCGCCGAGCCCACGCGCTGAGGCGGTCCGTCGTACACGGGCGCGCCCGGGAGCGGCTCGTATAATTTGCGCCGCGCCGGTGGCTGTAGCTCAGTTGGTAGAGTCCCAGATTGTGATTCTGGTCGTCGTGGGTTCGAGTCCCATCAGCCACCCCACCGGTTTCGTCTGAGCGGCTGCACTTGCCGGGGTTTCAGAGGGATGCGTCGCAGGCCCCCCCGGCTGGGTTTGTTGGCCGCCCCGTGTCAATGAGACTGCTGCTCGCACTTGTTGGGGCTGGCGTCCTGGCGCTCGGCATCGTGACCGGCCACTACGTCAACGAAGTGCGCGTTGCACGCGCCGAGACGCCCGATCTCGTTGCCCAGGCATGGCAGCGCCACGGCAAGAAGCTCGCGCTGGACGAGCTGCCTGCGCAGCGGCTGACCGTCCTGCTTGCCGTCGAGGATCCCCGGTTCTTTCATCACCATGGAGTCGATCTCGAGACGCCCGGTGCCGGCATGACGACCATCAGCCAAGGCCTGGTCAAGCTGCTGTACTTTCCATCCGGCTTCCACGCGGGCATCGCCAAGGTCCGCCAGACTTTGATCGCGCGGTACGCGTTTGATGCCCTGGTGCCCAAACGGGAGCAACTCGAGCTTTTCTTGAACATGGCGTACATGGGCCACTCCAGCGAAGGCCCGATCCATGGGTTCCCGGCCGCCGCAAGGCGCTACTTCGGCAAAGATTTTTCCGAGCTTTCCGAGCGCGACTTCAGGTCCCTGGTGGCGATGGTGATCGGGCCGGATACCTATGTCCCTGGTTCGGCCCAGCTCGCGGCACGCATGGAGCGCATCGAGGCGTATGTCGCGGGCAGGTACCGTCCCTTGAGCGTGCTGGACACCGAATACGACGGTACGACGCGTGGCACCTTCATGGAAGAAGCGTTGATGGTGGTGCTGCGCCTGCTGACGACCGCCAGTCCGTGGTAACAGCCCCTATCCGCTGCGCGGCTCGGCGCTCGATGCGCGATTCGAGTGGGGGATTGGAGCCGCAGGCGGTGCAGCCGAATTGTGATCGCATTGGTGCTCTCCAAAGGGGCGATCCGTGCTGGAGCGAGCCGCGGATCGGTGGGCCCGCCTCGGCGGGCCCTTTCTTTTGGTTGCGCCGTGCCGCGGTGCCTACCGCTCGCCCAGCTCCGGCACCCGGATCTCGCAGGTGATGCCGCGTGGGTCGTTCTCGCGCCAGTGCACCTCGCCGCCGAGCAGCTTGACGCGTTTGCGGATGCCGCCCAGCCCCAGCCCGTGCGCCCAGGTCTCGGGCCGGCGGCCCGCGCCGTCGTCGCTGACCTGCAGCGTGAAGCGCCCGCGGTGGTAGCGCGCCGAGACCGAAGCGCGGCTGGCGCGCGCGTGCACGATCACGTTGTTGATCAGCTCGCGCAGCATGCGCGTCAGCGCCGACCACTGCACGACGCTCAGGTTGATGTCGCGGTCGAAGTCGAACGACCAGTCGAGCTCGCAGTGGGCGGCATCGAGCCGCTGCACGATGTCGGCCTTCCACTCGGCACCCGTGTGCGACAGCAGGTGCGACGAGGCGGCGAGGCCGCGCGTCAGCGTTTTCAGATCCTGCAGCGTGTGGCGCAGGTAGTCCTCCATCTCGGGGCTCTGTGCCTTGTACATCAGCGTCAGCAGACGGGCACCGATGTCGTCGTGCAGGTCCTGCGCGATGCGCGCGCGCTCCTCGTTGCGGCCCTGCTCGACGGCGCGGTCGAACGCCACCGCGCGCACCAGTTGTTCGAGCACGCGGTCGGTGAGGCGGGCGTCCTCGCGCGTGAACATGCTGCGCCCGCGCCGCGCGAAGCGCAGCACCAGTGAGCCGCGCGGCTGCAGGTCGTCGGCCACGCCGGGCAGACGCGGCAGCGGCACCAGCATCGTCGAGCCGTCGCCGACCACGCGCGTCGCCGGCGACGAGCGAGTCGCATGGCCCAGCTCGAGCGGCTCGAACAAGTCGCCGAGCAGCCGCGCGAAATGCTCGGTGGGGTCGCCGCCGCTGGTTTCGATCTCGCGCGCGGTGCGGTAGAGGCCCTCGAACATGCGCTCGGTGGTCAGCATGTTGCTGCCCATCAGCAGGTTCAGCATCCACTGCCGGGCGCCCGCGTAGAGCCCGAGCGCGAGGAACAGCGCCAGCGTGTGCGAGGTGAACTGGCTCACCGGCATCACGGCAACGAACAGCAGGTCGAGCGAGGTCGCCACCGCGCTGATGCCCGCCAGCAGCGTGAACTCGCGCATCACGTGCTGCGAGCGAGACAGGAACGGCACCAGCATCAGCGCGGAAGCCTGGAACACGTACCAGATCAGCGACCCCGGGCCGGCGGCAAAGCGCTCGACGTCGGAATTGCCCTGCGCGAGGGCCACCGTCAGCGTCAGCAGGAGCAGGATGGCGAACACCGAAAGGCTCAGGCGGCGCATCACGATGGCCATCGGGTGCGGCGTCAGTCGATACGACCACACCAGCAGCAGCCAGCCGGCGGCGAAGTACGACAGTTGCAGGCCTTGCGTCCACCACCACAGCCCGGGGATCGGGTTGAATGCCACGGTGGCGATGAAGGCCAGGCCCACGGCCCACGAGGCGAGCGCGAGCGCGCCCTGGTGCGGCAGCCGTCGCGGATAGATGCTGAGCGCGTGCACGGTGGCCGCGCCGGTGACGATGTCGCACGACACGCGCAGCCACAGGTCCAGCGGCGCCAGCAGCGCCGGGAAATCGAACCCGGGCAAGGTGTCCAGGCCGATCAACAAGAGTTGCGTGGTCTGCGCCACCGCGGTCAGCCCGAACAGCAGGTTGCGCGCGTCGGGCTGCACCAGCACGACCACGGCACCGGTGAGGTAGAAGACCAGCGCCAGCGCGGTCATCAACCAGAACACCGAACCGAGCCCTGCGTAGCCGCGCGAGACGGTGCGCACCTCGATCGGCGCGACCGCTTCGGCGAACTTCAGCTTCACCTCGCCCTGGCGCAACGCGCCGGCGTAGGCGGCGCCGTTCGCCAGGAGCTGCTCGCGCAGCGTGTCGTCGACCACCCAGCGCGGCGAGCGCCGCGCCAGCAGCACCTCCGGCGGCAGCAGGTTGCCGTCGGCCAGCACCACGCCGGCGAGGGTCTGGCCGATGTGCGCGCGCAAGGCAGGGTCGCTGGCGCTTTCGAGCACCATCTGCCCGTTGACGTTGTTGCGCCAGCCGGCATCGATGTACGGCGACGCCGACAGCATGCGCAGCAGCGCGAACAGGCCCACGCACCCCAGCAGCGCCAGCACCACCAGCGCGCGGCGCCGCCAGCCGAGCCAGCGCGCGGCGACGATGCCGCGCTCGCCGGCGTCCACCGGAGACGGCGCGGCCGTGCTGGCGAAGCCGCCGCTCGTGTCGTCGGGGGCAATGGCGCTGTCGGCCGTCAGCGCCGGCGTCAGGCCCGCATCGCGAGCCGCCGCCATGTCAGGGGCGCCCGACCGCCCGTTGCCCCCGGCGCGCCAGGGGCCGCATCACACCAGCCCTTGCTTGGTCGCCAGCACCGCCGCCTCGGCGCGGCTGGACACGTTGAGCTTCTTGTAGATGGACTTGATGTGGTCGTTGACGGTGAACCACTTGATGCCCATCAGGTTGGCGATCTCCTTGATCGTGAAGCCCTTGCTGAGGTAGGTGAGCACCTCGTTCTCGCGTGGCGTCAGGCGTTCGTGGTCTGGCGTCTTCTCGATCGGCACCGGCCGGCTGGCGCCCAGTTCGGTCGGACGGCTGAAGCCGGAGTCGAGCAGTTCGCCGCGCTGGCTGTCGCGGAAGTGGTTGAGCAGCCGCCGCGCGATCGCCGGCGACAGCGGCGGCTGGCCGCGAACGATCTTCTGCAGCTCCTCGACCAGCACCTCGAAGCGGTCTTCCTTCAGCAGGTAGCCGTCGGCCCCGCGCTGCAGCGCCGGGAACAGGTGATCGTCGTCGGAGTACAGCGTGGTGACGATCTTGGTGGCCGGGTACTGCGACAACTCGGCCAGCAGTTCCATGCCGTTGCCGTCGGGCAACTCGAGATCGACCAGCACGAGGCGGAACGGATCGACGCCGTGCAGCCCCTGCGCACCGCCGGTGAGGTTGATCTGCCGGCGCGCGCTCTCGAGGTCGCCGGCCTCGGTGATGGTCAGCGTGTCGCTGAAGCTCTCGCGCACCACGCGGCACAGGAAACTGCGTGCCACCGGGTTGTCTTCGACGATGAGGACCTTGACAGCCATGGCGCTTTGCGGGTGCGGCCGATCGTAGCGCAGAAGGGCGCGCGCGGGCACCGCGGCGGCGGCGCCGGGCTGCCGCCAGGCAGCCGTCGAGCCATTCTTACGAGTTGATAAGCACGATCTTGCCGAGCGCCCGCCGCGACGCCATGCGCGCATAGGCCTCGTGCAACTTCGACATCGGCAGCACCTGGTCGATCACCGGTTTGACCAGCCCCTGCGCGTACCACTGCGCCAGCGCCTGCATCTGCGCCGCTGCGGCCGCCGGCTCGCGCCGCACGAACTCGCCGAGGAACACGCCCACCAGCGACGAGCCCTTGAGCAGCACCAGGTTCAACGGCAAGGTCGGTATGCTGCCTTGCGCGAAGCCCACCACCAGGTAGCGACCACGCCAGGCGAGCGAACGCAGGCTCGGCTCGGCCAGATCGCCACCCACCGGGTCGTAGACGACGTCGGGCCCGTTGCCGCCGGTATGCCGCTTGAGCGCCTCGCGCAGGTTTTCGCTGGCGTAGTTGATCACGGCGTCGGCGCCAAGGTTCAGGCACAGCTCGCACTTGGCCTGGCTCGACACGCCCGCGACCACGCGCGCGCCGGCGGCCTTGGCGATCTGCAGTGCGGCCGACCCGACGCCGCCGGCGGCGCCGAGCACGAACACGGTCTCGCCGGCTTTCAGCGCCGCGCGGTCGATCAGTGCGTGATACGAGGTGCCGTAGGTGAAGGCAAACGCTGCGCCATCCTCGAACGGGAAGGCCTCGGGCAGCGGCTGCACGCGCGCGGCGTCGACCACCGCGTGCGTGCCGAAGCCGCCGCCGCTGCCGATGGCCAGCACCCGCATGCCGGCGCGCAGACCCCGCACCTCGGGCCCGAGGGCTTCGATCACACCCGAGAACTCCGAGCCCGGCACGAAGGGCGGCTCGGGCCTGATCTGGTACTTGCCCTGCACGATCAGCAGGTCGGGGAAATTCAGGCTGGCCGCCTTGATCGCCACGCGCACCTGCCCGGGGCCCGGCTCAGGTGTCGGCAGTTCCCTCCAGTGCACGGCATCGATGCCGGTGGGTTGATCGCAGAGCCAGGCGTGCATCGCGTTTCTCCCGCATCGGCGAGCATGATACGCAGCCCGCGCGTGCGCCGACGCGCTGCCTACAATGCGCGCCGACCACGGAATCGCCCACGCCGCGCACCCCGCCATGCGCATCCTGATTGCCAACGACGATGGATACCTTGCGCCCGGGATCGCCGCGCTCGTGCAGGCGTGCCAGGGCCTGGGCGAGATCGACGTCGTCGCGCCCGAGAGCAACGCCAGCGGCACCTCGAACGCGCTGACGCTGAACCGGCCGCTCAGCGTGTTCGTCGCCGACGCCGCGGCGCAGCGCGGCTTTCGCGTCGTCAACGGTACGCCGTCGGACTGCGTGCACGTCGCGCTGACCGGGGTGCTCGGCCAGCGGCCCGACCTCGTCGTCGCCGGCATCAACAACGGCGCCAACATGGGCGACGACACGCTGTATTCGGGCACCGTGGCCGCGGCGATGGAAGGCTACCTGTTCGGCATTCCGGCGATCGCGTTCTCGCAGGTCGACAAGGGCTGGCGGCATCTCGACGCCGCAGCGCTCGCGGCGCGCGCGATCATCGAGCGCGTGCTGCCTGCGCTGCAGCAACGCGGCGCGCCGTGGCTGCTCAACGTCAACATTCCCAACCGCGCCGATGCGGCGACGCTGCCGCGCGTGGTGACGCGGCTCGGGCGCCGCCACGCCAGCGAGCCGGTGATTCGGCAGGCCAATCCGCGCGGCGAGGCGATCTACTGGATCGGCCCGGCCGGCAGTGCGCGCGAGGCGGGCGAGGGCACCGATTTCCACGCCGTGAGCCAGGCGCAGGTGTCGATCACGCCGTTGCAGGTGGACCTGACCGATCACGCTGCGCTTGGCTCGTGGCAGACCCGGGTGGGTACGGCGTGAGCGCCCTGCGCTGCCCGAGGCGCGCTCCCCCCGTCGCGGGCAGCACGCAAGGCGCGAAGGCGGCGGCATGACCGAGCGCCGGCGCGGAGGTGCCTTTCCGTTGCCGCTGGCCAGACTGGCCGGTGCCGCGCGACGACCCGACACGCTGCAGCCCCAGCGCCCGCTGCGCGAGGCCAGCCGCGACGCGCGCCCACGCCCGGCGCCCAGCGGAGTCGGCCTCGACTCGGTCCAGGTGCGGCAGCGCATGGTGCAGCGCCTGCACGCGCAGGGCATCCGCCACGAGGCGCTGCTGCGTGCGCTGGCCAGCGTGCCGCGGCACCAGTTCATCGACAGTGCGCTGGCGGCACAGGCTTACGAGGACACCAGCCTGCCGATCGGGCACGGGCAGACGATTTCCAAGCCGTCGGTGGTGGCGCGCATGCTTTCGCTGCTGCTGGCCGGTTCGGCGGCGCGGGCGCGTGGCGGCCTCGGCAAGGTGCTCGAGGTCGGCACCGGCTGCGGCTACCAGTGTGCGCTGCTGGCGCAACTGGCCGATTCGGTGATCTCGATCGAGCGCGTGCGCGATTTGTTCGACAAGGCACGCGCGCAACTCGCGCCGCTGCGACTGGACCGCGTGCGCCTGGTGCACGGCGACGGCTGGCGCGGACACGCCCCCAACGCGCCGTATCACAGCATCATCGCTGCCGCGGTCGGCGACGAACCGTCGCCGGCGTGGCTCGAGCAACTGGCGGTCGGCGGCCGCCTGATCGCGCCGGTGCGCAGCGGCGCGCAGCAAGTGCTGGCGGTGGTCGATCGGGAACTCCACGGCTACCGGCGGCTCGATCTCGAACCCGTGCACTTTGTCCCCCTAAAATCGGGCGTCGATTGATGGTTCGAAGGGCACACGATTTGACGGCAAGCCTTGGCGTACGCGGCGCGCGAGCACCCGGTGCCGGTGTTGCGCAGACCGGCGTCGCGCGCGCAGGCGCTGCGCTGCGATTCGGGCTGGCGCTGTTGTTCGCTTGCGCGGTCGCCTCGTGCGCCACCTCGCGTGCGCCGGCTCCGGTGGAAGAGCGCAACCCGGTGGCGCATGTGGCGCCGCCTCCGGCGATCAACGGCAAGAGCGTCGTCGCGCCCGCCGGCACGCCAGCGCCTGCTGCGGCGGGCGCCACCGCCACCCCGCCTGCACCGGCGGCGCCCGACGCGATGGCCGCCAAGCCCGGGGCCGAGAACGCGGGCAAGCCCGGCTACTACACGATCAAGCCCGGCGACACGCTGATCCGCGTCGGCCTCGAAACGGGCCAGAACGCGCGCGACATCGCGCGCTGGAACAACATCGAGAACCCCAATTCGCTCGAGGTCGGGCGGGTGATCCGCGTCGTCCCGCCTGGGGTCGACCCGACGGCCACTGCCGCCCGCGGCGTCAACGACGCGCGCGTCGAGGCGCGCCCGCTCGATGTCCGGCCCGCGGCG
>JAJVIL010000141.1 GCA_022072045.1 Burkholderiaceae bacterium | reverse complement strand
CGATGGCGGCGATCGCGCTGGCCACCGGCGCGACGGCGCAGCCCGTCGGGCCCGCGAGGGCGACGGCGGTGGCGGCGCCTGCGGAAGCCGCGCCGCCGTTCGCCAACGGCTATCGCATCGCGGCGACGCCGTCGTGGGTGATCGGCGTCGATGCGCCGACGCGGGCAGACCCCGCCGCTCGCGGCCCTGGCTATCGCGTGCTGCTGTCGGACGTGCAGATCCGGCTCGACGCGCCGGGCGAGCAGCAGCAGTACGTGCACTCGCGGCTGGTGGCCACCGACAGCGCGGCGCTGGCCGAAGTGTCGAAGGCCGAGCTGCGCTTCAACCCGGCGTACCAGACGCTGACGCTGCACGAGGCGGCACTGTGGCGCGATGGCGTGCGCCTGGACCGACTCGCCGGCGCACGCATCGAGCTGCTGCGCCGCGAGGAGCGTCTCGAACAGGGCGCGCTCACCGGCCTGCAGACCTTGCTGGTGGTGCTCAACGACGTGCGCATCGGCGATGCGGTCGACATCGCCTACACGCTGCACGGCGTCAACCCGATCTTCGACGGCCGCTTCGCCGACAACTACCAGTTGACCTTCGGTGCGCCGGCCGACGTGGTGCACGTGCGGGTCGACCATCCGGTGAGCCGCACGCTGCGCGTCAAGGGCATCCGCAACGAGGTGGTGCCCGAGATCAGCCGCGAAGGCAACCGCGAGAGCGTGCGCATCGTGCGCCGCAACGTGCCGATGGTGCGCGCCGAGGAGCGGGTGCCGCCCTGGTACAAGGTGTGGCCGTCGGTGCAGATCAGCGAGTACCGCGACTGGAACGAAGTCGCGCGCTGGGCCGAAGGCCTGTTCGCCGACTCGAGCGACCTCGGCCCCGAGCTCGAGGGCCGCATCGAGGCCTGGCGCAGCAAGGGGCTGCCGCGCGAGCGCCTGGCCGCCGAAGTGCTGGAAATGGTGCAGGACGAGGTGCGCTACTTCAGCGCCAGCCTGGGCGAAAGCTCGCACCGGCCGAAGCCCGCCGCACGCACGTACGCCGAGCGGCTGGGCGACTGCAAGGACAAGGTCGCGCTGCTCGACGCGGTGCTGCGGCGACTGGGGTTCGACGCGCAGGCTGCGCTGGTGTCGATGCAACGCAATCGCGGCATCGCCGACTACCTGCCCGGACACGACCAGTTCGACCACGTGATCACGCGGCTGCAGCTCGACGGCAGGACCTATTGGCTCGACCCCACGCTGCAGCAACAGGGCCGCCGGCTCGACAGCCGCGGCCAGCCCGACTACGGCATGGCGCTGGTGGTCGCGCCGCAGACCCAGGCGCTGGCGCGCATCGACGTGCCCGCTGCCGCGCCCGAGGGCATGGAGTTCGATCAGACCTGGAACCTCGCCGACCTCACCCGCGCCGCGCAGGTCACGTCGATCGTTCGGCTGCGCGGCAACGCGGCCGAGGCGTGGCGCAGCGCGGTCGCTGCCGGCGGCGCCGAGCGCATCGCCGAGAACCTGGCCGGCGCCTGGGCGCGCGTGATGCCCGGCATGCGCCAGATCCGGGCGCCGCAAGTGCGCGACGACCGCGAGGCCAACCGCTTGGAGATGGAGCTGCACTACGAGCTGCCTGCAGCGGGCAGCTACGAACGCGGCATGCTGACGGTGGAGGTGCCGGCGCTGGAGATCCTCGATGCCATGGTCGGCCCGCGCGAGGCGCGGCGCGACATGCCGTGGCGTGTCGATGCCCCGCGGCGCGTGACGCAGCGCGTGCGCGTGGTCGCGCCACGGCGCTTCCAGTCGCGGCCGCCGGCACCGCAGGACGTGAACGATCGGCACTTCGCGTTCACCTCGCGCATGGAAGTCAGCGGCAACACGTTCACGCTGCTGCTCGACTACACGCGCAAGCTCGATCAGGTGCTGCCCGGCGACCTGGCCGGGTACCGCGAGCACCTGCAGGCGGCGCGCCGCATCAGCGGCACCACATTGCGGCTGCCGCTGCTCGACGCCGAGCGCCTGCGCGGCGCGTTCGACGACATCGAACGCCGCGTGCAGTGCCGTTACGGCAACGACAGCGACGCGCTGCGCGACCTCGTCGTGCGGCAGGAGATCGAAGTCGCGCTCGCCACCGAGCTGCTGAAGGTCACCGGCGAGCACGCGCCGCTGACCGGCCCGGTGCTCGCCAAGCGCGCGCTCGCCAACAACCTGCTCAACCGCTTCGAAGCCGCGCTGGCCGATGTCGACCGGGCGCTGCCGCTGAACGCGCAGGCGAGCGAGTTGCTGTACGCGCGCGGCCTGGCGCTGCTGTCGCTCGGCCGCGCAGGCGAAGCGGTGGCGGCGATGCGCAGCGCGATGGAGCCCGGCGGCGGCCTCGCCGCCAAAGGGCTGGGCAACGCCCAGTACTACCAGGGCCGCTACGCCGACGCCGAGGCGTCGTTTCGCGAAGCGGCGCAGGCCGGCAGCGGCGAAGACCGCGACTTCGCGCTGATCTGGCTGTTCCTCGCCGCGCAGCGCCATGCCGGCAACGGCCGCGACGCGATCGCGCCGTACGTCGAGCAGACCGACAGCCAGCGTTGGCCAGGCGCCGTGGTGCACTACCTCGCCGGCCGGCTGTCGCAGGATGATCTGCTGCGCTCGGCGCGCCAGGACAAGCAGATGGAGCGCCTCAACCTGTCGGAGGCCTGGTTCTACCTCGGCCAGCAACTGCTGCTGGCGGGCGACGCCGAAGGCGCGCGCCGCATGTTCCAGCGCACGCTGGACATCGGCGCTCTGCCGTACCGCGAGTACGCGTTCGCGCAGCTCGAGCTGCAGCGTGCCGCGGCGCGTTAGGGCCTGCGGCGGCCAGCCGCAAGGCAGCGCGGCAGGCGCCGGAGCCCTGCGGTCGCCCTCGCCGGCCACCGCGGCTACCATGGTGCCTGCGGCCGCATCAGGCCACAGGGGGTTCTGCGATGCAGCTTCGTGCCCTGGAGGAGCGGGCTCACGGTGGAGCCGCTGACCCATCGAACAACCAGACTCACCACTCCATGAACGCACCGCTGCCGCTGCCCGCCCTCGACGAGATCCGCCGGCACGAAGACGAGATGGTCGCCATCCGGCGCCAGATCCACGCCAACCCCGAGCTGGCCTACGAAGAGCACGCCACCGCCGACCTGGTGGCGCAGCGACTGGAGCGCTGGGGCTACGAGGTGCATCGCGGCCTGGGCGGCACCGGCGTCGTCGGCACGCTGCGCGCGGGCACCTCCGATCGTCACGTCGGCCTGCGCGCCGACATGGACGCGCTGCCGATCGCCGAGACCAGCGGCAAGCCGTGGGCCAGCAAGGTGCTCGGCAAGATGCACGCCTGCGGCCACGACGGCCATACCGCGATGCTGCTGGCCGCGGCGCGCCACCTCGCGGCGACGCGGCGCTTCGACGGCCACCTGCACCTGGTGTTCCAGCCCGCCGAAGAGGGCCTGGCCGGCGCCAGGCGAATGCTCGACGACGGCTTCCTGAAGCTGTTTCCGTGCCAGGCGATGTTCGGCATGCACAACATGCCGGGCCTGCCCGAAGGCCGATTCGCGATCGTGCCGGGCTTCGCGCTGGCCAGTTCCGACACCTGCACGATCACCGTGCGCGGCAAGGGCGGCCACGGTGCGATCCCGCAGGACGCCGTCGATCCCGTGGTCGCCGCGTCGAGCATCGTGATGGCGCTGCAGACCGTCGTGTCGCGCAACGTGGCGCCGCTCGAGATGGGCGTGGTGACTGTCGGTGCCTTCCACGCCGGCGAGGCGCCCAACGTGATCCCGGGCGAGGCGACGCTCAGGCTCACGGTGCGCGCCTACAAGCCCGCCGTGCGCGACCTGCTGCAGCAGCGCATCACCGAGATCGCGCACGCGCAGGCCGCCGTCTACGGCGCCAGTGCGCAGGTCGAGTACCAGCGCCGCTACCCGATGCTCTACAACCACCCTGAGCAGAGCGCGTTCTGCCAGCGCGTGGTGCGCCAGTGGCTGGGCGACGACGGCCTCGTTGCCGACGCGCAACCGGTCACCGGCAGCGAAGACTTCGCGTTCTTTCTCGAACAGGTACCCGGCTGCTACGTCTTCATCGGCAACGGCGTCGGCAGCGAGGGCGGCTGCATGGTGCACAACCCAGGCTACGATTTCAACGACCGCGTGCTGCCCACCGGCGCCAGCTACTGGGTGCGCATCGCCGAAACCTACCTTGGTCCCCAATCGGCCTGACAACGGTGACCCGCTCGAACGAACGCCGCACCCGGCCAGGCAAGCTGGCCGACCCCCAGGCCAAGCCCAGGCGCAGCGCTGAGCCCGAGGCGGCGCCGTTGTCGATCACCCTGCGCGACATCGAAGTCCCGCCGGCGCCCGCGGCGCCCAGCAAGCCCGCCGGCGAGGAGTTCATCGTCTCCGACCCCGAGGCGCGACACGCCCCCTGGCTCGGCGACCCCGAGGCCGAACGTGCGGCACAGCGCGCCGCGAGGCGAGCGCAGGTGCGCAAGGATCGCCTGCGCGACGCCGGCCCCGCAACGGCGCACGGCGGGCTCGACGACGCGCCGGCGGCATCGGCGTTGCCGACGCTCAGCGAAGCGCTCCCGCCAACGCTCAGCGAAGCGCTTCCTCCAACGCTCACCGAGACGCTTCCTCCAACGCTCACCGAGGCGCCAGCACTGAAGCCCGCAGCGCCCGAGCCCCAGCCGACTGCGCTGCCGACGCTGACCGAAGCTCTGTCGCCGCCGGCTGCGCCGCCCGCAGACGCCGTGATCGACGCAACGCCGGAGGTCGTGCCCAGCGCGCCGCCGCGCCCTGCGATGCCGACGGCGCCGGCCGCTGCTGGCAAGGTCGCTCACGGCACGCCTGCGGAGCCCGCCAAACCCGCCGTGTCTTCGATTCTCGTGCTGCGCGAAGCCGGCAACGAGCCCGATCCGCTGTGCGAGCAACTGCGGGCCTTCGGCTTCGACGTACAGGTGCGGCGCGAGCCGCCCGATCTCCCGGCGCCGTGGCCGTTCGTCGCGGTGTTCGTCGATCAGGCGCTGCATCCGGCCGACGGCGGCGACGCGATGGACCTGTGCAACGACGTGCGCGAGCGCAGCCGCCTGCCCGGCGTGCTGAAGCCCGTGCTGGTGCTGGTGGCCAGCGAACTGAGCGCGACCAACCGCGTGCGCGCGGGGCTCGCGGGCTGCAACGAGATCCTGCTCGGTGCGATCACGCGCGGGGCGGTGGCCAAGGTGCTCGACACGCGAGGCATCGCGTTGCCCTCGGACGCGCGGCGCACTTGAGGCCAGCCTCGCGGTGCAAACCCGCAGGCGCCGACGGGGGACTCGCGCCGCAGCCGCTCGCGCTCGAAGGCCGCGCTTAAGCTGCGGGCGAGCATGGGCGCGCACCCCGAACGCATCGTCTGCCTGACCGAGGAACCGACCGAGGTGCTGTACGCGCTGGGCGAGCAGCGGCGCATCGTCGGCATCTCGGGTTTCACGGTGCGCCCGCGCGAGGCCCGGCAAGAGAAGCCCAGGGTCAGCGCCTTCACCAGCGCGAAGATCAAGCGCATCCTCGAACTGAAGCCCGACCTGGCGATCGGCTTCTCCGACATCCAGGCCGACATCGCAGGCGCGCTGATCAAGGCCGGCGTCGAGGTGTGGATCGCCAACCACCGCAGCGTCGAGGGCATCCTCGGCTACGTGCTGCGGCTCGGCGCGATGGTCGGCGCAGAAGCTCGCGCACGGCAGTATGTGGACCGTTTGCAGACCCACCTCGAACGAGTGCGGCGTACCGCGGCGGCGCTGCCGCGCCGGCCGCGCGTGTACTTCGAGGAGTGGGACGAGCCGGCGATCAGCGCGATCGGCTGGGTCAGCGAGCTAATCGGCATCGCCGGCGGCGACGATGTGTTCCCGCAGCGCGCGGCGGCCTCGCTCGCCCGGGACCGCATCGTCGCCGACCCGATG
This sequence comes from Burkholderiaceae bacterium, assembly GCA_022072045.1. GTDB lineage: Bacteria > Pseudomonadota > Gammaproteobacteria > Burkholderiales > Burkholderiaceae_C > JAEUPI01. Next base: position 10,460 of record JAJVIL010000141.1, on the reverse strand, counting down.
GAGATCGTTCGCGCCGCGCCGGATCTCATCATCGGCTCTTGGTGCGGCAAGAAGTTCAGACCCGAGCGCGTCGCTGCACGCGCCGGTTTCTCGACGGTGCCCGCGGTGCGCGACGGCGAGCTGCACGAGGTGAAGTCGCCGCTGATCCTGCAGCCCGGCCCGGCGGCGCTGACCGACGGGCTCGACGCGCTGCATGCGATCATCGCGCGCTGGGCCGAGCGCCACGACTGACGAAGGAGAGACGACGATGTTCAAGGCCATCCTGCTGTCGCAGACCGAAGACAAGAAGACCCGCGCCGAACTGCTCGACCTCGACGAATCGCGCCTGCCCGACCGCGACGTCACCGTCGACGTCGAGTACTCGACGCTCAACTACAAGGACGCGCTGGCCCTCACCGGCCGCGGCGCGGTGGTGCGCGCCTGGCCGCTGGTGCCCGGCATCGACCTGGCCGGCACCGTGAGCGCAAGCCGCAGCGCGCACTGGAAGGCCGGCGACCAGGTGGTCGTCACCGGCTGGGGGCTGGGCGAGAGCCACTGGGGCGGGCTGGCGCAGAAGGCGCGGCTCGACGCCGGCTGGCTGCTGAAGATCCCGGCGCCGTTCGACACGCGCAGCGCGATGGCGATCGCCACCGCCGGCTTCACCGCGGCGCTGTCGGTGATGGCGCTGCAACGCCATGGCCTGAAGCCCGGCGACGGCGAGGTGCTGGTCACCGGCGCTGCCGGCGGCGTGGGCTCGATCGCGGTGGCGCTGCTGGGCAGCCTGGGCTACCGCGTCGTCGCCTCCACCGGCAGGCCGCAGGAGGCCGGCTACCTCGAACGCCTGGGCGCACAGCGCATCGTCGAACGCGCCGATCTTTCGCAGGCGGGCAAGCCGCTGCAGAAGGAGCTGTGGGCCGGCGTGGTCGACACGGTGGGCAGCCACACGCTGGCCAACGCCTGCGCGCAGACGCGCTTTCACGGCGCTGTGGCGGCCTGCGGGCTGGCGCAAGGCGGCGACTTCCCGACCACGGTGATGCCGTTCATCCTGCGCGGCGTCACGCTGTACGGCATCAACAGCGTGCTCGAGCCCGACGATCGGCGGCGCGACGCGTGGGCCTTGATGGCCCGGCATCTCGACACCAAGCTGCTCGATTCGATGGTGTCGGAGATCGGCCTGTCGGAGGCGATCGCCTACGCACCGCGGTTGCTCGCGGGGCAGGTGCGCGGCCGCACGGTGGTCGACGTGCGGCGCTGAAGCGCCGAGGCACGCGACCGCCGAACGCCGGCGCACCGGCGCGGCGAGCGCCTGGGGCCGTCCCTTAGACTGCCCGCCGATGTCGCTGCTCGCGCTGTTGCTGCTGCCCTTTGCCGGCTGCGTGGTCGCAGCGGCGCTGCCGACCAACGCGCGCAACCTCGAGTCGCTGTGGGCGGCGCTGGTCGCGCTGGCGCTGGTGGTGCCGCTGGCCCTGCTGTGGCCACAGGTCAGCGCCGGCGTCGTGCTCAGCGAGCGCCTGGCGTGGCTGCCCGGCCTGGGCGTCGACATCGTGGTGCGGCTCGACGGCTTCGCGTGGATGTTCGCGATGCTGGTGGCCGGCATGGGCCTGCTGGTGATCGTCTACGCGCGCTACTACCTGTCGCCCGACGACCCGGCGGCGCGCTTCTACTCGCTGCTGCTGGGCTTCATGGGCGCGATGCTCGGCGTGGTGGTGTCGGGCAACCTGGTGCAACTGGTGGTGTTCTGGGAGCTCACCAGCGTCTTCTCGTTCCTGCTGATCGGCTACTGGACACACCGCTTGGACGCGCGCCGCGGCGCGCGCATGGCCTTCACCGTCACCTTCAGCGGCGGGCTGGCGCTGCTGGCCGGCGTGCTGGTGCTCGGCCACATCGTCGGCAGCCTCGAGCTCGACGCGGTGCTCGCCGCCGGCGAGCGCGTGCGCAGCGATGCGCTGTATCCGCTGGCGCTGGCGCTGATCCTGGCGGGCGCGCTGACCAAGAGCGCGCAGTTCCCGTTCCAGTTCTGGCTGCCGCACGCGATGGCGGCGCCGACGCCGGTGTCGGCCTACCTGCACTCGGCCACGATGGTCAAGGCGGGCGTGTTCCTGCTGGCGCGACTGTGGCCGGTGCTCGCCGGCACCGAGACGTGGTTCTGGATCGTCGGCGGTGCGGGCCTGGTCACGCTGCTGCTGGGTGCCTACGCGGCGATGTTCCAGAACGACCTCAAGGGCCTGCTCGCCTATTCGACGATCAGCCACCTCGGGTTGATCACGCTGCTGCTCGGGCTCAACAGCCCGCTGGCCACGGTGGCTGCGGTCTTTCACATGATGAACCACGCGACCTTCAAGGCGTCGCTGTTCATGTCGGTGGGCATCATCGACCACGAGACCGGCACGCGCGACATGCGCCGGCTCGGCGGCCTGGTCCGTGCGATGCCGATCACCGGCACGCTGGCCATCGTGGCCAGCGCGGCGATGGCCGGCGTGCCGCTGCTCAACGGCTTCCTGTCCAAGGAGATGTTCTTCGCCGAGACGGTGTACATCAGCGCGACGCCCGCGGTGCAGTTCGGGCTGCCGGCCGCAGCCACGCTGGCCGGCGTGTTCGCGGTGGTGTACTCGCTGCGCTTCGGACACGGCGTCTTCTTCGGGCCGCCGGGGCGCGACCTGCCGCGCCAACCGCACGAGCCGGTACCGTGGATGCGCGTGCCGGTGGAGTTGCTGGTGCTCGCGTGCGTGGTGGTGGGCACGCTGCCCGCCTGGTCGATCGGCTCGCTGCTGGCCACCGCGGCGCAGCCGGTGGTCGGCGGCCCGCTGCCGCAGTACAGCCTCGCGGTCTGGCATGGCTTCAGCACGCCGCTGGCGATGAGCCTGTCGGCCACCGCCGGCGGACTCGTCGTCTACGCGTGGTTCGGCCGGCGCTTCGAGCAGCGGCCCGGTGGCGACGCCCCGCTGCTCGCGGCACTCGACGGCAAGCGCCTGTTCGAGCGCACACTCGCCGCGCTGTCGGCCGCGGCGCGCCGCTCGCTGCACGTGCTGGCCACGCGGCGGCTGCAGCCGCAACTGCTGGCGATGATCGTGATCGCCGGCCTCGCCGGGTTGGGCTCGGTGCTGGTCGTACCGCTGGCGTGGGGCGATCGCGCGCGCGTGCCGGCGTCGCCGGTGTTCGTGATGCTGTGGATCATCGCCGGCACCTGCGCCATCGTTGCCGCGCAGCAGGCCAAGTTCCACCGCCTGGCGGCGCTGACGATGCTGGGCATCGTCGGCCTGGTGGTGTGCATCACCTTCGCCTGGTTCTCGGCGCCCGATCTGGCGCTGACGCAGCTCGCCGTCGAGGTGGTGACGCTGGTGCTGTTCCTGCTCGGGCTGCGCTGGCTGCCCAAGCGCGTGCAGGAGGACGACCCGCGCACCGCGGCGCGCGCCTGGTGGCGCCGCCGCCGCGACCTGGTGCTCGCGGTGCTGGTCGGCGCCGGCCTGACCACGCTGTCGTACGCGCTGCTGACGCGCAGCGCGCCGCTGTCGATCGCGCCGTTCTTCATCGAGCAGGCGTTGCCTGCCGGCGGCGGCAGCAACGTGGTCAACGTGATGCTGGTGGACTTCCGCGCCTTCGACACGCTGGGCGAGATCACCGTGCTCGGCCTGGTCGGCATCACGGTGTATGCGCTGCTGCGGCGCTTCCGGCCGCCGCGCGAGAGCATCGACTCGCCGCAGCAGCAGCGCGCGCACGGCATGGGCCTCGACCTCGCCGACCGCGCCGACGACGCCGACCGCCTGCAGGACTATCTCGAGGTGCCGGCGGTGCTGGTGCGGCTGCTGCTGCCGCTGGCCGCGTTGTTCGCAGTGCATCTGTTCCTGCGCGGGCACAACGAACCCGGCGGCGGATTCGTCGCCGGGCTGGTGGTGGCGAGCGCCTTCATCGCGCAGTACATGGTCGGCGGCACGCGCTGGGTCGAGGCACGGCTGCACCTCAACCCGCAGCGCTGGATCGCCATCGGCTTGCTGCTGGCGCTGGCCACCGGGCTCGGCGCGCTGGCGCTGGGGTATCCATTCCTCACCTCGCACACGGTGCACCCGGTGCTGCCGCTGGTCGGCACCGTGGGCCTGCCCAGCGCGGCGCTGTTCGACCTCGGGGTGTTCACGGTGGTGGTCGGCGCGACGCTGCTGATGCTCACCGGCATCGCGCACCAGTCGCTGCGCGCGCGCCGCCAGCAGGCCGCCGACGAGCCCCACTGATGGAGGCGGTGCTGTCGATCGCGATCGGGGTGCTCGCCGGCGCCGGCGTCTGGCTGGTGCTGCGGCCGCGCACGTTCCAGGTGCTGATCGGTCTGGCGTTGCTGTCGTACGCGGTCAACCTGTTCATCTTCAGCGTCGGCAGTCTGGCCATCGGCCACGAGCCGATCGTCAAGCCCGGCCTGGCGGCCGACCTGTCGAACTACACCGACCCGGTGCCGCAGGCGCTGGTGCTGACCGCCATCGTGATCGGCTTCGCGACCACCGCGCTGTTCCTGGTGGTGCTGCTGGCGCTGCGCGGCCTGTCGGGCGGCGACCATGTCGACGGCCACGAGGAGTTGCCTTGAGCCCCGCCCGGCCGCCCGAAGGGGCTCAGCTCCCGCTCGGCGGGGAGGCGCGAAGCGCCAGGGGTGCCGTCATGAGCCCCGCCCGGCCGCCCGAAGGGGCTCAGCCCCCGCTCGGCGGGGAGGCGCGAAGCGCCAGGGGTGCCGTCATGAGCCCCGCCCGGCCGCCCGAAGGGGCTCAGCCCCCGCTCGGCGGGGAGGCGCGAAGCGCCAGGGGTGCCTTGTGAGAGTCGAGCACCTGGTGGTGGCGCCTGTGCTGCTGCCGCTGGGCACCGCGGCGGCAATGCTGTTGCTGCGCGAAGACCGGCGCGTGCTGAAGGGCGCGCTCAACCTGGCCTCCACCGCGATCGGCCTGGCGATCGCGCTGCTGCTGCTGCGCTCGGTCGACTCGCAAGGCCCGGCGGCGTTCGGCGTCTACCTGACCGGCGACTGGCCGGTGCCGTTCGGCATCGTGCTGGTGGCCGACCGGCTATCGGCGCTGATGGCGGTGCTCACCGGCTGCGCCGGCCTGGCCGCGCTGGCCTACGCGCTGCCGCGCTGGCAGCACGCCGGGGTGAGCTTCCATGCGCTGTTCCAGTTGCAGTTGATGGGCTTGTACGGTGCGTTCCTCACCGCCGACCTGTTCAACCTGTTCGTGTTCTTCGAGGTGCTGCTGGCCGCCAGCTACGGGCTGCTGCTGCACGGCGGCGGCCGCGCTCGCGTGCGCGCCGGGCTGCACTACATCGCGATCAACCTGGCCGCGTCGCTGCTGTTCCTGATCGGCGTGGCGGTGATCTACGGCGTCACCGGCACGCTGAACATGGCCGACATCGCGCGCAAGCTGCCGCTGATCCCCGCGGGCGACCGCGGCCTGCTGCACGCCGGGGCCGCGATCCTGGGCATCGCCTTCCTCGCCAAGGCCGGCCTGTGGCCGCTGAACTTCTGGCTGCCGCCGGCGTATGCGGCGGCCAGCGCACCGGCCGCAGCGCTGTTCGCCGTGCTGACCAAGGTCGGCGTGTACGCGGTGCTGCGGCTGTGGACGCTGTGCTTCCCCGCCGTTGCCGGTACATCGACCAGCGTGTCGGCCGGGTTCGGCAGCACCGTGCTGGTGTGGGGCGGGCTGGCGACGCTGGCGTTCGGCGCGCTCGGCATGCTGGCCTCGCAGCAACTCGCGCGGCTCGCGGGCTTCAGCGTGATCGCGTCGTCGGGCACGCTGATCGCGGCCATCGGCTTCGAAGACTCCGCGCTCACCGGCGGCGCGCTGTTCTACCTGGCCAGTTCGACGCTGGCGGCGTGCGCACTGTTCCTGCTGGTGGAACTGCTCGAGCGCAGCCGCCAGGTCGATCTCGGGCCGACCGAGATCGACCACGGCGACGCGCTACCGGTGTTCATCGGCGGCGAGCCGCCGCCGGGCAGCAACCTCGACGACGACGAGCAGGTGCTGGCCGGCCGCGCCATTCCCGCCGCGCTGGCGTTTCTCGGTGTGGCCTTCACGCTGTGCGCGATGACGATCGCCGGCATGCCGCCGCTGGCGGGCTTCGTCGCCAAGCTCGCGATGCTGAGCGCGCTGCTCGATCTGCGCGGCGGCAACGCCGGCTGGATGCTGTTCGCGCTGCTGATCGTCAGCGGGCTTCTGGCGGCGATCGCGCTGATGCGCGTGGGCATCAGCCACTTCTGGAGCGGCGGCGAGCGCCCCGCGCCGCGCCTGCGCGTGGCCGAGACGGCGCCCGTGGCGGCGCTGCTGGCCCTGGTGCTGCTGCTGGTGGCGCGCGGCGATGCGGTACTCGCGTACACGCGCGCCACCGCGCAGACGCTGCACGCGCCCGAGCGCTACATCGAAGCCGTGATGGGCGCGCAGCCGCGGTTGCGCGCGCCGGAGAGCCCACGATGAAGCGGGCACTGAAGCGGTTGATTCCTTCGCCGTGGCTGTCGCTCGGGCTGCTCGGCGGCTGGCTGCTGCTGCACGACGGGATCGACGCGGCCCGGTTGTTGCTGGGCGCTGCGTTGGCGCTCGCGCTGCCGCTGCTGATCGCGCCGCTGCGGCCGGTGCCGGGGCCGCTGCGCCACTGGGGCACCCTGACGCGGCTGGTGCTGCGCGTCGGCCGCGACGTGGTGCGCTCGGCGATCGAGGTGGCGCTGGGCGTGCTGGCGTTGTCGCGCCGGCCACCTCAGCCCGGCTTCGCACGGATACCGCTCGAACTGCGCGACATGCACGGCCTGGCCGCGCTGGCGATGATCGTCACCGTGGTCCCGGGCACCGTGTGGTGCGAACTGGCGCCCGATCGCAGCGTGCTGCTGCTGCACGTGTTCGATCTACCCGACGAGGCCGCCTTCCTGGCGCACTTCAAGGCCGCCTACGAACACCCGTTGAAGGAGGTCTTCGAATGACCTGGCTGCTGTCGGCTGCCATCACCGCCACGCTGCTGATGTATGCGCTGGCGATGGCGCTCGCGCTGGTGCGGCTGCTGCGCGGCCCGAGCGCGCAGGACCGCGTGCTGGCGCTGGATTTCAGCTACGTGCTCGGCATGTTGCTGATGCTGGTGCTGGCGATCCGCTACGACAGCCCGATGTACTTCGAAGGCGCGCTGCTGATGGCGCTGTTCGGGTTCGTCGGCTCGATGGCGCTGGCCAAGTTCCTGCTGCGCGGCGAGGTGATCGAGTGAGCGCCGCATCGAACGCGCTGCCGTGGGCCGAGGCGCTGATCGCGCTGCTGCTGCTGGGCAGCGGTGCGCTCGCGCTGGTGGCGGCCACCGGGTTGCTGCGGTTGCCTGACTTCTTCACCCGCATGCATGCGCCGGCGCTCGCCTCCACGCTGGCGGCGTGGGCGGTGACGCTGGCCTCGATCGTGCACTTCAGCGGTCGTGACAGCGCGCTGGTGCTGCACCCGTGGCTGGTCATCATCGTGCTGTCGATCACCGCGCCGGTGACCACCATCGTGCTGGCGCGCGCGGGGCTGTTCCGCCGACGCCAGGCCGGCGACGCGCTGCCGCCGCCACTGGGCGCAAGCGATGACCGGGAGGCCCGGTGATCGCGTCGATCGGCCGGCGCCTGCGCGAAGTGGCGCGCGCCATCGCGCCGCTGCTCGCGGTGACGGTCGTGCTGCAGTTGACGCTGGTGCAGGCGCCGATGGCGCAGTTCGCGCAGTTCCTGTTCGGCACGCTGCTGGTCGCGGTGGGCATGACGCTGCTGTTCGCCGGCATCGACATGGGCATCCTGCCGATGGGCCGCTTCGTCGGCGCCGAACTGCCGCGCAGGCGATCGCTGTGGTTGATCGTCGCGGTGGCGTTCGCGCTCGGCTTCGCGACCACCATCGCCGAACCCGACGTGCTGATCCTCGCGCAACAGGTGCAGGCGGCGTCGGCCGGGGCGATGTCGGCACGTGCGCTCGGCTACGTGATCGCCGCCGGCGTCGGCCTGTTCGCGGCGGTGGCGCTGCTGCGCATCGTGTTCGGCCTGCCCTACAAGGTGCTGCTGGGGCTGGCCTATGCCGCCATGCTGGCGCTGTCGTGGTGGGCGCCGGCGGGCATCGTGCCGCTGGCCTACGACGCCGGCAGCGTGACCACGGGGGTGCTCAGCGGACCGGTGCTGCTGGCGCTGACGATCGGCCTGGCCTCGGTGCTGGCGGGTCGTTCGACCGGCTCCGACGGGTTCGGCCTGCTGGGTATCGCGTCGGTCGGGCCGGTGGTGGTGCTCCTGCTGCTCGGCTTGTGGCAGGGCTGACCGATGCGCGCAGCCCTGAGCGTCGAACTGCTGGGCGACACCGCGCTGGGCGTGGTGCTCGCGGTGCTGCCGCTGGCGGCGTTGTTCCTGGTGTTCCAGACGCTGTTCCTGCGGCTGCCGCGCGCCGAAGTGGTGCGGGTCCTGGCCGGTACTGCCCTGGCCGCGGCGGGCCTCTTTCTGTTCCTGCTGGGCGTGGGTATCGCGTTCCTGCCGTTCGGCCGCATCGTCGGGGCCGCGCTCGGTGCGTTGCCCCATGCGGCATACGCGGCGGTCGCCGGCGCGGCGCTCGGCTTCGTCACCTGTTGGGGTGAGCCGGCGGTGCGCGTGCTGGCCGGCGAGGTCGAAGACGCCTCCGGTGGCTCGCTACGCCAGACCTTGGTGCTGACGGCGGTGTCGGTGGGGGTCGCCCTGGCGGTGGGCGTCGGCCTGTTGCGGATCGGCAGCGAGATCCCGCTGAAGGCACTGTTGCTCCCCGGCTATGCCGCAGCACTCGTGCTGGTGGCGTTGAGCAAGCCCACCTTCGCCGCCGTGGCGGCCGACGCCAGCGGCGTGGCCACCGGGCCGCTGGCCAACAGCTTCCTGCTCGCGCTCGCGCTGGGTGCCGCCGGCGCCACCGGCCGCGACAATCCGCTGGTCGACGGCCTCGGGCTGGTATCGCTGATCGCGCTGGCTCCGGTGCTGTCGGTCACCACGCTCGGCCTCATGATTCGCCTGAAGGAGCGCCACTCGCGGAGTTGATGTCATGCCGAACACCGCCATGTCCCTGATCGTGAGCATCGTCCGCAAGGGCTGGGGCAGCACCGTGCTCGAGGCGTCGGTGCGCGCCGGCGCACGCGGCGGCACCGTGCTGGTGGCACGCGGCGCCGGCATCAACGAGCAGGAGAAGATCTTCGGCGTGTCGATCGAGCCGGAGAAGGAGGTGCTGCTGACACTGGTGCCAACGCAGCGCAGCGGCGAGATCCTGGAGGCGATCGTGAGCGCGGCCGGGCTCGACCAGACGGGCCGCGGCATCGCCTTCGTCGTCCCGGTGGACGCAGTGGCCGGCGTGGCCCACTTCATGCGCGAGCAGCCGGCCGGCTGACCAGGTGCACCGCGACACGCACGAACTCTCTGGCAACCCCACCGCAGCACAGACCATGTCCAGCCCGCCCGCCTCGCCCAAGCCGCTGCAGTCGATCGTCGCGGCCACCGACCTGTCGGCGCCTTCGCGCCACGCCGCCGACCGTGCCGTGCGGCTGGCGCGCAGCGCGGGCGCCAGCATCCACCTCGTGCACGCGGTGGGCACCAGCGCGCTCGACGACCTCAAGCGCTGGCTGGGCGACGACGCCGCGATGTTGTCGGCGCTGCAGGACGAGGCCCGCGCGCCCCTGCATGCGCAGGCCGCCGAGTTGGCGCGACGGCACGGCGTGCACGTGAACGAGCATCTCGTCGCCGGCCATCCGGTCGAGGCGCTGACGCGCCAGGCCGAGCAGCTGCAGGCCGACCTGCTGGTCACCGGCACCCGCGGCGCGGGCTTCCTGCGCGGCGTGGTCGTCGGCTCCACCGCCGAGCGCCTCGTCAAGCGTTCTCGGCGCCCGGTGCTGATGGTGCGCAGCAGCGCGCACGAACCGTACCGCCGCGTGCTGGTGCCGGTGGACTTCTCGCCGTGGAGCGCGGGGTCGATCGACCTTGCGGCGCGCGTCGCGCCGCAAGGCACGCTGGTGCTGATGCACGCGGTGGTGCTGCCGTACGAAGGCAAGCTGCGCCTGGCCGGCGTGGCCGACGAGGTGGTCGGGCGCTACCGCGAGCAGGCGCGGCGCGAGGCCACGCAGCGTCTGCACCTGATGGCCGAACGATCGGGGCTGCCGGCGCAGCGGCTGCACACGAGCGTCGTCGAAGGCGCCGATCCGTGGATGCTGGTGGCGCAACAGGAGCAGGAGCACGACTGCGACCTCGTCGTGATCGGCAAGCACGGCCGCCACGCGCTGGAGGATCTGCTGCTGGGCAGCACGACGCGCATGGTGCTGTCCGAATGCAGCGCCGACGTGCTGGTGTCGACCTCGCAGACGGCATGAATCGATGAGCGCCGCCACGCCTGCAACGCCGGGCGCCCCATGGGCTCGCGATGCCGGCGCGGTGGCGCAGGCGCTGGCCGCCGATGTCGATGGCGGCCTGAGCGCGGCCGAGGTCGCGCGCCGACAGGCCGCCCACGGCCCCAACGAGCTGCGCGCCACCGCGC
>JAJVIL010000105.1 GCA_022072045.1 Burkholderiaceae bacterium | reverse complement strand
GCGTCGACGCACAGGTCGAAGGCGCGCCGTGCACGGTGAGCGGCGACGAGCGGCTGCTGCGCCGCGCGCTGCGCAACCTGCTCGAGAACGCGCGCCGCTACGGCGCCGGCGAGATCGAGGTCTTCGTCGAGCGCGAGGCGGCAGCCGCGCGCTTGCGCGTCTGCGATCGCGGCCCCGGCGTGCCCGAGGCCTACCGCGAGCGCATCTTCGAGGCGTTCTTCCGCCTGCCGGGGCACGCCGAGCGCGAAGGCGGCGTGGGGCTCGGGCTGAGCCTGGTGCGGCAGATCGTCGAGCGCCACGGCGGCAGCGTGCGCTGCGACGCGCGCGAAGGCGGCGGCAGCTGCTTCGTGCTCACGCTGCCGGCATGACCGCGTGCGCTTCGCGCGCGCGCTGGCGCTGCATCCACAGCAGGAACGCGGTCAGCGCCACGCCCGCGCTGAACAGGCCGCCGGTCGATGCGATCCAGAACCCGGTGGCGCCGCGCCATGAGGGTGGCGCGATGCCAAAGACGTCGAAGGCGAGCACATAGCCGCCGCCGAGTCCGAGGCCCCACATCGACAGCGCGAACACCACCAGCGACACCACGGTGACGCGCCAGGCCCGCAGCACGAACTGCGCCAGGGTCTGCAGCGCATCGCTCAGATGGAACAGCGTGACCCAGCTGAGCAGCGTCAATGCCACCGATGCAACCGCCGCGTCGGCGGTATACAACCCCACGATCGGCGCGCGTGCGAGGTACACCAGCGTGCCGACCAGCGCGGCGATCGCGAGTGTCAGCTGCAGGCCGTGCACGCCGAGCCGACTCGCGTCGGCCAGGCCGTCGGCGCCGAGCCGCTGCGCCACCAGCGTCGAGGTGGCGTTGGCCAGCGACAGCGGCACCATGAACATCATCGACACCAGGTTCACCGCGATCTGGTGGCCGGCCACCGGCGTGGTGCCGAGCCGGGCGATGAAGATCGCCATGAACGCGAAACCGGTCACTTCGACCAGGATCGTCAGGCCCATCGGCACGCCCAGGCGCAGCAGCGCCGCGAGCGCGTCGCGCCGCGGGCGGTCGAGCCGATGACCGCGCAGCGCGAAGCGCTGGTAGAAGCCGTCGCTGCGCAACACCACGAAGGCGGTGATCGCCTGCGCCCACATCGCCACCAGCGTCGACAGCCCGCAGCCGGTGACGCCCAGGGCTGGAATACCCAGCGATGGCACGCCGAACACCAGCGCGGCCGACAACGGCACCTTCAGGCCCAGCCCGGCGAGCTGCAGCGCCATCACCGCTTTGGGCCGCGACACCGCGATGTTGAAGCCGCGGTACACGGTGAACAGCAGCGAAGCGGGCAGCGCGAACGCCAGCGCGAGCAGGTAGGCGCGGATCTTCTCGGCCACCTCCGGCGTGGCGCGCGACAACGCCAGGAACGGCGCCGGAAACACCAGCACGGCGCTGCCGATCGCCGACAGTCCGAGCGCGAGCCACACGCCCTGGTGCAACTGCTGGCCGACCTCGGCGAGGCGCTTGGCGCCGTAGAGCTGGCCGACGATCGGCCCGATCGCCAGCACCACGCCCATCAGTCCGATGAACACCGTGATGTACGCCGCCGAGCCGACGGCCAGCGCCGCCAGGTCGGTGGCGTTGTAGCGGCCCACCAGCACGGTGTCGACCGTCGAGAAGCCGAGCACCGCAAGCTGCCCGATCAGCACCGGCCACGCCAGCGCGGCGATCTGCCGCGCGTCGTCGCGCCACAGCGCGGCGCGCGACGGTGCGGCGCTCCCGGCAAGCGGGCCCATCACGGCGAACGGCCGTTCATGTGCGCACCGGCACGGCCGGCGGCCGTTGCGGGTGATCGGCCCCGCTGGCGGTGCGCGCGCGCTCGGCATAGCGGTTGAAGCGCCAGGCCGTGCCCTGCAGCGTGATGCGGCGCCACACGGCGCGCTTGTCGGCCGGCGACATGCGTGGCCAATGCTGCACTTCGTGCTCGGTGCGGCCGCAGCCTTTGCACACCGCATCGCCCTGCGCGGTGGAGCAGATCGCGATGCACGGCGCGTCGGGCGTCGACGCGTACCAGCGCAGCCAGGCGTCGCGCGCCGCCGCGGAGAACGACGCCTCGTCGGCCTCGTGCTCGTGGCGGTACACCAGCAGGCCATAGACCTCGGCCAGCGCGCGCACCTCGGCGCACGCGGTGATGCCGTCCAGCGAAGGCGAGCGCTCGCGCCACCAGTTGATGGCGGCTTCGATGTCGGTGATATGGATGGCGGCCATCGCGGGGCGGCAAGAATACCCGTTCGCACCCTGGCGCCGCGGCCGACGATGTCAGAAGCGGCGCGGCTCGCGCGACTCAATCGGAGCCGGGTCGCCGGGCGCGGCCCGGAGCCATCGCGAGGTGACCGCATGAACCGACGTCGCACCCTGGTGGTCGGCAGCGCCGCGCTGTCGCTGCTCGGCGCTGTCCAGGCGCCGCGGGCGCAGGCCTGCAGTGCCGAATCGGGCGCCACGGTGCCCACGGTGGTCGAGCTGTACACCTCGGAGGGCTGCAGTTCGTGCCCGCAGGCCGATCGCTGGCTGTCGACGCTGAAGGGCGCACCCGGCGTGATCGCCGCCGCGTTCCACGTCGACTACTGGGACGGGCTCGGCTGGAAGGACCGTTTCGCCAACCCGCGGTACAGCCAACGCCAGGCTCGCCTGCAGGCCGCCGACGGTGTGCGCAGCCCCTACACGCCGCAGGTGCGCGTCGACGGGAGAGACTGGCGACGCTGGCCGCAGCTTCCGGCTGCCGCGGCGCGATCGACCGTGCGCCTGGCTCTGGAGCGGGCAGGCGATGGCGTGCTCGTCGAGGCGCAAGCCCCGACCGGCGCGCCGCTGACGCTGTGGTGGGCCGCGCTCGAGGATGGCCACGTCAGCGACGTGCGAGCCGGCGAGAACGGCGGCGTTCGCCTGCACCACGACCACGTGGTGCGCCACTACGGGCTCGCTGCGCCGTGGCGCGGCGCGCTGCGAGAGCGCATCGCGGTGCCGGCGTACGGCGAGGGCGGCCGGCCGCTGCGCGTGATCGCGGTGGTCAATGACGCCGGTGGCGCCGTCGTGCAGGCCGTGCAGCTGCGCTGCGGCTGAAACGAGTCAGGCCGCGGCCTTGATCAGGTCGCTCGCCTTCTCGGCGATCATGATCGTCGGCGCGTTGGTGTTGCCGGCGACGATGCGCGGCATGATCGAGGCGTCGACCACGCGCAGGCCCTGCATGCCGTGCACGCGCAGTTCGGGATCGACCACGTCGAGCGGGCCCGGGCCCATGCGGCAACTGCCCACCGGGTGGTAGATCGTGTCGGCGTGGCTGCGGATGAAGGCTTCGATCTCGTCGTCGCTGCGTGCCGCGGCCGAGGCGGCCAGCTCACGCCCGGCATAGCCCGCAAGCGCGGGCTGCGACAAGATCATGCGCATCGCCTTGAAGCCTCGCACCAGGCGGCGCACGTCGTCGGGCTCAGCCAGGAAATTGGGGTCGATGCGCGGCGCGGCGGTCGGGTCGGCGCTCGCCAGCGACACGCGGCCGCGGCTCTTCGGGCGCAGCAGGCAGACGTGGCACGAGTAGCCGTGGCCGAACACCGCCTTGCGGCCGTGGTCGATCAGCTTGCCGATCACGAAATGCAGTTGCAGGTCGGGCGATGGTTCGTCGGCGCTGCTCTTGATGAAGCCGCCGGCCTCGGCGAAGTTGGTCGTCAGCATGCCGCTGCGTGCGCGCCGCCACTCGAAGATGCCGCGCACGACGCGCACGGCGCCCGCCAGCGACAGGCCGAACAGATCCTTCAGGTGCGGCGCGTCGAACACCTGCACGACATCGGGGTGGTCGTGCAGGTGGCGGCCGACGCCGGGCAGGTCGTGCACCACCGCGATGCCCAGGCGCTGCAGTTCGTCGCCCGGGCCGATGCCCGAGAGCATCAGCACCTGCGGCGACTGCAGCGCGCCGGCGCACAACAGCACCTCGCGCGTGGCGGCCAGCCGCTGCCGGCTGCCGGCCTGGATGAACTCCACGCCGGTGGCGCGCCTGCCCTCGCTGACGATGCGGCTGACGCGCACGTCGGTGAACACCGTCAGGTTGGCTCGCGAGCGCGCCGGCGCGAGGTAGGCCTTGGCCGCGCTGCAGCGCTCGCCGTTGCGGTGCGTCACCTGGTACAGGCCGACGCCTTCTTGCTCGGCGGCGTTGAAGTCGGCGTTGGCCGCGTGGCCCGCCTGGCGCGCGGCCTCGACGAACACCGGGCCGAAGCGGTTCGGGCTGCGCAGGTCCATCACGTTGAGCGGGCCGCCGCTGCCGTGCCAGTCGTCGGCGCCGCGCTCGTTGTGCTCGGAGCGCTTGAAGTACGGCAGCACGTCGCCGTAGCCCCATCCGGGGTTGCCCTCGGCGGCCCAGTGGTCGTAGTCGCCGCGCTGGCCGCGGATGTAGACCATCGCGTTGACCGAACTGGATCCGCCGAGCACCTTGCCGCGCGGCTGGTAACCGCGCCGGCCGTTGAGCCCGGGCTGCGGCACGGTCTCGAAGGCCCAGTTGGCCTGGCCGTTCTGGGCCAGCACCGCGAGCCCTGCCGGGCAGTGGATCAGCACGCTCGTGTCGGGCGGCCCCGCTTCGAGCAGCGCCACCCGCACCTTGGGGTCTTCGCTCAGGCGCGCCGCGAGCACGCAGCCGGCCGAGCCGCCACCCACGATCAGATAGTCGAACGATTGCACGTCGGGTTCCTGTCAGCAGCGGGGGCGAGGATGAGCGCTTCCGGAAGTGGCGGCGATGATATCGATCGCCTCGCCGGCCGGATTGGAGTCCGGCGTCTACGCGCACGCGCCACGCGCGGACGGGCGATCGGCCTGCTTCGCCCGTGGCCGCGGCCGGGCAGCGGGCCGCGCCGTCAGTGCGGCGGCGTGCGGTACGGCGGCGGCGCTGCGCCGGTGCCGACCTGCAACTGGTCGATCACCTGCTCGACGTCGTCGATCCCTCGCACGAGCTGCTCGAGCGCCGCTTTCTGCTCGGCCCGTGCGACGCAGCCCTTGAGCCACACCCAGCGGCGCTGGCCTTCGATCCACACGCTGGTGTCGGCGAAGCGGCCGTCGACCGTGATGGCCTTGGCCACGCGCGGTGCGATCTCCTTGTCGTACAGGTAGGCGTTGGGCAGCCGGCATCGCCCGGCGCGGTAGCAACTGGTGCCGCGTTCGGCGCGGTAGTGCGCCTCGCGGCTCATCTGCTCCTCGGTGAGCAGCGGCGGATCGGGCGCCGGGCAGGCCGGCATCGCCGCGGTCACCTGCACGAATGGGTCGTCGAACCAGTTGCGGCGCTGCGCGTCGTCGGCCCCAGCCGCCAGCGCGAGCGCAGCCAAGGCCGCGCCGACCCCGGCACGCAGGGGTCGGCGGCGCGGTGTCTGCGGCGGCAGGTTCATGGCAGGCGTCGTGTTGCGGCTACACTAGCGGCACAGACAAGCAAGAGGCCGTTTCGCAAGGTCTTCGAGCCCGCCGCGGCGTCCCGATTCGCCCCTCGCGCGGCCCCAGTTCCCGGTTTGACGTTCCTTGAGTGTTTCTGTCCGCGCCGTGCGGTTGCCGGCGCGCGCTTCAACTTCATTCTAGGAATTTCATTCATGAGTACGGAAGATACACAGACCGGCGTGGTCAAGTGGTTCGACGATGCCAAGGGCTTCGGCTTCATCAAGCCCGAGAACGGCGGCAAGGACCTGTTCGCGCACCACAGCGAGATCCGCAACAACGGCGGCTTTCGCAGCCTGCAGGAGAACCAGCGCGTCGAGTTCGAGGTCAAGCAAGGGGCCAAGGGCTTGCAGGCGGCCAACATCCGCGTGATCTGAGCCCGAGGGGTTCTGCGAACGACGCCACGGCGCTGCCGTGGCGTTTTCGTCTCCGCTTCAGCTTGTGGGCTCGGAGCCGGGCGCAGGGCTGGGTGCCGTGCCGTCGGGCTGCGTCGGGGTCTGCGCATCACGCTGCTTGCGCTGGCGCTTTTCTTCGGCCTTGCGCTTCTTGGCCAACTCGCGTTGGCGCTTCTCGTAGGCGTAATTGGGGGTTGCCAAAGACTGCTCCTGCCGGCGGCTGAAGGAGCACCGCCCGGTGCCCCGTGCGCGCAGCATACGGCAAGCCCTCGCGGGCGACGAGCCGCGTGCGCCGGGGTGGCCAACCAGCGTGCCGCACGCCACAATGGCGCCGCCGGAGTCGGTGCGCGGTTCGCGCTGCAGCGGCGCCGACTGGCGACCACCGGCTCCAGGCTCAGAGGAACCGTCATGAAGCCATCGCTGTCTCGTCCGTTCGTTTGTGCCGCGCTCGCGCTCGCCGTGCAGCAAGGCAGCTTGGCCGCCGACGACAGTTCGCCGGCCGCAACCAACCAGCTTTCGCAGGCACGCAGCCTGATCAAGGACAAGAAGTGGAGCGAGGCGATCGCCGAGCTCAAGCGCGTCAACGACACCGGCAGCGCCGACTGGAACAACCTGATGGGCTACAGCCTGCGCAAGGCCAAGACGCCGGACTTCGACGCCGCCGAACGCTACTACAACGAGGCGCTGCGCCTTGACCCCAAGCACCGCGGCGCGCTGGAGTACTCGGGCGAGCTGTACCTGATGAAGGGCGATCTCGCCACCGCGGAAAAGCGCCTGGCCGTGCTCGACAAGGCCTGCACCTTCGGCTGCGACGAATACACCGATCTGAAGAAGGCGATCGAGCGCTACAAGGCCAGCGGCAACAAGTACGTCGCCGGGCCGTACGGGGGCTGAAGCGGCACGGCCGCGCGCGCATGTCGAGCGCGCGGCGTCCCGTGGCGCGACCCTCGAGCCTGCGGCCGGCTCGCGGCGTGCGGCCGGGTCGAACGGCAGACTGCCGGATCCGCTACGCTCGCGGCTTTGCCCGGCCCGCGTGCGATGTTGTCGCGTTTCGAACGGCTGATTTCTCCGTACCCGGAATCGGCGCCCGAGCGGCCGCCGCGCGGCCTGCTGCCGTTCGTCTGGGCGTGCACGCGCGGCCTGCGCGGCTACGTCGCGCTGATCGTCGTGCTGGTGGCGGCGGTCGGCGCCTTCGAGGCGTTGCTGTTCGCGATGCTCGGCCACGTGGTCGACTGGCTCGCCCGCGTGCAGCCGCAGCGCCTGTGGGCCGACGAAGGTCGCACGCTGCTGCTGCTGGCCGGCGCGCTGGCGGCCAGCATCGGCGTGGTCTGGTTCTGGTGCCTGGTGAAGTACCAGGGGCTGTCGTCGAACTTCCCGATGCGGCTGCGCTGGAACTTCCACCGCCTGATGCTCGAGCAGAGCATGGCGTTCTACCAGGACGAGTTCGCCGGCCGCATCTCGACCAAGGTGATGCAGACCGCGCTGGCGGTGCGCGACACCGTGATGATCGTGTGCGACATCCTGGTGTTCGTGACCATCTACTTCGTCACGATGGTCATCGTCGCCGGCGGCTTCGACCTGCTGCTGCTGGTGCCGTTCCTCGGCTGGCTGGTGCTCTACGTGGCGGCGCTGCGCTGGTTCGTGCCGCGGCTGGGCCGGGTGGCGCAGGCGCAGGCCGACGCGCGCTCGCTGATGACCGGCCGCATCACCGACGCCTACACCAACATCGCCACCGTCAAGCTGTTCTCGCACGCGCGCCGCGAGGCGGCGTTCGCGCGCGGCGCGATGCAGGAGTTCATGACCACTGCGTACATGCAGTTCCGCCTCGTCACCGGCGTCGAGGTGGTCAACCACGTGCTCAGCATGGCGCTGATCCTCGCCACCGCCGGGCTCACGCTGTGGCTGTGGACGCAGGGGCGGGTGGGCGTCGGCGCGGTGGCCGCGGCCACCGCGATGGCGCTGCGGTTGAACGGCATCTCGCACTGGATCATGTGGGAGATGGCCACGCTGTTCGAGCACGTGGGCACCGTGCAGGACGGCATGAACACCTTCTCGCGCGCGCAGGCGGTGGTCGACCGGCCCGACGCGAAGCCGCTGGCGGTGCCGCGCGGCGACATCCGCTTCGAGCAGGTGCGCTTCGCCTACGGCAGCGGCGCGCCGGTGATCGACCAGCTCGACCTGCACATCCGGCCCGGCGAGAAGATCGGCCTGGTCGGCCGCTCGGGTGCCGGCAAGAGCACCGTGGTCAACCTGCTGCTGCGCTTCTACGACCTGCAGGCCGGGCGCATCCTGATCGACGGCCAGGACATCGCGCAGGTCACGCAGGTCAGCCTGCGCGAGCAGGTGGGCATGGTGACGCAGGACAACTCGCTGCTGCACCGCTCGGTGCGCGACAACATCCTCTACGGCCGGCCCGACGCCAGCGATGCGCAGATGATCGCGGCGGCAAGGCGCGCCGAGGCGCACGAGTTCATCGAGGGGCTGGTCGACCCGAAGGGGCGGCGCGGCTACGACGCACACGTCGGCGAACGCGGCGTCAAGCTCTCGGGCGGCCAGCGCCAGCGCATCGCGATCGCGCGCGTGATGCTGAAGGACGCGCCGATCCTGCTGCTCGACGAGGCGACCAGCGCGCTCGACAGCGAGGTCGAGCAGGCGATCCAGGCCAGCCTCTACTCGTTGATGCAGGGCAAGACCGTGGTCGCGATCGCGCACCGGCTGTCGACCATCGCGGCGATGGACCGGCTGATCGTGCTCGACCGCGGCCGCATCGTCGAGCAGGGCGACCACCGCACGCTGCTCGCCCGCGGCGGCCTCTACGCGCGGCTGTGGGCGCACCAGAGCGGCGGCTTCCTCGGCGAGGACGCCGACGACGACGAGCCCATCTCGGAGGAATTGCTGCGCAATTCCTCCGAGAGCTTGATCAGCGCGGCCAGGACCGGCGCAGCCGGATCCTGAACGCGGTGGAGACCGCACTGCGCGTTGCTGCGCGCGGTCTTCGAGGCGGGCGGCACGGCCGCCCGCGGGGTCGCTGCACAGTGCGAAGCCCGGCCCTACAGTGCGCGCCGGTCGTCGCTATTCGGGCAGCAGGTGCGCGATCGAGTTGGCGTAGTACCTCAGCAGCGGCGCCTCCGACTCGCGTGCCGTGTACAGGCCGCCGGCCTCGTCGACCAGATGCCTGAGCGTCAGCATGCGCAGGCCGGCGCTGACCGCGTAGTCCCAATCCTGGCGCGGCACGTACAGATGCGCGCCGCTGGCCGTCAGCGTGCCCACCAGCTCGGCCACCGCGGCCTTGAGATCGAACAGGCTGTACGGCCGCAGCGGCTCGCCCAGCAGCACCGTGGCCACCAGCGGCACCGGCAGCACCGGGATCAGGCGGCCGACCTCGGACATCAGGTGGCGGCCGAGCGCGGCCACCTCCTGGTGGCGCTGCTCGCGACCGAGCTGCTCGAAGCGAATGCCGCGCTGCGCGGTCCATGCGCGCACCGACACCGGGGTGCCGAAATTGACGCAGGCGTAACCCATGCGGTGCCAGCGGCTGCGCAGCAGCAGCCAGAGCTGGTTGCCCAGGAAAAGCGCTGTGTTGGCCAGCGCACGGCCGCGGCCCGTGCGGCGCGCGACGCCGGCCAGGAGCTGCGTGCGGTCTTCGAGCACGCGGTCGTAGTTGAGCCCCAGCGGCACGAACACCAGGTCGCGCTCGCCGTGGCTGTGAAAACCGCGCAGCATGTAGTCGAGCACGCCGAAGCGCGGCTCGCGCAGGCGGCCGTCGCGCGTGAGCCCGCCCTCCGGATACACCGCCTGCGTGACGCCGGCCTCGGTGGCCATCGCGATGTAGCGCTCGAGCACGCGCCGGTACAGCTCGTCTTTGGAGTCGCGGCGCACGAAGTACGCGCCCATCGCGCGGATCAGTTGCTGCAGCCCCCACAGCCGTGCCCACTCGCCCACCGCGTATGACAGCGCCGCGCGCTCGGCAGCCAGATACGACGCGACGATGTAGTCCATGTTGCTGCGGTGGTTCATCACGAACACCACGGTCGCGTTCTCGGGGATCGCCGCCAGCGCCGCGTCGTCGGTGCTGCCGATGCGCACGCGGTACAGCGCCTGCGACAGCTTCTTGCCGAACCAGTAGCCGATGCGAAAGTACATGTAGGCATTGAACGCCGGCACGATCTCGCGCGCGTAGCGCTGCGCCTGTGCCAGCGCGACCTCGCGCGGCATGCGCTGCGCGTCGGCGAGCGCACGCACCGCCTGCTGCACCTTCTCGTCGAACACCAGGCGGTCGATCATCGCCTGGCGCCGCACCTGCTGGAACGGCCGGATGTGGATCGGCAGCCGCTGCGACACCTCGTCGAGCACCTTGTCCGCGCGGCTGCGGATGAACCAGCGCGCGCTGGGCATCAGCAGGCGGTCGAGCAGCGCCCACACCGCCAGCAGCGCGACGATCAGCGCCAGCCACAACGGCACCGTGATGCTCGACGACAACGCGACCCTCCCGACGGGCCCCACTGTACGTGACCGGGCCGCGGGCCCGCGGTGGCGCTCAGCGCCCGGCGATGCCGAGCAACTCGACTTCGAACTGCAGCGTCGCGTTGGGCGGGATCACGCCACCGGCCCCGCGCTCGCCGTAGGCGATCGTCGGCGGGCAGGTGAGGCGGGCCTTGCCGCCGACCTTGATGCGCTGCACGCCCTCGGTCCAGCACTTGATCACGCGGTCGAGCGGAAACTCCGCCGGCTGGCCGCGAGCGTACGAGCTGTCGAACTCCTTGCCGTCGGCGAAGGTGCCACGGTAGTTCACGCGCACCTTGTCGCTGGACTGCGGTTGCGGGCCATTGCCTTCCTTCAGCGAGCGGAACACCAGGCCCGACGGGGTGACCACCGCACCGGGCTCCCTGGCCGCCTTGGCGGCGAAGTCGGCCTGCGGCCACACCGGCGTGGCCATCGAGCACGCGGCCAGCGCGAAGAACAACGAGCGTCGAGCGGTCAAGTCAGCATCTCCGGAGGGTGGTGGGCAAGCTGCGGCGCTCAACGCGCCGTGTCGTCGTCGCGCACGAACAGCGCCGGGTCGACCATCGCGCGGTTCAGGCTGAGCGACCAATGCAGGTGCGGGCCGGTGACGCGACCGGTGGCGCCGACCGCACCGACGCGCTGCCCGGCGGCAACCTCCTGGCCGGGTTCGACGTCGATCGCGCTCAGGTGGCACAGCATCGACAGCAGCCCGGCGCCGTGGTCGATCCACACCGTGTTGCCGTTGAAGAAGTAGTTGCCGCGGTCGATCACGCGACCCGCCGCCGGCGCCACCACCGGGGTGCCGGCGGCGGCGGCGATGTCCATGCCGCTGTGCGGCGCGCGCGGCTGGCCGTTGAACACGCGGCGCAGGCCGAACGAGCTCGAGCGCACGCCGGGCACCGGGGGCCTCATGCGCAGCATCGCCGGCAAGGTGTCGCTGAAAATGGCGATCACCTTGCTCTGGTGCTCGCGCTCGCGCTCGTAGCGCGCGAGGTCTTCCGGCGAGAGGTCGACCGTGCGCGGCGCCACGGTCAGACGCTGCTCGGCGTACTGCTTGGGTGCGATCCGGTACGACACCCGCACCTCGGCTTGGGCCCCGCGGCGCACCTCGATCGTCGCGCTGCCGGGCTTGGCCGACAGCGGGATGCCGACCAGCGCCACCCAGTTCGACGGCTCGCCCAGCACCATCAGCGGTACCTCGTTGGCGCGCGCCTGCGGCCGCTGCGGCGCGGCGCCGAGCGGCAACGCGACCACGCCGCCGGGCACGCCGAGCTGCTGCGGCAGTTCGGGCATCTGCGCGGCCGCGGCCAGCGGCAGCATCAGCGCGCACAGGGGCCAGAGGCGCCCTGCGCGATTGAGCGGGCGGACGATCGTCATGCGCGCGATTGTCGCCTTGCCGACACCGCCGTCGCGCTCGGTGCGTAGACTTCGCGCATGATCTTGCAACGGCGTGTTGCACTGGCGGGCGTCGCGCTGTTCGTGGCCGCCTTGTTCGGCGCGTGTTCGAAGCGGCCCGTGCGCGGCCACCCGGTGCGCGCCGATGCGCCGGTGCTCGCGCTCGGCGATTCGCTCACCTTCGGCTCCGGCGCCACGCCCGAGACGAGCTACCCGGCGGTGCTGGCCGGCCTCACGGGGTGGCAGGTGTTCAATGCGGGAGTCCCCGGCGACACCTCGGCGCAGGCCCTGCAGCGCCTGCCGGGCCTGCTGCAGGAACACAGGCCCGCGCTGGTGCTGGTGAGCATCGGCGGCAACGACCTGCTGCGCCGGCTGCCCGAGGCCGACACGCGCGCCAACGTGCGGCGCATCTGCGAGCTGGCGCGCGAGCGCGGCGCGCAGGTGCTGCTGCTCGCGGTGCCGCGGCCCAGCGTCGCGGCCGCGTTCACCGGCTCGCTGAGCGATCACCCGATGTACGCCGAGATCGCGGCCGAGCTGCAGCTGCCGCTGCAGGCCGGCGGCTGGGCCGGCGTGCTGGCCGACGAGTCGCTGCGCTCAGACCAGATCCATGCCAACGCGCGCGGCTATGCGCAGATGGCGCGCAAGGTCTACGACGCGGCGCTGGTCAGTGGTCTGGCCGCACCGCGGTAGTGCCGCGCGCGGGCACGATTCGGTGTGAACCGACCCTAGGTGCCCAGTCGAGGGGCCTTGGTCGCGAACTGTTCGTCCTGCGGTTGCGCCGGCAGGCTGCCGGTGGCGCTGGCACGGGTCACCACCTCGGCGAGCAGGCGGATGCCCAGCGGCGCCAGCGCGCGCTCCCACAGCTCGCGCGCGCTCTCGCCGGGCTTGACGAAGCACCAGTCCTGCGCCGCGATCGCGCCGGCGTCCATGCGCTCGGCCATGTGGTAGATCGAGCCGCCGGCGATCGCGTCGCCGCACTTGATCGTCCACTCGACTGCGGCGATGCCGCGGTGGCGCGGCAGCAGCGACGGGTGGTAGCCGATGCCGCCCAGGCGCGCCAGCGCCAGCGCGTCGGCGTCGATGCGCGCGTGCGTGTGCGCACCGACGATCAGCTCGGTGCCGGCGGCGATCTCGGCCGCCGGCACGTGCCGCGGATCGTGCTGCACCCGCGTCGGGATGCCCAATGCCTTGGCGCGCAGCGCGAGGCGGTCGTCGGCCGCCGGGGCGACGACCTGCAGCACCTGCAGGTCGAGCTTCACCAGTTTGTCGAGCACGGCGGCGCCGAAGTAGCGCGAACCGACCAGGGTGATCTTCAGGGGCACGGCAGCTCCGTTGAACGAGGCGATCGATGAGGGGATGGGGAACCGGCCCGCCCGGGCGCGGGGCCCGATCGCGCGGGCCTCACTTCGACCACGAGTCTTTCAGCCCGGTGATGCGGTTGAACACCGGCGACGCGTTCGTGTGGTCGATGCGGTCGGTGACGAAATAGCCGTGGCGCTCGAACTGCAGGCGCCGGTCGGCCGGCACGCTCGCGAGCGACGGCTCGACCCAGCCCTGCGCCACCGCGAGGCTGTGCGGGTTGAGCAGGCGCACGAAGTCGCGCGCGCCGGCGTCGGGCTGGGGCTCGGTGAACAGGCGGTCGAACAGCCTGATCGTCGCGGCGACGCCGCCGCCGTCGGAGGCCGCGTGCGCGCCGACCCAGGTGATCGTGCCCTTGACCTTCACCGCGTCGGCGCCCGGCGTGCCGCTCTTGGTGTCGGGCACGACGCGCGCCAGCACCGTGTGCACGCGACCGTCGGCGCTCTTCTCGCAGCCGGTGCACTCGACCACCAGGCCGTACTTCAGCCGTACCTTGTTGCCCGGGAACAGCCGATGGAAGCCCTTGGGCGGCGCCTCGGCGAAGTCGTCGCGCTCGATCCACACCTCGGGGCCGAGCGTGAAGTGGCGCTGGCCCAGCTCGGGCCGCTGCGGATGCGCCGGCGCCGTGCACGGTTCGCGGTGCGTCGTTGCGCCGAACACCTCGGCCCAGTTGGTGAGCGTGAGCCGCAGCGGCTCGATCACCGCCATCGCGCGCGGCGCCTGCGGCTCGAGGTCGTCGCGCAGCGCGATCTCAAGCACCGAGTAGTCGACCCAGATGTTGGTCTTCGACGCGCCGGTGTCCTCGGCCATCTTGCGGATGGCCGCCGGCGTGAAGCCGCGCCGGCGCATGCCGGCCAGCGTCGGCATGCGCGGGTCGTCCCAGCCCCAGACGTGGCCTTCGTCGACCAGTTGCTTGAGGCGGCGCTTGCTGGTGATGACGTAGGTGAGGTTGAGCCGCCCGAACTCGATCTGCTGGGGCAGCGGCCGCTGCAGCAGGCCGCCGTCGGCCAGCGCCCCAAGCAGCCAGTCGTAGAACGGCCGCTGGTCCTCGAACTCGAGCGTGCAGAAGCTGTGGGTGATGTTCTCCAGCGCATCCTCGATCGGGTGCGCATAGGTGTACATCGGGTAGATGCACCAGCGGTCGCCGGTGTTGTGGTGCGTGGCGCGCTTGATGCGGTAGAGCGTCGGGTCGCGCAGGTTGATGTTGGGCGAGGCCATGTCGATGCGCGCGCGCAGCACCATCGCGCCGTCGGGGTGCACGCCGTCGCGCATCTCGCGAAAGCGCGCCAGGTTCTCGTGCTTCGAGCGGTTGCGGTACGGGCTGTCGGTGCCCGGCGCATTGAAGTCGCCGCGCGTCGCGCGCATCGCTTCGGCGCTCTGCTCGTCGACGTAGGCGAGGCCCGCCTCGATCAGGTACTCGCCGGCGCGGTACATGAAGTCGAAGTAGTCGCTGGCGTAGTAGAGATGGCTGGTGCCGAACGCCTCCCAGCTCCAGCCGAGCCAGTGCACCATCTCGATGATCGCGTCGACGTACTCCTGCTCCTCCTTCTCGGGGTTGGTGTCGTCGAAGCGCAGGTGGCACACGCCGCCGAACTCCTGCGCCAGGCCGAAGTTCAGGCACACGCTCTTGGCGTGGCCGATGTGCAGGTAGCCGTTGGGCTCGGGCGGAAAGCGGGTGCGGATGCGTGCCGGGTCGCTCGGCCCCGTCGCATGGTGCGCGCCGTCGCCGGGGCTGCCGCCGAAGCGCCGCTGCGCGTAGGTGCCCGCCGCGAGGTCACGCTCGATCACCTGGCGCAGGAAGTTGGCGGGCTTGGGGGTCTCGTGCTTGGAGGGAGCTGACATCGGGCGGCCGATGCGGGAGGCGAGCCGCGCCGATTCTATCGGCCTCGTTCACAAGCCTTTACCCAAGGCAGCGCGCCGCGCGGTGAACCGAATCGCCGGCCGCGCCGTTGAGCAGGCAGGGCCCTGGGTGGCCCGCGTTTCGAGGAGATCATGATGGCTTCGATCGTTGCACGCGCCGCGCTGGCCGCCGGCACGCTGGCCGCGCTGGCCGCCGCGCCGGCCCACGCCGGCAACGTGGGCTGGAGCGTCGCAATCCAGGCGCCGATCGCCCCCGGTGTCGCGGTGGGGACGGTGATCTCCAACGCCGGCGTCGTCGGCGCGGTGGTGACCCCGCCGGTCTACGTGCCGCCGGTCTATGCGCCGCCTCCCGCCTACGCACCGCCGGTGGCGTACGCGCCACCGTTGCTCGTGCCGCGGGTGGTCTACGGGCCGGTGTGGGTCGGCGGGCGCTGGGAGCATCGCCGATGGCATCACCGTCACCCGGTTTACGCGCCGCGCGCGGCGTGGGGGCATCCGTATGGTGCGCCGGCGCGCATGCCGCGCCGCGAGATCCGCTACTGAGGGCCGACTCGTGCCGTGCCCTCCGGGCCCGGCGCGCCGTGCGCCGCGCGCGAACGGCAGCCGCCTGCGATCGACGCGGATCCTGTCTTCGTGTCGACCAGGCGCAGCGAGGGCAGGCCCACCGCCAACGCCAGCAGCGCGCCGGCCACCGCGTCCCACCACACGTGCTGCTTGACGGCCAGCGTCGACCACACGATCAGCGCGAACCAGCCCAGGTTGACCCAGCGCAGCCAGCCCGGCAGCTCGAGTTCACGCAGCAGCCGGTGCAGCCACAGTGCCGAGAAGGTGGCGGCCGCCACGTGCATAGACGGACACGCATTGCCCGCCGCATCGACGCCGCGCAGCAGATCGAAGCCCGCGAGGTCGGCCGGCAGCGACGTCGGCGGCACGGCCGTGGGCCACCAGTAGAACGAGGCGAGCCCGGCGACGCACAACGCGCCGACCCAGGCGCCGTAACGCAGCAGTGCGCGCACATCGGGCATCAGCACTGGCGGCCACGCGACGTACACCCACAGCGAGAGGTAGGGCCACAGCGCCCAGGCGCGAAAGCCGATCCAGGTGTCGATCGCGCTCAGCGGCATCTGCAGCGGCGGCTGCAGCGGATGGCGCAGCAGGTGAAAGTAGCCGACGAAGAACAACGCCATGAACGCCGCGATGCCCACGGCCTTCAGCCAGAAGCGACTGCGCACCCGCGCAGCGGCGCGCAACCAGGCTGCGCGCGGCCTCTCGCGGGGGCTCTCGCGCGGCGTGCGCGTGGCGTGCACCGCCGCCGGCAGCTCGCTGGGCATGCACGGCAGCCTACCATCGGTCGCACGAGCGCGGTCGGCGACCCGCGTCGCCATAATGCCCGCATGGGACGCGAGCGCATCGACCCGTCGCACGCGCGGCCGGGGCCCGCGCATCCGCAGGCGGCCGAGCGCAGCGAGCGCCGGCGGCCCTGGCCCGGTGACGGCGACGACACCTGCGACGTGCTGGTG
>JAJVIL010000023.1 GCA_022072045.1 Burkholderiaceae bacterium | reverse complement strand
AGCTGTTCACCGGCGCGTCGAGCTGCTCGACGCGAAAGCCCAGCCCGAGCAGCAGCGCCTGCGCGCGTGCCCGGGCGTCGAAGGTGCCGGCTTCGTCGAGCGCGAGGTGCGCCTCGGCGATGGCGTGGCCGTCGCCGCGGGTTTCGGCGTCGATCAATTGCGCCTGCGCGCGCATCAGCACCTCGTCGCCCTGCAGCACGAACTCGGTCGCGCCGTCGCCGGTATCGGGCATCGCTTGCGCCACCTCGCCGACGCGCCAGCGCGGCGGCACCTCGACGTCGCCATGGTCGGCTTGCAGCCGGCCGGCCAGCAACGCGAACAGCGATGACTTGCCGGCGCCGTTGCGGCCGACCAGCCCCGCCTTGTCGCCGGCGTGCACGGTGAGGCTGGTTCGCTCGAGCACCACCTTGGCGCCGCGGCGCAGCGTGACTTCGCGCAGCGCGATCATCGCCTCGTGCCCGGCCGCCGTTCCGGACTCATCGGGCTCCCCAAGACGCTGCGCGCGTCGTCTCCCCGAGGGGCAGCGAGCGTCTTCGGAACAGCGGTGCGGCGCTCACCGCCGTTCCAATGCGTCGCGGTCGATCAACAGCACCGCGTCGTCGCCCGCGCTGGTCGGCAGGCCCACGACGTCGATCGTGGGGAACGCGGCGTCGAAGTGCGCGCGCTCGTGACCGATCTCGAGCACCAGCAGGCCGCGCGGCTGCAGGTGCGACGCGGCCTCGTCGATCAGGCGGCGCACGAAGTCCATGCCGTCGTCGCCGCCGGCCAGCGCGAGCGCGGGCTCGGCCCGGAACTCCGGCGGCAGCGCGGCCATCGACGCGGCATTCACGTACGGCGGGTTGCACACGATCAGGTCGTAGCGGCCGCGCACCGCGGCCAGGCTGTCGCCGGCGTGCAGCGCGATGCGGTCTTCGAGGTCGTGTCGCTGCAGGTTGGTGCGCGCGAGCTGCAGCGCATCGCTCGACACGTCGGCCGCGTCGACCGCGGCGCCCGGCCAGCGCATCGCCGCCAGCACCGCGAGGCTGCCGTTGCCGGTGCACAGGTCGAGCACGCGCGCCGGCGGCCCGTGCAGCCAAGCGTCGAGGGTGCCGTCGGCGAGCACCTCGGCGATCAGCGAGCGCGGCACGATGCTGCGCTCGTCGACGGTGAACGGCACGCCTTGCAGCCACGCCTCGCCGGTCAGGTAGGCGGCGGGGCGGCGCGTCTCGATGCGCTGCGCGATCAGCGCCTCGACGTGCGCGACCGCCTGCTCGTCGAGTTCGTTTGCCGCAACGTCGTCGAGCGCATCGAGCGGCAGCTTCAGCCGCCACAACACCAGCCAGGCGGCTTCGTCGAAGGCGTTGGTCGTACCCTGCCCAAACGAAACGCCCGCCTGTTCGAGGCGGGCGCTGCAGCGCTCGATCAATTGCACGACGTTCACGTCAACAGGGCTTCGAGGGTGCGGCGGTAGATGTTCTTCAGCGGCTCGATGTCGGCCACGATCACGTTCTCGTCGATTTTATGGATGGTTTCGTTGATCGGCCCGAACTCGACCACCTGCGGGCAGATCCTGGCGATATAGCGCCCGTCGGAGGTGCCGCCGGTGGTCGACAGCACCGGCGTGACGCCGCGCTCGGCGCGGATCGCCGCCGTCAGCGCCTCGCTCAGCGTGCCCGGCGTCGTCAGGAAGGGCTCGCCGCCGAGCACCCACGCCGTTTCGCAGTCGAGGCCATGGCGGTCGAGCACGGCCTGCACGCGCTCCCGGAGCGACTGCGGCGTCGACTCGGTGCTGAAGCGGAAGTTGAAGTCGACCACCACGTGGCCCGGGATCACGTTGAGCGCGCCGGTGCCGCCGTGGATGTTGGAGACCTGGAAGGTGGTCGGCGGGAAGTGCTCGTTGCCGCGGTCCCATTCGGTTGCGGCGAGTTCGGCCAGCGCCGGCGCGAGCTGATGGATCGGGTTGCGCGCCAGCTGCGGGTAGGCGACGTGGCCCTGCACGCCCTTGACCGTGAGTCGACACGACAGCGAGCCGCGGCGGCCGTTCTTGATCATGTCGCCGAGCTTCTCCACCGAGGTCGGCTCGCCGACGATGCAGCAGTCGAGCTTCTCGCCGCGCTGGCGCAGCACCTCGACGACGCGCACCGTGCCGTCGGTCGACGGGCCCTCTTCGTCGCTGGTGATCAACAACGCCACCGCGCCGGCGTGCGCCGGCTGCGCGCGCACGAACTCCTCGCTCGCCACCACCATCGCAGCCACCGAGGTCTTCATGTCGGCGGCGCCGCGGCCGTATAGCCGCCCGTCGCGGTGCGTCGGCACGAACGGATCGCTGCGCCATTGTTCGAGCGGGCCGCTGGGCACGACGTCGGTATGGCCGGCGAGCACCACGGTCGGGCCCGGGCGCGCGCCGCGGTGGATCGCCCACAGGTTGCTGACCCGCGCCTGCTCGGGCCCGAAAGGCATCGGTTCGCATTGAAAGCCCAGCGGCTGCAGCCGCGCCGCGATCAGGATCTGGCAGCCCTCGTCAGCGGGCGTGACCGACTGGCAGGAGATCAGGGCTTCGAGCAGATGAAGCGTGTCGCTCATTCGCGAATTATCGGCCACGCTGCGCCATCGCATTCCGCGGGCAGGGCCAGACGATGCGGGCCAGCGCCGACTGCGGCCCTCGCGGCCGCTTCGGAGCGCGGTCTTATCGGCGCGTCAGCGGCGCGCTGCGCGAGTTGGGCGCGTCGCCGCCGACCACATCGAGCGCGATCTCGGTGAAGAAGGCGGTGTCGGGGTCCTCGCTCTTGACCGGTGCGCGCGCGATCGGCGTCTGGTCGTTCTGCAGGCGCCACATCAGGTTGGTCGGCGAGTCGGCGTGCGACAGGCCTTCGTCGCGCGTGATCAGGCCGTCGCCGATCATGCGCGCGAGGTCTTCCTCGAAGGTCTGCGAGCCCTCGGCGAGCGACTTCTCCATCGCCTCCTTGACGGCGGTGAACTCGTTCTTCTCGATCAGCTCGGCCACCAGCTTGGTGTTGAGCATGATCTCCACCGACGGCAGGCGGCCGCCGGCCGACGCGCGCACCAGCCGCTGCGACACGATCGCGCGCAGGCCCGACGACAGGTCGCTCAGCAGCGCGGGGCGCGACTCGGGCGTGTAGAACGACAGGATCCGCCCCAGCGCGTGATAGCTGTTGTTGGCGTGCAGCGTGGCCAGCACCAGGTGGCCCGACAACGCGTACGAGATCGCCGAGGTCATCGTCTCGCGGTCGCGTATCTCGCCGATCAGGATGCAGTCGGGCGCCTGGCGCAGCGCGTTCTTCAGCGCCACCTGCAGCGTGTTGGTGTCGCGGCCGACCTCGCGCTGGTTGACCAGCGAGCGCTTGTTGGTGAACGCGAATTCCATCGGATCTTCGATCGTCAGGATATGGCCCGCCATCTGCTGGTTGCGCCACTCGAGCATCGACGCCAGCGTCGTGCTCTTGCCGGTGCCGGTGGCGCCCACCATCAGGATCAGGCCGCGCTTCTCGAGCACGAGCTGCGACAGCATCGGCGGCAGGTTCAGCGATTCGAGCGACGGGATCTCGCTGGGGATGTAGCGGATCACCGCGGCGACCGAGCCGCGCTGGCGGAACGCCGACATCCGAAAGGTGCCGAGCCCTTCGAGGCCCATGCCCATGTTCAGCTCACCGGTGTCGTCGAGCTCCTCGAGCTGCTGCGGCGACAGGATCTCGGTCAGCAACTGGCGCGGCTGCCCGGGCGTCAACGACTGGTCGGACAGCTGCAGCATCTGACCGTTGATCTTGATCAGGATCGGCATGTTGGCCGACATGAAGACGTCCGACGCCTTCTTGTCGGCCATCATGCGCAGCACCTTCTCCATGTTGCCGCTCATCCGAGGCTCCGCTTGCCAACGCACCAGCCCCGTAGTGTGCCGCCTTACTCGCGCAGCAACTCGTTGATGCTGGTCTTGGCGCGGGTTGCGGCAGTGACGCGCTTCACGATCACGGCGCAATAGAGGCTGTGGCTGCCGTCGGCGGCCGGCAGCGAACCGCTCACCACCACCGACCCGGCCGGCACGCGGCCGTAGTGGATCTGCCCGGTCGTGCGGTCGTAGATCTTGGTGCTCTGACCGATGAACACGCCCATGCTGACGACCGAGTTCTCCTCGACGATCACGCCTTCGACCACCTCGGAGCGTGCACCGATGAAGCAGTTGTCCTCAATGATCGTCGGGTTGGCCTGCAGCGGCTCGAGCACGCCGCCGATGCCGACGCCACCCGACAGGTGGACGTTCTTGCCGATCTGCGCGCACGAGCCCACCGTGGCCCAGGTGTCGACCATCGTGCCCTCGTCGACGTAGGCGCCGATGTTCACGTAGCTGGGCATCAACACGACGTTGCGCGCGACGTAGCTGCCCCGCCGCGCCACCGCGGGGGGTACCACGCGCACGCCGGTGGCGCGCATCGTCACCTCGTCGAGGTGGGAGAACTTGGTGCCCACCTTGTCGAAGAAGCCGAGGTCGCCGGCGCGCATCGCCCGGTTGTCGGTGAGGCGGAAGCTCAGCAGCACCGCCTTCTTGACCCATTGATTCACTTGCCAGTCGCCGACGCCGCGGCGCTCGGCGACGCGGATCCGCCCGGCATTGAGGCCGGCGACGGTGCTTTCCACCGCATCGCGGATCTTGGGGTCGGCGTTGGTGGGGCTCAGCGCGACGCGGCCTTCCCAGGCCAGGTCGATGATCGATTGCGCGGATTCGCTCATGATGGTTTGTACCGCTCGGTGAAGTGGACGATGCGCTGCGCGGCCTCGAGACACTCGGCGGTCTGCGCCACCAGTGCCATGCGGATGCGGCCGCGGCCGGGGTTGACGCCGTGCGCCTCGCGCGCCAGCAGGCTGCCCGGCAGCA
Organism: Burkholderiaceae bacterium; assembly: GCA_022072045.1. Classification (GTDB taxonomy): domain Bacteria; phylum Pseudomonadota; class Gammaproteobacteria; order Burkholderiales; family Burkholderiaceae_C; genus JAEUPI01. Next base: position 11,895 of record JAJVIL010000023.1, on the reverse strand, counting down.
CGGCGACATTGTATTGAGCGAGCAGCGCCCGCGCGAACGCGATGTCGTCGCCGCCGGGAACGGCGGCCCAGAGGTAGAAGCCCGCGTCGGGCAACTGCACGTCGAGCGCGCCTTGCAGCAGCGGCGTGACCTGCGCGAACTTCTCGCGGTACAGCGCGCGGTTGGCCAGCACGTGCTCTTCGTCGTTCCATGCCGCGACGCTCGCGGCCTGCACCACCGGGCTCATCGCGCTGCCGTGATACGTGCGGTACTGCAGGAACGCCTTCATGATCTGCGCGTCGCCGGCGGCAAAGCCCGAGCGCATGCCCGGCACGTTGGAGCGCTTGGATAGCGAGGTCAGCATCACCAGACGGCGGTAGTCGTCGCGCCCGAGTGCATGCGCGGCCTGCAGGCCGCCCAGCGGTGCGCCTTCGTCGTCGCGGAAGTAGATCTCCGAGTAGCACTCGTCGCTGGCGATCACGAAATCGTGGCGGTCCGACAGCTCGAACAGCGCGCGCCACTGCGCGAGCGGCATCACGGTGCCGGTGGGGTTGCCCGGCGAGCACACGTACACCAGTTGCGTGCGTGCCCAGGTGGCGGCGTCGAGCTGCGACCAGTCGGCCGCGAAGCGGCGCGCCGGGTCGCTGTTGACGAACGCGGTGCGTGCACCACCGAGCAGTGCCGCGCCCTCGTAGATCTGATAGAAGGGATTCGGGCAGACCACGGTGGCACCGTCGCGCGTAGGGTCGAGCACCACCTGCGCCAGCGCGAACAACGCCTCGCGCGAGCCGGTCACCGGCAGCAGCTGCGTCGCCGGATCGACGCGCACGCCGTAGCGCCGCCCGAGCCACGCCGCGCAGGCTTCGCGCAGCCGCGGCTCGCCGATCGTCAACGGGTAGACCGACAGGCCGGCGAGCGAGGCGGTGATCGCCTGCTCGATCAACGGCGGCGTCGGGTGGCGCGGCTCGCCGATGCCCAGGCTGATCGGCGACAGGTTCCCTCGGTGCTGCACGCCCAGCGTCAGCTCGCGCCAGCGCTCGAAAGGGTACGGATGCAGGCGCGCGAGCAGCGGATTCATGCGCCGATTATCGGTGGCCGCATGCCGGCCGGGCCGAAGCTGCAATCGCGGACGCAGCCGTTCAGCGCCGCAGCACGTCCAGCCAATCGCGCTGGGCCTCGTCGAGCGCCGTGTCGGCTGTCAGCACCGCCGAGGCCAACGCCTGGCGGATGTCGGGCTCCTCGCTCGGCAGCGGCTGCTGCAGCAACGCGTCGAGCAGCGCGCGCGCGTTGGCCAGGCTGCGGCCGTAGCGCTCGAGGATCGCGCCGACGCTGACGTGCTGGTTCGGGTCGTCGAGCCAGCAGTCGTAGTCGGTGACCAGGCCCACCGTCGCATAGCAGATCTGCGCCTCGCGCGCGAGAAAGGCCTCGGGCACGTTGGTCATGCCCACCAGGTGGCAGCCCGCACCGCGCATGAAGAAGCTCTCGGCGCGCGTGCCCAGCCGCGGGCCCTCGACGCAGGCGTAGGTGAGCCCGGTGTGCAGCGTCAGGCCGAGCGTCCGCGCCGACGCGGCCACCCAGGCGACCAGGTTGGCGCTGACCGGCAGCGCGGTCGACACGTGGGCCGCCACGCCCTGGCCGAAGAACGACGACTCGCGCTTGCCGCGCGTCCAGTCGAAGTACTGCGACGGCATTGCCAGGTCGCCCGGCGCCACCGCCTCGGCCAGGCTGCCCACCGCCGAGAAGCCCAGGATCTGCGTCGCGCCGGCGCGCTTGAGCGCGAACACGTTGGCGCGGTAGTTCACCTCGTGCGGCAGCAGGCGATGACCCGCGCCGTGGCGTGCCAGGAACAGCAGCTCGCGGCCGTGCAGCACGCCGCGCAGCACCGGCCCCGAGGCGCGGCCGAACGGCGTCTCGGGGCTCAGCTCCTGCTCGATCTGCATGCCGGCGAGGTCGTACAGGCCGGTGCCTCCGATGATGGCGAGCACGCGATCCGGCATTTCGTCGATTCAGGCGGACGGCGGCAGCTCGATCGGCGCCGCGGGCTTCCAGCCCTTGCGGCGGTGCTCGGCCGTCACGTGGGTGCGGATGCCGCCGCGCACGAACCAGTCGGCGGCGAGGCGGACGAAGCGCGGCTCGACCGCGCGCACGATGTCGTCGACGATCGCGTTGGTCACCTTTTCGTGGAACGCGCCCTCGTCGCGATAACTCCAGAAGTACAGCTTCAGGCTCTTCAACTCGACGCACAGCCTGTCGGGCACGTACTCGATGCGGAAGTGCGCGAAGTCGGGCTGCCCGGTCAGCGGGCACAGGCAGGTGAACTCCGGCACGTCGAAGCGGATCACGTAGTCGCGCTCGGGCGCCGGGTTGGCGAACACCTGCAGTTGCCTGCTCGGTGCGCTCGGCGCCACGCCGGGCTTGGCGCGCTCGCGTGCGCGCGGTGCGCGGGCGTTCGATCGGGCCATGGCGCAGGTCGTTGCGAAGGGCCGCGATGGTATCATCCGCGCGCCCTCGACAGCACGGGGCAACAGGCTTCGAGCACAGCACCCGACGGCGGCACTCAATGGCTGCCGTTTTCACATCAGGGCCGATTCGCCGCTCCCTTCTCAATGCGCCTGAATCAGATCAAGCTCTCGGGCTTCAAGTCGTTCGCAGAACCCACCACGTTCCAGTTGCCCGGGCAGCGCGTCGGCGTCGTCGGCCCCAACGGTTGCGGCAAGTCCAACGTCATCGACGCGGTGCGCTGGGTGCTCGGCGAGAGCAAGGCCAGCGAGCTGCGCGGCGAGTCGATGCAGGATGTCATCTTCAACGGCTCGGGGCAGCGCAAGCCGGCCGGCCGCGCCAGCGTCGAGCTGGTGTTCAGCAACGAGGACGCGCGCGCCGGCGGCCAGTGGAACAGCTTCGCCGAGATCGCCGTCAAGCGCGTGCTGACCCGCGACGGCACGTCGAGCTACTACATCAACAACCAGCCGGTGCGCCGCCGCGACGTGCAGGACGTCTTCCTCGGCACCGGCCTCGGGCCGCGCGCGTACGCGATCATCGGCCAGGGCACGATCAGCCGCATCATCGAGAGCAAGCCCGAGGAGCTGCGGCTGTTCCTGGAGGAGGCCGCCGGCGTCTCCAAGTACAAGGAACGCCGCCGCGAGACCGAGAGCCGGCTCAAGGACACGCGCGAGAACCTGACGCGGGTCGAAGACATCCTGCGCGAGCTGAACGCCAACCTCGAGAAGCTCGAGGCGCAGGCCGAGGTCGCGACGCGGTACCGCGCGCTGGTCGACGAGCAGACGTTGAAGCAGCATCAGCTGTGGTGGCTCAAGCACCGCGACGCCGCCAAGGAGGAAGCGCGCGTCAAGCGATCGGTCGAAGAGGCGCACGTCGCGCTGCAGGCGCGCGTGGCCGAGCTGCGTCGCGTCGAGACCGAACTCGAGGCGATCCGCCAGGGCCACTACGCCGCCGGGGATTCGCTGCACGCGGCGCAGGGCGAGCTGGCCGAAGCGGCGCTCGAAGCGAGTCGGCTCGAGGAGCGCATCCGCTACGTGGTCGAGAGCAGGCAGCGCGTGCAGCAGCGCATCGCCGAGCTGGACGCGCAGAACGCGCAGTGGGAGCAGCGCCGCAGCGCCGACGAGGCCGAGTTGCAGCGCCTGGCCGGGCAGATCGAGCAGGCCGAGCAGGCCGCGCAGGCGCAGGAGCAGCAGGCGCAGGCGCACGCCGCGACGCTGCCGGCATTGGAAGACCGGGTGCGCCAAGCCTCGCATCGCGCCGATACGCAGCGCGAGGCAGTCAACGCGGTGCAGCAGCGCATCGGGCTGCTGGCCGCCGACTCGCGCAACCTGCAGGAGCAGGCGAGCGCGCTGCGGGCGCGCCGCGAGCGGCTCAGCGCCGAGGCCGCGGGCCTGCAAGCGCCTGACCCGCAGCGACTGGGCGACTTCCAGCAGCAGGTGCCGCAACTGGAGCAGCGGCATCGCGGCGCCGAGGCACGGCTGCACGAACTGCAGGAGCGGATGCCGTCGCTCGACGAACGCCGGCGCGCGCAGCACGACGAGGTCAATCGGCAAGGCGCGAAGCACAGCGACCTCGCGGCGCGCCTGGCAGCACTGCGCGCATTGCAGGAGAAGATCCAGACCGAAGGCAAGCTCAAGCCCTGGTTGGTCAGGCACGGCCTCGACAGCCTGCAGGGGTTGTGGACGCAGGTGCACATCGAGCCCGGCTGGGAGACGGCCCTCGAGTCGGCGCTGCGCGAACGGCTCAACGCGCTGCAGGTCGGCCGCATCGACACGCTGCGCGCCTTCGCGGCCGATCCGCCGCCGGCGCGCCTGGCGTTCTACACCGTGCCGCAGGCGACCACCCCCGACACCCACCGCACGCTGCCGCGCCTGGCCGAGCTGCTCAGGCTCGGCGACGCCGGGCTGCAGGCGCTGTTCAGCGACTGGCTCGAAGGCGTCTACACCGCCGCCAGCCTCGACGAGGCGCTGGCGCAGCGCGGCAGGCTGACGCACGGCGAGGTGATCCTCACGCGCGAGGGCCATGCGGTCAGCGCGCATGCGGTGGCGTTTCACGCGCCGGATTCCGAGCACGACGGCCTGCTCGCGCGCGCGCAGGAGATCGAGAACCTGCAGCGCCAGTTGCGCGCGCAGACGCTGATCGCCGAGGAGGCCAAGACGGCCCTGGTGCGGCTCGAGGCCGGCTACTCCGACGCCAGCGCGCAACTGGTCGCCTTGCGGCGCGAGGCGATGGAGGCGCAGGCCGCCGCGCACCAGGCGCAGGTCGAGCTGCTGCGGCTGACGCAGCATGCCGAAGCGACGACGGCGCGGCGCTCGCAGCTCGACGCGGAACTGGCCGAGATCGACGGCCAGCTGCGCTCGCTCGACGAGCGCCAGGGCGGCAGCCAGAGCGCGTTCGAACAGCTCGACGCGCAACTCGCCGACGCGCAGCAGCACCACGCCGACCTCGAAGAGGGCACCCTCGGTGCCGAGCGCGGGTTGGCCCAGGCGCGCGAGGCGCTGCGCGCGCTCGAGCGCCAGGCGCAGGAGGCGCAGTTCGAGGCGCGCACGCTGGCGGCGCGGCGCGCCGAACTGCAGCGTGCGCTCGAAACCGCCGCCGAACAGGTGGCCAGCAACCGCCGCGCTGGCGAGCAGCTCGCGCTGGAACTCGGCGCGCTCGACGACAGCGCTGCCCAGGCCGGGCTGCACACCGCGCTGGCGCTCAAGCTCGACCGCGAGCAACTGCTGGCGGCGCGGCGCAGCGAGTACGACGACCTGAGCGCGAAGCTGAAAGCGCACGACGAGCAGCGGCTGACGATCGAGCACAGCCTCGAGCCGTTGCGCGATCGGATCACGAAGCTGCAGCTCGAGGAGCAGGCGGCGCAGCTCGGCGGCGCGCAGTACCTGGAGCAGCTTCAGCAGGCGCAGGTCGACCTCGATGCATTGGACGCGAGCATCGCCGAAGGCGGCGTGAAGCTCGCGGGGCTGCAATCGCAGATCGATGCCCTCGGGCGCGAGGTCGCCGCGCTCGGCGCAGTGAACCTGGCTGCGCTCGACGAGCTGACGTCGTCGCGCGAGCGCAAGCAGTTCCTCGACGCGCAGAACGCCGACCTGCACGAGGCGATCCGCACGCTCGAGGGCGCGATCCACAAGATCGACCTCGAGACGCGCGAGCTGCTGCAGCAGACCTTCGACCAGGTCAACCAGCACTTCGGCCGCATGTTCCCCACGCTGTTCGGCGGCGGCACCGCGCGCCTTCAGATGACCGGCGACGAGATCCTCGACGCCGGCGTGCAGGTGATGGCGCAGCCGCCGGGCAAGCGCAACTCGACGATCCACCTGCTGTCGGGCGGCGAGAAGGCGCTGACCGCGATCGCGCTGGTGTTCGCGATCTTCCAGCTCAACCCGGCGCCGTTCTGCCTGCTCGACGAGGTGGACGCGCCGCTGGACGACGCCAACACCGAGCGCTACTGCGCGCTGGTCAGCGAGATGAGCCGGCAGACCCAGTTTCTCTACATCTCGCACAACAAGATCGCGATGGAGATGGCCGAGCAGCTGATCGGCGTGACGATGCAGGAGCAGGGTGTCTCGCGCGTGGTGGCGGTCGACATGGACGCGGCGGTCAGCCTGGCCGAGGCGGCGTGACATTGACGGCGGCGCTGGCCATCGTCGCCGGCCTGGTGCTGGCGGCGGTGGTGGCGCACGGGGCGTGGAACGCGCGGCGTGCCGGCCCGCGGCAGCCGCAGACGCTGCAGCCGGTGGAGCGAACCGAGCCGGTGCTGAGCCCGACGGCGATGCCCGAGGCGCGCGACGAGGCGCCGATCCTGTCGGCGGGCGCGGCGCAGCGGCAGGGCCCGCGCATCGACGCCTTGATCGATGCCATCGTGCCGCTGCGGCTCGAAGCGCCGGTCAGCGGCGAATACGTGCTCGCCCACGCGCCGTCGACGCGGCGCGCCGGCAGCAAGCCCTTTCTGCTCGAGGGGCTCGATGCAGACAGCGGCCAATGGGAGCCGATCGCGCTCGGCCGCCGCTACAGCGAGCTGCAGGCCGGCGTGCAGCTGGCCAATCGCGGCGGCGCGCTCAACGAGATCGAGTACTCGGAGTTCGCGCAGCTCATGCAGACCCTGGCCGACCACTTCGGCGCGCTGATCGAACTGCCCGACATGCTCGAGGTCGCGGCGCGGGCCAGGGAGCTCGACACCTTCGCCGGTGCGCACGACGCGCAGCTCACGGTCACGCTGCGCGCCAACGGCGTGGCCTGGTCGCCCGGCTACCTGCAGCAGGTGGCCGGCCGTCACGGCTTCGTGCCGGGCGCGGTGTCGGGGCGCCTGGTGCTGCCTGCGGGCGACGACCAGCACGGCTCGGTGCTGCTGACGCTCAGCTACGACGCGCGCGCCGCGCTCGCCGACGAGCCCGAACTGGCCGCGGTGCGCGAGGCGACGCTGTCGCTCGACGTGCCGCAGACGCCCGAGGGGGTCGAGCCGTTCGCCGAGTGGCAACGGGCCGCGCGCAAGCTGGCCGACGACATGGGCGCGACGCTGGTCGACGACCAGGGCCACCCGGTGACGCTGCACGCGTTCAACGCGATCGGCCAAGAGCTGCAGCAGCTGTACCGTGCGCTCGAGGCGCGCGATCTCGCCGCGGGGTCGGCGTCGGCGCGCCGCCTGTTCAGTTGAAGGGAAGAGCCATGACCCTGCGAGTTCTCGACGAGCAGGCCGCGCGCGCGGCCGCGGCGCTGTGCGAGGCGATCGTTCCCGGGTCGTCGCGGGTCGGCCCGGTGGTCTACGTCGACGCCATGCTGGCCAGGATGCCGAGCGAGCCGCGGCAGGCGGCGCTGCAGGCGATCGGCGCGCTGGCGCCGGCGGTGGCCGACGGCACGCTCGCGCAGCACGAGCGCACGCCCGGCTTCGCGATGGTGCGGGCGCTGGCGATCGAGGCGTACTACAGCGACTTCGTCGCGCCGGGCAGCCCGGGCCCGGGTGCCTGGGCCGAGATCGACTTCCAGCCGCCGCGCGCGGCCGACCTCGAGCGCGACTGGTCGTGGCTGGGCATCACGGGCTGACGAGGGCGACGGCGATGAAGCGCGACTTCGATGTCATCGTGATCGGCTCGGGCGCCGGCGGCGGCGTGGTGGCGGGCGAGCTGGCGCAAAGCGGCTGCGACGTGCTGCTGCTCGAGACCGGGCGCCACCACCCGACCGAGAGCTTCAAGCGCTGGGAGGCCAAGGCGACGCATGACCTGTTCTGGCCGATGCGCTTCGCGCCGCTGCCCGACGGCGACGTGGTGGCGTTCCTCGCCGGCCGCTGCGTCGGTGGCACGACCACGGTCAACACCAAGGTCGCGCTGCGCGCGCACGAGCAGGACGTGGCCAAGTGGCACCGCGCCAGCGGCCTCACCAACGACGAAGGGCGGCCGTTCGCGCTGGCCGACCTGGAGCCGTACTACCGCCGCGTCGAAGACCTGCTCGGCGTGCGCGAGCGCAGCGACTGGGAGCCGTGCGTCTACACGGTGCGCAAGGGCTTTCGCGCGCTCGGCGCCGACCTCGAACCGGTGCATTCGTACACCAGCAACGAGTGCCAGAGCTACGGTTCGTGCCTGCAGGGCTGCCCCACCGGCGGCGGCAAGTCGACGGCGATCACCTACATCGCGCGCGCGTTGCCGCTCGGTCGGCTCGACCTGCGCACGCAGGCAACGGTCGGGCGCATCGTGTTCGACGCTGCGCCGGGCGGCAGGCGCGCCGCGGGCGTCGAGTACACCGATGCCGATGGCGCGCAACACGTGGTAAAGGCGCGCCGTGTGGTTGTTGCCGCCGGCGCGCTCAACACGCCGCAGTTGCTGATGCGCTCGGGCCTGCGCTCTGCGGCGCTCGGCCGACACATCGGGCTGCACCCGGCGCGCCTGATCTACGGCCTGTTCGACGAGATCCAGGATTCGCACCGCGTCTACCCGATCTCGGCGCACTGCATGCAGTTCCAGCGCGACGAGGCGGGAGGCTTCCTGCTCGAAGCCTCGACCGTGATGGACCCGATCGCTTTCGCCACCACGCTGCGCGACGAGAGCGGCCCGCTGTGGGGCCAGCGGCTGGTCGACGCGGTGCGCGCGTACCGGCGCTACGCGGGCGTGCTGGCGATGGTCAACGACGAGAACAATGCATCGGTCGGCGCCGACGCACAGGGCGGCGAGCGGATCGAGGTCGCGCTGAACGCGCGCGAGCGCGCTCGCATCGACGCTGCGCTGCGCTTCAGCCGCGACGTGTTGCTCGCCGCCGGCGCGCGCAAGGTCTACTGGACGGGCCTGATTTCCACGCACACGCAAGGCGGCTGCCGCATGGGCGACGATCCGGCGCGCTCGGTGGTCGACCGCCACGCCCAGGTGCACGGGGTGCGCGATCTGTACGTGGCCGACGCGTCGCTGATCCCGTGCACGGTATCGGTCAATCCGTCGCTGACGGTGATGGCGCTGGCCACGCGTCTGGCCGAGCGGCTGGCGGTGGAACTGACCGAGGATCCGTCGCCCGCCGCAGCGTGACGCAGCCGCCCGCGCGCGTGGCCCGCGCATTGGCCTGCGCCGCTGCCGATCGTGCGACCGAATCTGCCGTTCTTCCCGCTGCTACGCAGCGGGCCGGTGCCGACCATTCAAGCGGCTCGAACGCTGTGACGCGGGCGTTCGAACGGCGGCAGCGCCTTGCTCGGTACGATCGCGCGGCCCATGCAGAGCCTGTTGAATCATCCGGCCGTGCAGGCCGCCGCGGTGCCTTTCGTGGTGGCCCTCGTGCTGGCGTTCGCGCTCGCGCGCACGCGCTGGCTGGCCGTCGCCGTGGCTTCGGGGCTGGTCGTCGAGCTGGCGCTGACGGTCGGCTTCGCGATCGAGCCGCTGACCGCGGTGCGCAAGCTCATGCTGGCCACGTTCATCGCCACCGCGATCGCCGTCGCCGTCGAGGCGGCCGGGGTCGCGCAGCGCCGCAGCCTGACCATGGCGCTGGCCGCCGCCGCGGCGCTGGCCGCTGCATGGACGCTGCAACGCGTGCTGGCGCAGAAGGAGGCGGCGATCGCCGTCGGGCTCGCCGCCGGTGCCATGGTGTTCGTGTTTGCGGTGGTCGGCGGCTCGTTGCAGGCCGCAGCGTCGTCGCCGTTGCGCGCAGCGGTGGTTGCCGCGTGCCTGGGCTGGGGCGCCGGCGTGCTCGGGTTGTTCGGTGCGTCGGCGCTGCTGGCGCAACTCGGCCTGGCGCTGGGCACGGCCAGTGCGGCGGTCGCGCTGGTGCAGATGATCCGAGGCCAGGAATCGCCGCTTGGCTGGACGCTCTCGCTGCCCGCTGCCGTGGGCGCTGCGCTGGTCGCGCTGCTCGCCAGCGTGACCGGCGAGCTGCCGTGGTACTGCTTGTTGCCGCTGCCGCTGGTGCCATGGGCGGCGCGGCTGGTTCGCGCGCCGTCGGGCGCGGTGTGGCGCAGCGGCTTCGGCGCCGGCTGCGCTGCGCTCGTTCCGGTGGTGCTCGCGGTCGGCGTCGCCTGGCTGGCGGCGCGCCAACCTTCCCCGGCGGGCTGATCCGCCACTGCCGGTCACTCTCGATTTCCCAGGAGGAACCCCATGACCCGAACGCTCAAGGCACTGCTGCTGATGGCCCCGCTGTCGGCGCTCGGCGCGCCCGAGACCTACTTGCTCGACCCGACGCACACGATCCCGGTGTTCTCGATCTCGCACTTCGGCATGTCGACCGTCTACGGCAAGTTCGAGCGCAGCACCGGCAAGGTCGTGCTCGATCGCGCGGCCAAGTCCGGTTCGATCGAAGTGAAGATCCCGACGACGACGATCTCCACCGGCGACAGCAAGCGCACCGACGGCCAGCGCTCGCGCGACGAGCACCTGCGCGCCGCCGACTTCTTCAACGTCGCCGAGTTTCCCGACATGGTCTTCAAGTCGACGAAGTTCAACTTCGCCGGCGACAAGGTCGAGAGCGTCGACGGCACACTGACGCTGCTGGGCGTCAGCAAGCCGCTCAAGCTCACGGCGGCCAGCTTCAATTGCGGGCCCAACCCGTTCAGCAAGAAGGAAATGTGCGGCGCCGATCTCGTCGGCTCGATCAAGCGCACCGATTTCGGTATGAAGTTCGGAGTGCCCGCGATCAGCGACGAAGTGAAGCTGATGATCGCCGTCGAAGCCTACAAGCAGTAGTGCTGCGGCAAGAGGCCGCAGCGGCGACCCTTGCCGATCAACCCACCCGACGGGCCAGCGAGCGCATCAGCACGAACTCCTCGGCCGCGGTCGGGTGCACAGCGACCGTGGCGTCGAACTGCGCCTTGGTCACGCCGGCCGTGAGCGCGACGGCGAGGCTCTGCACGATCTCGGGCGCGTCGGCGCCGATCATGTGCGCCGCGAGCACGCGGTCGCTCGCCTCGTCGACCAGCAGCTTCATGTAGCTGCGCTCGCGGCGGCCGGTGAAGGCGTGGCGCATCGGCTTGAAATCGGCCTCGTAGACGCGGATGCGTTCGCCCGCGAGATCGGACTCGCTCGGGCCGATGGTGCCGATCGGCGGCAGCGTGAACACCGCGCTGGCCACGCGCCGCAGATCGACCTGCGCGTCGCTCGCGCCACCGAACAGACGGTCGGCCACCGCGCGGCCCTCGGCGATGGCCACCGGGGTCAGGTTCTTGCGGTTGGTCACGTCGCCGATCGCCTGCACGTGCGGCACGCTGCTGCGGCACTGCGCATCGACGCGCACCGCCGCGTGCGCGTCGGTCGCCACGCCGATCGCCTCGAGCCCGAGGCCTGCGGTGTTCGGGCGCCTGCCGGTGGCGTTGAGCAGCCACGGTACGCGCAGCGTGTCGCCGCCGGGCAGCGCCAGTTGCCACGCTCCCGGCGCGCCGTCCACGCGCAGCGGCGCGCGGCCCGGCATCAGCGCGATGCCGGCGGCGGCGAGCGCTTCGGCCAGGCGCCGGCGCAGGTCTTCGTCGAAACCGCGCAGCGGCAGATCGGCGCGATACAGCAGGCTCACCTGCACGCCCAGGCGCGCCAGCATCGACGCGAACTCCACCGCGATGTAGCCGCTGCCGATCACCGCGGCGCGAACGGGCAGTGCGGCGAGGTCGAGCAGGTCGTCGGAGGTCGGGCAGCGTTCGATGCCGGCGATCGCGCCGCGCACCGGCGACGCGCCGGTGGCGATCAGCACGTGCCGCGCGCTCAATCGGCGCTCGCCGACCGCGACCGTGTGCGCATCGGCGAAGCGGCCATGTCCCTCGATCAGTTCGACGCCACCTTGCGCCAGCATCGTGCGGTAGACGCCTTCGAGCCGGCTGATCTCGGCGCTCTTGGCGGCCTGCCAGCGCGCCATGTCGAACGCCGCTTCGCCGGCGGGCAACTGCCAGCCGTAGCCCGCCGCTTCGGCGAACGCGTCGCCGTACTGCGCGGCGTACATCAGCAGCTTCTTGGGCACGCAGCCGCGCAG
>JAJVIL010000053.1 GCA_022072045.1 Burkholderiaceae bacterium | reverse complement strand
CGATGTCGGCTCATCTCATCCTGGGGCTGTAGCCGGTCCCAAGGGTATGGCTGTTCGCCATTTAAAGAGGTACGTGAGCTGGGTTTAAAACGTCGTGAGACAGTTTGGTCCCTATCTTCCGTGGGCGTTGCAAGATTGAGAGAGCCTGCTCCTAGTACGAGAGGACCGGAGTGGACGCACCTCTGGTGTATCGGTTGTCACGCCAGTGGCAGTGCCGAGTAGCTAAGTGCGGAAGAGATAACCGCTGAAAGCATCTAAGCGGGAAACTCGTCTCGAGATTAGTCTTGCCGGGGCCCTGAGCCCCCTGAAGAGTCGTCCGAGACCAGGACGTTGATAGGCCGGATGTGGAAGCTGGGCAACCAGTTGAGCTAACCGGTACTAATTGCTCGTGAGGCTTGACCCTATAATTTTGACGAAGTCGTCAATAGTTATGCTGGCGGTGACGCAATCAACTGATTCGAACTCTACGGTTTGGCTGCTCTGGCACTGCTGGACAGCGACAAGTCAAGCCTGATGACCATAGCGAGGTGGCCCCACTCCTTCCCATCCCGAACAGGACAGTGAAACGCCTCTGCGCCGATGATAGTGCGGGTTCCCGTGTGAAAGTAGGACATTGTCAGGCTATTATATAAACCCGGCCAGAGTCATCTGGCCGGGTTTTGCTTTCTATTCGAAAAGAATATCTATCGCCTTCTGCTCGTTTGCTTCGATCGTGCGGAGGAAGGCCCACGCGCCATCCATTCTCGCCAGTGCTGCCAATCCAGCTTCGAGAAGCGCTTGCAAGCGACCCAGACCGGCGGCCTGCGCCGGGCGCCGCATGATTCGCAATGTCGCAGTGACGGCCTTGTTGCGGGCGTGCCTATCGAGCGCCCGGCCTATGGCCAAGAGCAGCGCCAGTTGGCGTTCTCTATCAAGGCGTCGACCGACGGCGCGCCAAGCCGCTCGATAGAGCTGGTCGTCTACGTCGCTAGTCGGCAGTTCGATGGCCATCTGCTGATCCAGCTCCTCGGTGAGGGCGTGCAACTCGATCAAGTCGACAACGGTGCGCATCAAACTTTCGGGCAACAGTCTCGCCATCCAAGGCAAGACCCGCTCGAACTGGGCATCGCGATCGGTGAAGTCGACCGGCCCATACAGCTCTCCGAGAAAGAAGTTTGCCGCCTGGGAATACCGTGGCTCGCTCAGGAGCGCCGCGTAGTCGCGCGTAAAGCGCCGATGCTGGTACCGTTTGATTGCCTCGACGCGCGCGCGCAAGCTCGGGTCGGCATCGCGCTCGCCGCGCAGGATCCGCACCCGATTCAACCGCTCGGCCATGAACGCCATACTGTGCGCCACCGCGGCAGCGTAACGCGACCTGCGCGCGGTCCAAGCCGAGGCCCATTCCCATGATGGCGCGATTGCAGCAAAGCTGGTCAATTGGAGTCCTGGCGCTCGCGATCGCAGCGATGTGGATAACGCAGGAGCATGGCCTGCCGCTTTGGCTGTCGCTCGCGGCAGCGCTCCTCGTGCTCAACCTGCATGCTCTGGCGCTGGCTTGCGAGTTCGTCTGGCTTCGCAGAATCGAACCGGGCGCCGGGGTCCCCAAGCCATCGCTGGTTGCCCTGTGCAGGGCGTGGGCGGGCGAGGTCGTCACCGGTGTTCGGGTATTCGGATGGCGCCAGCCCTTTCGCTCGCGCCTGTTCGAAGACTACTTGCCTGCGGGCAGTCGCCGCCGAGGCGTGCTTCTACTGCACGGTTTCGTCTGCAACCGTGGGTTGTGGAACCCTTGGATGCGACGACTGCGCCTGGCTGGAGCCCCCTTTGTCGCGATCGATCTGGAGCCGGCCTTCGGCTCGATCGATCAATACGTGGCGTCGATCGATGCCGCCGTCAGCCGACTCGAAAAGGCCACCAGCTTGCCGCCCATCATCGTCGCGCACAGCATGGGCGGCTTGGCCGCGCGTGCATGGCTGCGCCAATCGCGAGATCAAAGCCGCGTGCACTCGGTCGTCACTATTGGCACGCCGCATGCGGGGACTTGGCTCGCCCGCTTTGCGCTGACGCCGAACGGTCGCCAGATGCGCGAAGGCAATGTCTGGCTGCGCGAACTGCATCGCGGCGAGACGGCCTCGACGCACTCGCTGTTCACGTGCTACTTCGGGCATTGCGACAACATCGTCTTCCCTGCGGGGAACGCGGTCCTCGGCGGCGCAACCAACCTGCACGTGCCTGGGATCGCCCACCTGCAACTGGCGTACCACGAGCCGATATTCGACGACGTGCTGAAACGCACGCGTACGTGAACACAACGCCGCCGACCGCCTAGCTGTCGATATCGTGAAGCAGCTTCGTCGTGGCATCCGGCCGCAGGTTCAGCAGCAGCGAGATGTCGCGCACGTCGTCTGGAACGGCGGGGTTGTCCCAACCGCGCTGCGTATGCCTGGCCAGCCGGATCGCCAGCACGACATTGCGCACTTGGGCTTCGCGATCGTGTTTGTCGTCACTGATGCGCACCAGCAGCTCAGGCAGGCGCCAAGTGCGCATCAGGGTCTGTCTTACGTCGGCCAGTTCGACGCCGAGAACCTGCCGTTGGACGACAGCAGACCTCAGCGCAGAGTCGGCTCGCTGACGCCGCTCGATTTCCAAAGCCAGCACCGGCGCGTGACACCACAGCAGCATTTCAGCGAAGTCGTGCAGCAACGCGGCCTGGTGAATCACTTCTGCATCCGGGTCCATGCGGTGCACGGCAAAGCCGAGCGCAAAGCGAGCTCCCCTCTGCGCGCGGGCCAGCAGTCCCAGCATGCCCTCGAGTGCCCGCGGCTGGCCGGCGAGCCTATCCTGTACCGACGGCTGTCTGCCGAAGGCGCGAAAGAACGGTCCGATCCCCGTCATCACCAGCGCCGCGGTGGCCGTCTCGGTGTCGGTGATGCGGCGCGACGAGCGATGATTCGACACGTGGGCCAGCAACTTCAGGCACATCAGCGGGTCGGCGCTGATCACCGGAGCAAGCAGGTGCGCATCGACCTCTTCTTCGCGGGTGCGCAGCTCCTCGATCTGCTCGACGGTTTCTTGCAGCACCGGGATCTCGGCCTGCCGCCACAGCTCGACCCAGCCGCCGACATCTTGCGGAGAGCGAGTCGGGACGGAGGCGATGCCCATCTTGCAAGCAGCTCTTGTTCCTGAACGCCTTATCGGCTGCGGTCCGACCGACTTGAGACGATCGGTCGAGAGATCGCTACGATTCGCTGGATGCCGTCCCTGTTCGCGACTGTGGAGGTGGGCACTGCCGCGGAGCGCTGGCCGACGCTCGGGCTGGGTACCTGGCACCTCGGCGAAAGCGAGCGAACAAACGATCACGAGGTGGCGCTACTGCGTCGCGCGCTGGAGATCGGCTATCGGCTCTTCGACACTGCCGAGATGTACGGCGAGGGCGGCGCAGAGCAGGTGCTGGGCCGCGCACTGGCTCATGCGCTGCGCGAACCCGGCGTACGACGCGACGAACTGCGCGTGGTCACCAAGGCGTACCCGCATCACGGCACCCCGGCCGGGTTGCGCCGGGCGTGCGACGCCAGCCGGCGCCGGCTCCAACTCGACACCATCGATCTGTACCTGCTGCACTGGCGCGGCGATGTCGCCCTGGCGGAATCCGTACGCGGCTTCGAGCAGCTTCAGCAGCGAGGATGGATCCGTCACTGGGGCGTCAGCAACTTCGATGTCGACGATCTCGGCGAACTGCTTGCAATACCAGGGGGCCAGGCGTGCGCCACCGATCAGGTCTACTACAGCGTCAGCGAACGCGGCGTCGAGTTCGAGTTGCTGCCGGGGCTGCGCCGGCGAAATGTGCCGCTGATGGCGTACTGCCCCATCGACGGCGGTCGCATCGTGCGCCACAGGCCACTGGCCGAACTGGCTGCAACGCTGGGTCTGTCGGCGGCGCAACTCGCCCTGGCGTGGCTGCTGCACCAACCCGGAGTGATCGTGATCCCGAAGGCCGGCAGCGAACCCCACTTGCTCGAGAACTGGCGTAGCCGCGACGCGCGGCTGCCCGCCGCCGTGCTGGCCGAGCTGGACTCGCTGTTCCCGCCCCCGACCCGCAGGAGGCCGCTGGCAACCAGCTAGCCGGAACGGCTCGTGCGGTCGGCCGGGCTCACTCCTCTTCCTTGACCTTGAACTGGCCCATCAGTTGCTGCTGCACGGGCGGCGGCACCGGTTCGTAGTGCGACAGCGCGATCGTGTAGCGGCCTTGGCCGGCTGTCATTGCGTTGAGGCGCGATTGGTACCCCGACAATTCCGACAGTGGCGCGGTTGCCTGGATGATCATTGCGCCCATCGAGCCGTTGGCACTGCCGCTGACCTGCCCGCGCTTGGACGACAAGTCGCCCGTGATGTCGCCCATGGCCTCACCCGGTGCGGTGATCTCCACATCGACGATCGGCTCGAGCACGATCGGTCGCGCCTCACGCACAGCCGCCAGAAACGCCTTGCGGCCGGCGGTGACGAAAGCGATTTCCTTGCTATCGACCGAGTGGTGTTTGCCGTCGTAGACCGTGACCTTGACGTCGACGACCGGATATCCGGCGATGGCGCCGCCGGCCAGCACCTCGCGGACGCCCTTTTCCACGGCCGGCAGGAATTGGCCGGGAATGGTGCCGCCCTTGACGGCATCGACGAACTCGAAGCCGCCGCCGCGCGGCAGCGGCTCGACCCGCAAGAAGACCTCGCCGAACTGGCCCGCGCCTCCGGTCTGCTTCTTGTGCCGGTGATGCCCCTCGGCGCTGGCGGTGATGGTTTCGCGGTAGGCGATGCGCGGCGGCCGCGTCTGCACCTCGAACTTGTAGACCTCGCGCAAGCGCTCGAGCAGCATGCGCAGATGCAGCTCGCCGAGCCCGTAGATGACCGTTTCGTTGGTATTGGCGACATGCTCGACCTTGAGGCACGGGTCCTCGGCCACCAGCTTGTTGAGGATCTCCCACATGCGCTGCTCGTCGCCGTGGCGCTTGGGTTCGATCGCCAGACCGTGCACCGGCACCGGGAACGCCAACGGTTTCAAATGGATGTGGTCGTCCTCGGCCGCGTCGTGCAGCACGGCGTCGAAGTGCAGTTCGTCGACCTTGGCCACCGCGCAGATGTCGCCCGGCAGCCCGCGCGGCACCTCGACATGCTCCTTGCCCTGCAGCATGAACAGGTGCCCGACCTTGAATGGTTTGCGGGCATCGCCGACGTACAACGAGCTGTCCTTCGTCACGGTGCCTTGCCAGATGCGAAACACGCCCATCTTGCCGACGAACGGGTCGACAGTGACCTTGAACACGTGCGCCAGCACATGCGCCTTCTCGTCCGGTCTTGCGTGCATCGGTACGGCAGCGTCGCCCTCGCCGGCGAGAAAGTCCGGCGGATTCGACTCGGTCGGGTTGGGCAGCAACTTGACGATCACGTCGAGCAGTTCGGTGATGCCGGCGCCGGTGCGCGACGACGCGAAGCACACCGGAATCAGATGGCCCTCGCGCAGGGCCTGCTCCAGCGGCGCATGCAGTTCCGAAGCATCGACGTCGCCATCGTTCAGGTAGCGCTCGACGAACGCCGCGTCGACTTCGACCACCTGCTCCACCAGCGCGCGATGCGCGGCGCCGACGTCGCCGAAGTCGCTGTGGCCCTCGCGGTTGTAGAAGCAATCGACCACCCGTGTGCCACCAGCATCGGGCAGGTTCAGCGGCAGGCACTCCTTGCCGAACGTCGTCTGGATCTGTTCCAGCAAGCCGGGCAGATCGAGTTCAGGCGCGTCGATCTTGTTGACGACGATCACCCGATCGAGGTGCCGTGACGCCGCATAGTCCATCATGCGCTGGGCCATCGGCTCGACGCCGTTGGCCGCATTGATCACGATCACGGCGGTTTCCACCGCCTCCAGCGCGGGCAGCGATTGCCCGGCGAAATCGGGCGTGCCCGGCGTGTCGATCAGGTGCACGCGGGTGCCGGCGTGGTCCAGATGAAGGATCGAGGTGCTGAGCGAATGCTGGGCGCGGCGTTCGAGCGGGTCATGGTCGCTCACGGTGCTGCCGCGTTCGAGGCTGCCGACGGCGCCGATCATGCCCGAGCGGTGCAGCAGGCTTTCCGCAAGACTGGTCTTCCCAGCCGCCGCCGGTCCGACCAGGGCGATGGTGCGGATGGCGGCGATGCTGGGCGAAGCTGGGCTCGGCATGGGCATACTCCTCGAACCCAGGCTGACCCGGGCGACATCACGGTTGATCGGGGGAACCCCAGCGTATGCCTGGCGCGCCGGGCGCGCAAGCGGGAACACGCCGGGAGCGCGCAGGCGACGATCCGGCCACCCGGCGTCCTACTGGAACGCCACTTCGGCAAAGCTTCGCAACTTGCGGCTATGCAATTGGTCCAGCCGTAGCCGCCGCAGCAACTCGACCGCCCTCATCCCGATGCGCAAGTGCTGGTCGACCCGCTCGCGATAGAACTGGTTGGCCATGCCCGGCAGCTTGATCTCTCCGTGCAGCGGCTTGTCGCTGACGCACAGCAGCGTGCCGTACGGCACCCGAAAACGGAATCCGTTGGCCGCGATGGCTGCGCTCTCCATGTCGAGCGCGATCGCGCGGCTCTGGCTGAAACGACGCTCGGGCCCCGGCAGCGGCAGCAGCTCCCAGTTGCGGTTGTCGGTAGACGCCACGGTGCCGGTGCGAAGCACGCGCTTCAGCTCGTAGCCCTTGAGCTGCGTCACGTCGGCCACCGCCTGCTCGAGCGCCTGCTGGATCTCGGCCAGGGCCGGAATCGGCACCCACAGCGGCAGCTCTTCATCGAGCACGTGGTCCTCGCGCATGTAGCCGTGCGCCAGCACGTAGTCGCCGAGTTGCTGCGTGTTGCGCAGCCCCGCACAGTGGCCGAGCATCAACCAGGCGTGCGGCCGCAGCACCGCCACGTGCTCGCTGATGTTCTTGGCATTGGCCGGTCCGATGCCGATGTTGATCATCGTGATGCCGGATCGATCCGGGCGCATCAGGTGGTAGGCCGGCATCTGGGGCAGCCGCGCCGGGGCGCCCGCATCATGGGCCATCGATTTGGCCATGTCGACGCGCCGCGTGACCACGTCGCCGGGCTCGACGAACGCGATGTAATCGCTCTTGCGGTCAGCCATCTGCTCGCGGCCGAGGCGAATGAACTCGTCGATGTAGAACTGATAGTTCGTGAACAGCACGAAGTTCTGGAAGTGCTCGGGCGTCGTGGCCGTGTAGTGGCGCAGCCGGTGCAGCGAGTAATCCACCCGCGGTGCGGTGAACAGCGACAGCGGCCGCGGCTGCCCGCTGCCTGGTTCATGGGTGCCGTTGGCGATGCCGTCGTCCATCGCGGCGAGGTCGGGCAGATCGAACAGGTCGCGCAGCAGCAGACGCCGTTCGGCGCTGAGCGAGCCCTCGAGATAGTCGGTTTCGGCGAGCGAGAAGTGCACCGGAATCGGCTGGTTGGATGGTCCCACCTCGAGGGCCATACGGTGGTTGCGCAGCAGCAGCTCGAACTGTTCGCGGTAGTAGTCGCCGAACAGATCGGGCCGCGTCAACGTGGTCTCGTAGACGCCCGGCCCTTCGACGAAGCCGAAGCTCAGGCGCGAGTCGGCTCGCGCCACCGTCTCGGTGTGCACGCGAACGTATGGATAGCACTCGCGCACGCGCGAGCGGAACTGGCGCCCGGCAATGAAGCCCTGCAGCGCCTTGCGCAAACGCTGCGTCGCCGCGTCGTACAGCGCGGTGGCGTAGCGCAGCGCTGCCGCCGCGTCGTTGAAGGTCTGGGAGGAGGTCGTCCGGTGGCCTGGCTGACCACTGGTTCTGGGGGCTCGGCTCATGAGCGAAGTATGCGTCGTCTAGTTCACACCTCCGACCGCAGCTCGCGCCGGACAATGCTCCTTCGAGGCGCGGCTTTTCCAGGCCGGCGTGCACGTCCCGCCGCCGGGTGCGGCGCGAGGAGGGTCAGAGCCGATGCAGCAGCGGTTCGAGGAGGCGGTCCCGGTCAAGACGGCCGACGGCGCGGCCGAGCTGGCGAACCGATCGCGCGGCTTGAGCCAGCGGCACCGCACCGTGCTGCTGCTGGTCGACGGGCAGCGGCCGATTTCGCGCGTGCTGGCCACGGCGCAGGCCGCTGGGGTGCAGCCTGCGCTGTTCGACGAACTGGTGAGCCTGGGGCTGGTCGAGGTACCGACGGTGGCCCATGTCGAGCTGCCGCTCGGGCCCGACGATGCCGCCGATTCGTCGCTGTTGCCCGCGTCGCGCTCGTTGCTGCCCGAGTCCGGCTGGTCGACGTGGTCGGACGCACAGCCCGAACCCGACGGCGTCGATCGTGCGCTGCACGAAGCGCGGGAACTGCTGGCGCGCGCGCTGCGCGCGCAGGCGCCGGTGTCGGGGTCGCTGACGCTGCTCAAGCTCAAGCGCGCGAGCACTCGCGACGAGGTCGAGGCGCTGCTCGACGAGGTGGAGCAGCGCCTGCGCCGCCCGCACCGCATGATCGTCGCTGCGCAGACCATGCGCCACGTGCGGCACCTGCTGGGCCTGCCCGCACCCAGCCGGCGCTGAAAGCGGCGCGTGCCGCCGTCATCGCTGGTACGCTCGCGCGATGACCTTCCTCGCGCTTGACATCGGCAACACCCGGCTCAAGTGGGCGCTGTACGCCAAGGCGCAGCCGGCTGCCGAGCCGGTGGCGCAGGGCGCGGCGTTCCTGGAAACCATCGATGACCTGGCCGATGGCGATTGGAAGCGCCTGCCGCCGCCGACACAGATGCTCGGCTGCATCGTCGCAGGCGAAGCGGTGCGGGTGCGGGTCGAGCAGCAGCTCGAGTTGTGGGACCTGGCGCCGCGCTGGGTGGTGCCGGGTGCGCACCGGGCCGGGGTCAGCAATGGCTACGACCATCCGTCGCGCCTGGGGGCCGATCGCTGGGTGGCGATGATCGGTGCGCGCTGGCGTGTGCTCGCGCGCGGGCCGGCGCGGCCGGTGCTGGTGGTGATGGTCGGTACCGCAGTCACTGTCGACGCGATCGACACCGAGGGACACTTCCTCGGCGGCCTGATCCTGCCCGGCTTCGGCTTGATGCTCAAGGCGCTGGAGATGGGCACCGCGGGGCTGAAAGTGCCCACCGGCGAGGTGGTGGAGTTTCCCACCAACACCAGCGACGCGCTGATGAGCGGCGGTGCCTACGCCATTGCCGGTGCCGTGCGCCGTCAGTACCGACGCCTGCAGGCCCGCTGCGGGGCCGACCCGTTGCTGTTCATGGGAGGCGGTGCGGCGGTCAAGCTGGCGCCGATCACCGACCTGCCGCTAGAGACGGTCGACACGCTGATCTTCGATGGCCTGCTGGCCATCGGCGCCGCGCAGCCGTAGCCGGCCGGCACCCGGAGGGTTTTTCGTTGCGCGTTTCGAATCTGCGGGCAATCGCAGCGGCCGCGTGCGCTCACCGGGCGATCGCCACGCGGATCGCGCGCCGCGGTGGGCGCTGCGGGGCGGCCACGCTCACAGGATGTAGCGCGACAAGTCCTCGTTTCGGGCCAGTTCGCCCAACCGCGCGTCGACCACGGCCTCGTCGATGTGGACGGTCTGGCCGCTGCGGTTGGGCGCATCGAAGCTCACTTCGTCGAGCAGGCGCTCCATCACCGTGGCCAGGCGCCGCGCGCCGATGTTCTCGGTGCGCTCGTTGACGTCGAAAGCGATCTGAGCCAGCCGGCGAATCGCCGCGGCGTCGAACTGCAGCGTCAGCCCTTCGGTGCCGAGCAGGGCCTGGTACTGCTTGAGCAGGCTGGCGTGGGTACTGGTCAGGATGGCCTCGAAGTCGTCCACCGACAGCGGCGCCAGCTCGACGCGGATCGGGAACCGTCCCTGCAGCTCGGGGATCAGGTCGCTCGGCTTGGAGAGGTGAAACGCCCCCGAGGCGATGAACAGGATGTGGTCGGTCTTGACCATGCCGTACTTGGTGCTGACCGTGGTGCCTTCGACCAGCGGCAGCAGGTCGCGCTGCACGCCCTGGCGCGACACGTCGGTACCGCTCACCTCGGAGCGGGCTGCGATCTTGTCGATCTCGTCGATGAACACGATGCCGTTGTTCTCGGTGTGGGCCAACGCCTGGGCCTTGATCTCGTCGTCGTTCACCAGCTTGGCGGCCTCCTCGTCGGCAAGCAGCTTCATCGCCTCGCCGATCCTGAGCTTGCGCGCCTTCTTGCGGCCGCCGCCGAGCTGGCTGAACAGGCTCTTCATCTGTTCGGCCATCTCTTCCATTCCGGGCGGCGTCATGATCTCGAAGCTGCTGCGCGGCTCGGCGACCTCGATCTCGATCTCCTTGTCGTCGAGCGAGCCCTCGCGCAGGCGCTTGCGCATCACCTGGCGCGCGGTGTTGTCGCCGCCGGCGGCCGCGCCGTCGAGCCCGAAACCGGCGCGCGGCGGCGGCACCAGCGCGTCGAGCACGCGCTCCTCGGCGGCATCCTCGGCGCGTGCGCGCTGGCGCTGCATCGCGGCCTCGCGCTCGCGCTTGACCGCCATGTCGGCGAGGTCACGCACGATGGTGTCGACATCCTTGCCGACGTAGCCGACTTCGGTGAACTTGGTGGCCTCGACCTTGATGAACGGCGCGTCGGCCAGCCGCGCGAGGCGGCGCGCGATCTCGGTCTTGCCGACCCCGGTGGGACCGATCATCAGGATGTTCTTCGGTGTGATCTCGCCGCGCAGCTTTTCTTCCACCTGTTGCCGCCGCCAGCGGTTGCGCAGCGCGATCGCCACCGCGCGCTTGGCGGCCTGCTGGCCGACGATGTGGCGGTCGAGTTCGGAGACGATCTCCTGTGGGGTCATGCCGGCGGACATAGGCGGTTCGAACTGCGCGGCGTGCAGTTCACTCCAGGGTTTCGATCGTGTGGTGCTGGTTGGTGTAGATGCACAGCTCGCCGGCGATCTCGAGCGCGCGCTTGACGATGTCGGGGGCCGGCATCTCGGTGTGTGCGAGCAGCGCGCGCGCGGCCGCCTGCGCGTAGGCGCCGCCCGAACCGATGGCCACGATGCCGTGCTCGGGTTCGAGCACGTCGCCGTTGCCGCTGATGATGAGCGAGGTCTCGAGATCGGCCACCGCGAGCATCGCCTCCAGCCGGCGCAGCACGCGGTCGGTGCGCCAATCGCGCGTCAACTCGATCGCCGCGCGCTGCAGGTGGCCCTGGTGCTTGTCGAGCTTGGCCTCGAAGCGCTCGAACAGCGTGAAGGCGTCGGCCGTCGCGCCGGCAAAGCCGGCAAGCACCCGGTCGTGGTACAGCTTGCGCACCTTGCGCGCGCCGGCCTTGACGACGATCTGCCCGAGCGTCACCTGGCCGTCGCCACCGAGCGCCACTCGGGGCCCCGGGCCCGCGCCGCGGCGCACGCTGATGATCGTGGTGCCGTGCCAGACGGTCGGTTCGCTCATGGAAGCCTGGCGCATCGGGGGCCGGCGGAGCAGCCCGCGGGTCAAACCTTGCGCACCTGCACCTTGGCGTGCTCGTTGATGCCCATCGCACCGAAGAACAGCGCCACCAGCCGATTGGCGTCGAGGAAGTTGACGGCGCGGTTTTCGCTGCGCTTGGCGAGCACCCAGTTCAGCAGGTCGCCGGCGGCGACGAAGTCCACGCGGATCAGCCGCGCGCACGATACCGAGACGATCGGCGCGGCCGTCAGCTCGCGATCGAGCTTGGCCAGCGTCGCGCCGATATCGCCGACCAACTGCCCCGACAGATCGACCGCGGCCACCTGCACGCCGGCATTCAGTTCGTCGGACATGCTCGATTCGACGAACGAGCTCGACACCTCGCTGACGATCGACATCGGTGGCGAGCGAGTCGACAGCGTCGAGCCGCTCAGCCGCACGCTGCACTTGGCGCGCTCCCACGACGGCGGCGAGACCTCGTAGGTGACGCAATAGTCGATCGCGGTCTCGTCGAACTGGTCGGGCCGGTTGGCCACGCGCAGCGCGTCGAGCCGCAGCAGCCAGAAGGCCGGATCGGCGTCGCGCACGCCGGTGGGCGATGCGTCCTGCAGCACGGCCAGCAAGTGCTCGCCCGACAGCCAGCGCATCTCGATGGCCTGCGTCGCCCAGTGGCGCAGCAGTTCCGAAAGCTGGGCCGCGGCGTCGGCCTCGACGCGCTTGAGTTGCGACCAGTCGAACACCCAGGGCAGCGGGAGCTGCAGGGTCACCGAGCGCAGGCGGGCGATCGCGTCGACATCGAGCGTCTCCGGGCAGACCCAGCCGACTTCTCCGGCTGTGCGTGCGCTGGAGGGCTTTTCTTCGGCAGCGGCCTCGGCCACCAGCTTGGGCAGAGAAAACCACTGCGGTGCCGAGAGACCGAACTGGTGCACGTAGTCGACCGCCAGCGACTCGAACTTGGCGTGCTGGCCGGTGGCGCGGTGCAGGTCGAACAGCACCAGCCAGGACTCGGCGTGCTGCGCGCGCGCGCCGCCCTGGCCCACCAGGCTCGACAGCGACTGCTCGCACTGCGTGAAGTCGGCGTTGGCGAATGCGATCACCGCCTCGTCGAGTTCGGGGTCGTGCACGACCTCGCTGACCTCGACCTCGGGCCCGGCGGTGCGCAAGGGCGCCATGGCCGCGGAGTTGGCCGGTGCCAGCGGCGACATGCCCCCGCCCATCACCACCGGTGACGCAGAGGCCACCGGCGGCAGTTGCGCGTCGGTCAGCACCGGCAGCGCCGGCAGCGCCGGCAGCGCGTCATCCGGTGCTGCGCGGGCGGCCACCTCCACCGCCCCGTCGAGCGGCGCAGCCGCGGTGCGCAGCGTGGCCGGCAGCGAGGCCGGTTGGGTTGGGGCGTTGTAGAACTCGGGCGTGCGCTTCTGGCTGCCGGCGTAGCCGCCGTCGCCGACCATCTGCTGCTCGATCTCGTCGATCTTGGCCTTGACGCCGGTGTCCACGCGCACCGGCGGGCTGTCGGTGATGCGCACCTCGGAGTCGTCGATGCGCGACGAGTGACCGAGCGCGGCCAGTTGCTCGGGCGAGAGGCCTTCGCGGCGCATCTTGCGCAGCATGTCGAACTCGCGCTTGCGCACGAAATCGTTGCGCCGCTTGCGCTCGATCATCGCCTTCAGCTCGGACTTCTCGAGGTCGAGCTCGCCGCCGTCGTCCTGCCGCGAGTTGAGATCCGCCCAGTCGGTGGCCGGATTGGCCACGAAACGCACGACCTTGCGGAAGAAGCTTTCGTCCTTGGGCGGCTGTTGTTCGGCCATGGCGGGCTCTGGGCGTCGCTGCCTTTGAAGCGGTCAGTCGCCGAACATCTTCTGCTTCAACTCGCGGCGCTGCTGCGCTTCGAGCGACAGCGTCGCGGTGGGGCGTGCGAGCAGCCGGCCCAGACCGATGGGCTCGCCCGTCTCGTCGCAATAGCCGTAGTCGCCCGCCTCGATGCGCGCCAGCGACTGCGAAATCTTCTTCAGCAGCTTGCGCTCGCGGTCGCGCGTGCGCAATTCGAGCGCATGCTCTTCCTCGATGGTGGCGCGGTCAGCGGGGTCGGGCACGATCGATGTGTCCTCGCGCAGGTGCTCGGTCGTCTCGCCGGCGTTGGACAGCAGATCATCCTTCAGCGCCTGCAATCGGGTGCGGAAGAATTCGAGCTGTTTTTCGTTCATGTACTCGCCATCGGGCATGGCCAGCAACTCGTCCTCGCTCAGATCGCGGCCGGCCTTGGTCTTCCACGCGTTGGCCAGGCGCGGGTCGGCCTTGTAGGTCGGGCGCACCGGCTCGACGGGTTCGGGCAGCACGCGCTGCGGCGGCCGCGGTGGCGCGAAGCGTTCGGTGAAGCGGGAACTGGCGCTGGGCACAGGGCTGACCTGGGGCTTGTCGGTGGTCTTGGGCAAGGGGCTGGGGGCCAGAGGCGCTGTTGCGGGGCGAGCGGCCTGCGCGACCGCGGGCTTGGGCAGCGCGGTCTTGGGGGCCAGAGAAGCAGGCGACGCGGCGCGCGCCGGAGGGTGGGAAACCTTGCGCGACGGGTGAGCCTGATGGGGCGATTGGGCCGGCGGGCGGGCGGCGGGCTTGGCGATCGGTTTGGCCGGTTTGCCCTTCGCCGGTGTCTTGGCGGCTGGCTTCACTGCGGGCTTGCCCGCCTTGGCCAACGGCCTGGCGCTCGGCTTTGCCTTGGCGGCGGGCTTGGCCGCAACCCTCGCCTTGGGTGCCGCCTTGGCCTTGCCCGGCGCAGACTTGCCGGCCACCTTGCGTGGGGGCGCCTTCTTGGCCGGACTCTTGCTCACGATCGACATCACTCCTGGCGGGGGACGGTTATACCCGCTTCTGATTCGCGGCTGTGCGGTTCCAGCGTCGTTTCGGGCGCGCGGATTGTAGCCACCTGCTCCCGGCGTGAAATCCGGGCTAGACCAGGCACGCCTGCAGGCCTTGCAGCAGGATGTCGCGTGGCAGGTCGATGCCGATGAACACCATCTTGCTGCCCTTCTTCTCTCCGGGCGCCCACTTGGGGCCGAGGTCGCTGCCCATCAGTTGGTGCACGCCCTGGAACACCACCTTGCGGTCGCTGCCCTTCACGTACAGCACGCCCTTGTAGCGCAGCATCTTGGGCCCGTAGACCTGCACGATCGAGCCGAGAAAGTCTTCCAGCTTGGCCGCCGCGAACGGCTTGTCGCTGCGGAAGGCGAACGACTTCACGTCGTCGTCGTGATGATGGTGGTGCGGGTGGCCGCAGTGCTCGTCGTGATCGTGACCATGGTCGTGATCGTGGTCGTGGTCGTGCGAGTGGCTCTCCTCGGTGAGGAACTCCGGGTCGATCTCGAGCTTGGCGTTGAGGTTGAAGCCGCGCAGGTCGAACACGCTGGCGATCGGCACCTCGCCGAAGTGCACCTTCGACTGCGGCGCGCGCGGGTTCATGTGTTTCAAGCGGTGTACCAGCGCATCGACATGCGCGGCGTCGACCAGGTCGGTCTTGCTGATGAAGATCTGGTCGGCAAAGCCGACCTGGCGGCGTGCCTCCAGTCGCGTGTCGAGCTGGCCATCGGCATGCTTGGCGTCGACCAGCGTCAGCACCGAGTCGAGCAGATAGGTCTCGGCGATCTCGTCGTCCATGAAGAAGGTCTGCGCCACCGGGCCGGGGTCGGCCAGGCCGGTGGTTTCGATCACCACGCGCTCGAAGTCGAGCTCGCCCTTGCGCTTCTTCTCGGCCAACGTCGCCAGCGTCGAGCGCAGATCCTCGCGGATCGTGCAGCAGACGCAGCCGTTGTTCATCTGGATGATCTGCTCGCCGGTGTCGGCCACCAGGATCTCGTTGTCGATGTTCTCTTCGCCGAACTCGTTCTCGATCACCGCGATCTTCTGGCCGTGCGTTTCGGTGAGCACGCGCTTGAGCAGCGTGGTCTTTCCGGATCCCAGAAACCCGGTCAGGATGGTTGCAGGAATGAGGCCTTGCGACATGGATTTCTCCGGCTCGAAGGGCGCCATCTGGCGGCGGCCCGAGGTGAATTCAATGCGGGGCGACCCGCGTACGATGGGGTATTCTCCCCCCAGCGACCACTCCCGGCACCCAAAGTGTCTGACCCGCAGCAGAGCCGCCCGATGCGGCTCGAATCCCGCGCCGGCAGCGACAAGCGAAGCCTGTTCGAGCGCGTGGTGGAGTTCTTGTCGCCGGGCCCCGACAGCCGCGCCGAGCTGATCGAGACCCTCGCCGACGCCGAGCAGCGCGAACTGATCGCGCCCGACTCGCGCATCATGCTCGAGGGCGTGATCCGCATGGCCGACATGATCGCCGGCGACGTGATGGTGGCCGCGCCGCGCATGGATCTGCTGGACATCGACGCGCCGTACGACGAGCTGCTGGCGGGAGTCATCGAAACCGGCCACTCGCGCTTCCCGGTGTACGAGGGCCAGCGCGACAACATCATCGGCATCCTGCTGGCCAAGGATCTGCTGAAGCTGCAGCGGGCCCCCGAGCTGAACCTGCGCACGCTGCTGCGGCCGGCGGTGTTCGTTCCCGAATCGAAGAACCTCAACGAGCTGCTGCGCGATTTCCGCTCCAACCGCAACCACCTGGCGATCGTGATCGACGAGTTCGGCAACACCGCCGGGCTGATCACGATCGAAGACGTGCTCGAAGAGATCGTCGGCGAGATCGAGGACGAGTTCGACGAGATCCAGGCCGACGAAGGGATCTTCACGCTGGCCGACGGCTCGCAGCGCGTCGCCGGCGACGCCGACATCGCCGTGGTCAACCGCGCGCTGGGGGTCGAGCTGCCCGACGATGCGTTCGACACCATCGGCGGCCTGGTGGCGCACGAGCACGGCCGCGTGCCGCGGCGTGGCGAAACCGTGGCAGTCGGCGGCCTGTCGTTCACGGTGATGCTCACCCGCGGTGGCGCCGTGCGCTGGTTCAAGGTGACGCCGGCGACCCGCGAGCCCGGCGCTTGAGCCAGCCGCCGCGGCGCACGCTGCCGGCGTGGGCCGACGCGTCGCTGGTTGCCGCGCTGGGCGCGCTGCAGACGGTCGCCTACGTGCACACCGGGTGGTGGTGGCTGCAACTGCTGTGCATCGCGGTGCTCGCTCGGCGGGTGTTCGCGGCTTCGGCGGGGCGCGCAGCGGCGCTCGGCCTGGCGTTCGGCACCGCCTGGCTGGTCGCCGGGGTGTGGTGGCTGTTCATCAGCATGCATCGCTACGGCAACTTGCCGGCGTGGCTGGCTGCGCTGGCAGTGCTGGCGCTGGCGCTGGCGCTGGCGTCGTACCTGGCGCTGGCGATGGCCGCGGTGGCGCGCCGGCGCGCCGGCGCCTGGCGCGACGCGGTGTGTTTCGGCGCGGCCTGGCTGCTGGCTGAACTCGCGCGCACCTGGCTCTTCACCGGCTTTCCGTGGCTGGCGTCGGGCTACGCGCACG
>JAJVIL010000122.1 GCA_022072045.1 Burkholderiaceae bacterium | reverse complement strand
AGCAGCCGCGACAGCCCGGCGCTGGCGATCTCGCCCAGCCGCGCCAGGAACTCGGTGCCCATGTCGGCGCCGTAGCGCGTGGGGTCGGGCGAGCCGAGCACCAGCAGGCCGAAGGCATCGGCCGCGTCGCCGTGGCGCAGCGAGATCATCGCCAGCGATGCCACCGACGCCGGCTCGTCGAGCCACTGGCACGCCTCGAAACCCGAGTTGACGCCGCAGTACGGCATGCGCAGGCTGGCCGCGAAGGTGCGCACGTCGTCGCTCGCGCCCTGCGCGAAGCGCAGCGCGGCGAACGGGTCGGCAGCACCCCAGATGCGCAGCGCCGCGCGCGGCACCATGAACTCGTGCCGGATCTCGCGCACGATCACTTCGGGCAGATCGGCCGCGTTGGCGGTGAGCAGGATGGCGCGCGTGAAGCGGTGCAGGCGCTCGCCGATGATCTCGTTGTCCTGGCTGGCGCGGATCATCTCGATGATCTTGTGCTCCAGGCCTTTGATCTTGTCGCGCAGCATCTCCATCTGCCGCTCCTGCAGCGAGACGGCACGCGCGCCGTGCGGGCTGGTGAGCCGCGCCGCGGCGAGCAGCTCGGCATGGCGCTCGAAGAACTCCGGCGTGCGCTGCAAGAAGCCGGCGATCTCGGCCTCGGTGATGCCCGGAATCCCGCTCATAGCTCGATCTCTCCTTCGTACACCGTCTGCGCCGGGCCGGTCATGATCACGCTCGCGTCGCCGCCGCCCCACTCGACCGTCAGCAGGCCGCCGCGCGTTTGTACGTCGACGCGGGGCTCGAGCCAGCCGAGCCGGATGCCCGCCACCACCGCCGCGCACGCGCCGGTGCCGCACGACAGCGTCTCGCCGGCATGGCGCTCGTAGACGCGCAGCGCGATCTCCTTGCGCGACAGCAACTGCATGAAGCCGGCGTTGACCTTGCGTGCGAAGCGCGGGTGCGACTCGATCAGCGCGCCCAGCTCCACCACCGGCGCCGCCGCAACGTCTTCGACGCGCTGCACGGCGTGCGGGTTGCCCATCGACAGCACCGCCACCTCGACGGCCCGGCGCTCGCCCAGCGGCAGCGGCCACAGCTCGAACTGCCCCACTGTGCGCGGCGCGAGCCCGCTCGCATCGAACGGCAGCGCGGCGTGGTCGAACACCGGCGCCTGCATGTCGACCGCCACGCGGCCGTCGGGCTGCAGCTTCAGCTCGAGCACGCGGTTCATCGTCTCGACGCGGAGCTTGTCGCTGCGGGTCAGACCCCGGTCGCGAACGAAGTGCACGAAGCAGCGTGCGCCGTTGCCGCAGTGCTCGACCTCGTCGCCGGTGTTGTTGAAGATGCGGTAGCGGAAGTCGACGCCGGGCCGCGGCGACGGCTCGACCAGCAGGATCTGGTCGGCGCCGACGCCGAAGCGCCGGTCGCCGAGGCGGCGCAACTGCTCGGCGCTCAACTCGATCGGCGCGCGCGTGGCGTCGAGCATCACGAAGTCGTTGCCCGCGCCTTGCATCTTGGTGAAGCGCAAACGCATGGCGCGATTATGTCCGCCCCACTTCAGTACAACGACGGTTCGCCCTTGGGCCGCGTCTTGAAGCGCTTGTGCACCCACAGGTACTGCTCGGGCATGCGGCGCACCTCGTGCTCGATGAACTGATTCATGCGCTGCGTGTCGGCCACCGCATCGTCGCTCGGAAAGCCCGGCAGCGGGTCGAGAAAGCGCACGCGCCAGCCGCGGCCGCCGGGCAGCACCTCGGCCACCACCGGCTGCACCGTCATGTCGAGCGCGCGCGCCAGGCGCGACGGCGCCAGCAGCGTGGCCGCGCTCACGCCGAAGAACGGCACGAACGCAGCGTCGCGCTCGCCGAAGTCCATGTCGGGCAGGTTGAAGAAGCAGTAGCCCTCGCGCACCGAGCGCATCAGCGCGCGCGCGCTCTCGAAGCGCGAGAACAGGCGGCTCCCGCCGCCGAAGCGCAGGCGCTTGCGCCGGATCACGGCCTCCCACACCGGGTTGCTGGCCGGCATGTACACCGAGACCACGGGGCGCGACTGGAACAACTGCACCGCCACCGCGGCGATGTCGAGCGCCACGAAGTGCGGCACCAGCCACATCACCGGCTTGCCGGTACGTTCGGCGAGCGCGACGTCGCCTTCCACCCGGATCAGCCGTTTCAGCCGCTCGCGGCTGGCGTACCAGGCCAGGCCGTACTCGAACACGCTGCGGCCGATGAGCGCGAAGTGCTGGCGCGCGATCTCGCGCCGACGCGACTCGGCCAGCTCGGGCAGGCACAGCTCGAGGTTGCGCAGCGCCACCGCGCGGCGCCTGCCGGCCAGGGCCCACATGAGTCGACCGAGCCCCCGGCCGAGCGGCGCCAGCAGCGGCAGCGGCAGCCGGCTCAGCAGCCACAGCAGCGCCAGCAGCAGCGGCGCAAGCAGCCGGGCCATCAGGCCAGCGGGCCGGGCCGCGGCACGGCGCGACCACCGAAACCGGGCATCGAAGTCGGGGCCATCGTTTCTATAATCGCGCTGTCGCCGAGTTATTGAACTACTTGCGGGGCGACGCGCGGCGGGCAGCAACCCCGGCGCGCCGGGCCTTCCGGGGCTCCACAAATACCGCTAAAGCGTTCGCCGCCCTCCCCCACACGAGCCGGCAACGCGCTTTGCCAATGTCGGCATGCATCAGTGGCAGGAGTGTATTGAAGTGGCGAACGACTTTCTCTTCACCTCGGAATCGGTCTCCGAAGGGCACCCCGACAAGGTGGCCGACCAGATCTCCGACGCGATCCTCGATGCGATCTTCACGCAGGACCCGCGCTCGCGCGTGGCCGCCGAGACGCTGTGCAACACCGGCCTCGTGGTGCTGGCCGGCGAGATCACCACCAACGCGCACGTCGACTACATCCAGGTGGCGCGCGACACCATCAAGCGCATCGGCTACGACAACACCGACTACGGCATCGACTACAAGGGCTGCGCGGTGCTGGTGGCCTACGACAAGCAGAGCAACGACATCGCGCAGGGCGTCGACCACGCCAGCGACGACCACCTCAACAGCGGCGCCGGCGACCAGGGCCTGATGTTCGGCTACGCCTGCGACGAGACGCCCGAGCTGATGCCCGCGCCGATCTACTACGCGCACCGCCTGGTCGAGCGCCAGTCGCAGGTGCGGCGCGACGGCCGCATGCCGTACCTGCGGCCCGACGCCAAGAGCCAGGTGACGATGCGCTACGTCGACGGCAAGCCGCACTCGATCGACACCGTGGTGCTGTCGACGCAGCACGCGCCCGAGTGGAGCCTGGGCTCGAAGATGAAGCCCGAGTTCGTCGAGGCGGTGATCGAGAACATCATCGAGCCGGTGCTGCCCAAGGAGTGGCTGAAGAACACGCGCTACCTGGTCAACCCGACCGGCCGCTTCGTGATCGGCGGGCCGCAGGGCGACTGCGGCCTGACCGGCCGCAAGATCATCGTCGACACCTACGGCGGCGCGTGCCCGCACGGCGGCGGCGCCTTCAGCGGCAAGGACCCGAGCAAGGTCGACCGCTCGGCCGCCTATGCCTGCCGCTACGTGGCCAAGAACATCGTCGCCGCCGGCATCGCGCGGCAGTGCCAGATCCAGGTGGCGTACGCGATCGGCGTCGCCAAGCCGATGAACGTGACGGTCTACACCGAAGGCACCGGCAAGATCAGCGACGAGAAGATCGCCGCGCTGATCAACGAGCACTTTGACCTGCGCCCCAAGGGCATCATCCAGATGCTCGACCTGCTGCGCCCGATCTACGAGAAGACCGCGGCGTACGGGCACTTCGGGCGCGAGGAACCCGATTTCACGTGGGAAAGAACCGACAAGGCGGCCGCGCTGCGCGCGGCTGCGGGCCTGTAGGGCCCCGAGCGAAGCGAGCTTGTCGGTTCTTCGGCAAAGGCTAACTTCGCGCCAGCGAAGTTAAGGGGCCATAGCCCCGGGCCGGAGCCAGAGGAATACACGGCGAAGCCGCTGACTTGACGGGTGACGGGAGTCGCCCGTCGTCGTTTTGCCTTCACGCCAACGGAAACCGCTTCAACTCCGCTTCCAGCGCCGCGCGCAGCTTCGGCAGATCCAGCCGAACCGTGTCGACCACGACACCATGCAGCACGCGGTCATAGCCATGGATGAGCCGGTTACGCAATCCGATCGCCAGTTCGAGCTCAGGCAGTCGCGCGCGCAATTCCGGCGCTTCGTCGAGCACCCGTTTTCCGGCCTCGCCCACGATCTCGAGTTGACGCTCGACCGCAGAGCGCACGAGCGCGTTCGTTCGGTAGGCCTCGAGATCGAGCTCGCCGAGGAACTCCGCTGCGCGCCGCGCCGCCGTCAGCGCGTCATGCAGGTGTTTGGGCAAGCGGCTCGTCATAGAGTGTGCGGCGCGAGGCATCCACAGCCCGGCGGAAGTATGGATTCTCGATCGGCTCGTCAGGCATCACGTCAACCGAGCGGCCGAGCAGTGCCTCGAGTGCGCCGATGAATCCCAGGTAGCGGCGCGCGAGCGAATCGCCAGGTCGTATCGCGAACCGCGCGATGAAATCGAAGTCGCTGCGCGCCGGATCGAATCGCCCATCGGCTGCCGAGCCGAACACCTCCAGCCGCTCGACCCCGTGGGCACGGCAGAGCTTCACGATCTCGTCGTGGTGGTCGATCAGCGGCTGGGCGAGCGGCGGCATGGGCGGATTATCGGCATCGCGGCGCGAGGTTGGGCGGTGTTGCGGCCCGAGCCTCACAAGTCATTCGGATCCAACCCCACGCCCCAACCGATCGGATACCAACGCGCGCTGCGCAGCTCACCTTCGCGAAACGCGACAACGCGCACTCCGAGTGGCGGCGGAATTCCACGCGCGCAGCCGGTAGACCTGAGTCGGTGACGGTCAGCTCCAGCACGAGCCCGGCGCCCCACTCGGGGTGCCCCAGCACCTGTCCAACCCTGGGCGTCGGCACTTCGGCGCTCGGCCGATCGGGCGCCGGGGCCGCCAGCTTCTCGCAGAGGTCGCTGAGGGCCATCCAGCGTTGCTCGCCCGGCGACTCGCGCGCTTCGACCAGCGCCAGCGGCGGGTCGCCGGGACCGCCGTCACGCAGGGCGTGGATGACCTGGGTGCCATTCCACTCGTCCCAGATTCGGTCGCCGACACGCCAGCCGGCGATCGACTCGACGAGTGGAAGATCGGCCGGTTCACTCACCGCCGGACTTCGCGCGGTCGAGATTCAGCGCCAGCAGCCTGCGCAGGATCTCGTCGTCGGCCAGCGCGGGCGTGTAGTCGCTCCAGCCGTAGGCGGCGGCCACCGCGGCGTCGAGCGCCTCGTGCGCCTGCGCCAGCCAGGCCGGGCGCGCGTTGTAGAGGTTGGTCAGCGTGCGCTTGGCCAGCTCCTTCTCGAAGCCGGGTTTGGCGACGATGCGGTCGGGGTACGGCGACACGGCCATGCCGAGCGGCACCACCTCGGGCACGCGCTCGGTCCACTCGGGCGGGTTGAGCCAGGCGTCGCGCAGATCGACCAGGCGCTTGGCGGCGCGCGCGATGGCCGTCGCGTGCGCGCGCACGGGGCCTGCGAGATCCGCCGGGATCAGCGCGCCGCCTTCGAGCGGCTCGGTGCGCTGGTGCGCGGTGTCGGCCGGCGTGAGGCCGGCGGGGAACGGGAACGGCGCAAAGCACTTGCTCGTCGTGTACACGGGATCGTTGCCCACCCCAAGCCGGCCTCCGGTGGCAATGGCCCACGCGACGTGCTGCCTCGACGAGAGCAAGCCGAACGTCGCGTCGTCCGCGCGAGGAACGACCACGAGCTTGTGCTCCGGAGCGACGCCGCGCGGCAACCAAACGAAGTAGCGGTGCTTGGATGTTTCGGACGTGATGATCCAGCGGGCGAGCCCGGCACCGGCTCGCCGGAGTCCGGGCCTGGTCTCACCGTGCCGATACCACCACCGGGCGCGGCTCGGGCGCTTGTTCGTCACCCCTCGTGGGCTTCACGCAGGTGCCTACATGACCGAACGGCAGCTCGAACAGCGCGGCATCGGTCTCCGGCATGTCGGCACCGAAGTCAATGACCCATCGATCGGCGACGCGCTTCGTGATGTCGGCTCCGTTCCAGATCGGCGCCAGAACCGAAGCGTTCGATCGACCGTTCGGATTCGGCAGCTTTAACCAGCGGCGGGCCGTGTCGGCATCGATCGCGAAGGGGCCTGCCAGGCAGTACCCGAAGTACGACGCGTCGTTGTTCTCCGGCAGCGGTGCGGCGGTCGTCAGATCGAAACCCCCAGCGCCGTCGCGACTCGCTTTCAGGTCAGCATGGATCAGCGCCACCGGCACGTCGGCGAGCATGGCCTGCTGGGTACTCGAACCGAACGCGACCAGCGACACGCGTACGGCCGCGCCTTCGTTGACCCATGGCTCGTCGGGCCATGCGTCGAAGATGCGCGTCAGGCTCAGCACGCGCTCGAGCACCCTGCGGTTCGCGCCTTGGCGAATCGAGTTGGTCGCGACCAAGCCTGCGCGTTGAAGGCATCCCTCCTCGATCTGCGCCCTCGCCCTCTCGAACCAGTAGCACACAAGATCCGCGCCGCCCGCGACGCGACCCTTGTACGCGGCGCGCAGCGCCTCGGTGTAGGCATCGCCCAACTCGCTGCGCATTCGCTTGTCCCCCACGAACGGCGGATTCCCCACCACCGCTTCCGCCTTCGGCCACTGCGCCTCGGTGCCATCCGCATTCAGCACCGCGTCGCGGCACTCGATGTTGTCCAGCGGCTCGAGGATCGGGTTGGTCTTGAACGCGTAGCCGTTGTTCAGCCGCCATTGCAGCTCGCCGATCCACACCGTGACGCGCGCCAGCTCGGCGGCGTACTCGTTGAGCTCGATGCCCAGCACGTTGTGCGGGCCGGTCATGTCGTACTGGCGGTTCAGGCCCAGTTCGCCCGCCTCCAGGTTGACCTGGTGCTCGATGTCCTTCAGGGCCTTGAGCGAGAGGTAGAGAAAGTTGCCGCTGCCGCACGCCGGGTCGAGCACGCGATGTTCCCGCAGCCGCTCGACGAAGCCGACGAACAGCGCCTGCGCGTCGCGCCACGCCTTGTCCTGGTACTTCTTGCTCTTGGCGAGCGCCTTCTCGATCTGCGCCTTGCGCTCGGCCCACTGCGCCAGCAGCGGCCACTGCACCACCGGCACCACCAGCCGCGCGATGGTGGCCGGGTCGGTGTAGTGCGCGCCGAGCTGGCTGCGCTTGGCGGGGTCGAGCCCGCGCTCGAACAGCGTGCCGAAGATGCTGGGGTCGATGGCGCTCCAGTTCATCGCGCTGGCCAGCTTGAGCGCGGCCACGTCGTCGGCGGCGAGCGCCGGCACCTCGATCGACTTGAACAGCCCGCCGTTGAACCACGGCACGTCGTCCACGCCGAACAGGCCGCCGTCGCGCATGGTCTCGAAAAGCCTGCCCAGTTGGGTGCGCATCTGCACGGGCGTGGCTGCCACGCCGACCAGGCGCTCGAACAGTCGCGCCGGCAGCAGGCCCACATCCTCGGCGAAGAAGCAGAACAGGCACTGCGTGAGGAAGTGGCTCACCACCGGCGGCGCGCTGCCGGCCGCGCGCAGCCGCTCGGCGGTGGCGGCAAAGGTGCGCGCGGCCTCTTCGGTGATGTCGCGGTTGGTGCGCCGGGGCTTGTAGGCGTCGGGGTCGAGCCACAGAGCGCGCAGCCGGGTCTGCACCTCGGGGCGCGCGATCTCGCCCAGCGTGAAGACGTGACGCTCGCTCGGCGTGCCGGTGAAATGCGTGTGCACCTCGATGCGCTGGCGGTCGCTCACCACCAGCAGCGGCGGGTTCTCCAGCGGCAGCGCGTACTGCGCGAGCTGGCGCAGCGCATCGTCCAAATTGCGGCCCGGCGCCTTGTACTCCCACGCGAAGCAGCCGCGCCGCCAGACGTCGGCGAAGCCGTCGGTGCGGCCGGCGGCGCTGCCCACCTTGGTGAGGCCGCGCTCGAAGCAATAGGCTTGCGGGTCACCCGGCTCGGGCACGCCGAGCACGCGGCACAGGTCGATGAAGTGCGCCTGCGCGCCGGCGCGCTCGCTCAAGCCGTGCGCCGGTGCGCCCTCGCGCCACTTGCGGATGAATTCTTCTGCCTGCATCGGCCTTTTCCGAAGCCCTCGATCGGCCCGGCGGCAGTATCGGCGAAGTCCGCGCGCCCGTGCCGCCGCGAATCTCCTCGGTAAGGCATACTGTCTTACCCCCCGTCGCGCCCCATCGCCATGCCCAAGACCCACGAACTCTCGGCCACCATGTCCAGCAAGGGGCAGGTGGTGATTCCGGCCGACGTGCGCAAGCGGCTGGGCCTGGCCCAGGGCTCGGTGCTGCGCTTCGTGCTGGAGGGCGACGCGGTGCGGCTGCTGCCCGCGGCGGGCGACGTGCGGCGGCTCAAGGGCCGGCTCGCGCGGCCGCCGAAGCCGGTGTCGGTGAACGAGATGAGCCGCGCCATCGCCGAGCGCCGCGCACGCATCGGCAGCGGCGGCAAGCGGTGATCGCGCTCGACACCAACGTGCTCGTGCGCTACCTGGCGCAGGACGATGCGCGCCAGAGCGCCGCCGCCAACCGACTGATCGAGAAGACGCTCAGCGCCGCGGATCGGGGCTTCGTCAGTCTGGTGGCGCTGCTCGAAACCGTGTGGGTCATGGAGAGCCGCTACGGCGCCGATGTGCAGACGGTGTGCGAGATCCTCGCCGACGTGCT
This sequence comes from Burkholderiaceae bacterium, assembly GCA_022072045.1. Lineage (GTDB taxonomy): Bacteria > Pseudomonadota > Gammaproteobacteria > Burkholderiales > Burkholderiaceae_C > JAEUPI01. Next base: position 8,151 of record JAJVIL010000122.1, on the reverse strand, counting down.
CGACGCCGCGTCGCTCGAAGTGCAGGAAGCGCAAGCCGTGCAGGCCGCACTGGGGCTGTACCGGCGCGGCGGCGTCGATCTGCACGATTGCCTGATCGTCGCCTTGGCCGCGCAGCGCAACGCCAGGGTCGTCACGTTCGATGCCAAGGCCGCCCGGCGGCTGGGCATGGAACTGGTGCGATAGCGCGGCCGACCTCGGGGCAACTCCGCCTCAGCTCGGCAGCCGCGCGCTCAGCGCGTCGAGAAACAGCCGCACCTTCGCCGGCGGATGGCGCTGGCTCGGCAGCAGCGCGTACACGTGCCTCGGGGTGCACGCGTAGTCGGGCAGCAGGGTCCGCAGCGTGCCGGTTTCGACCTGGCGCTCGCAGTAGGTGGCGGTGACGTGCAGCACGCCCAGGCCGGCCAGCGCGGCGCGCAGCCGCACCTCGGCGTTGGCGCTGCGCAGCTTGGGCGTCACCACCGCCAGCGTGATGCTCTCGCCCGCCGGCCCCACGAAGCCCCAGGTGGTTTCGTCGGAGGTGGCCAGCAGCGGCAGCTCGGACAGAGCTTCCGGGCGCTCGGGCACAGGGTGGCGCTCGAGCAGCGCCGGCGCGGCGAACAGCCCCTGCTGCAGCGAGAAGACGCGGCGCGCGATGGTGCCGGTGTTGAGCGCCTCGCGCTCGACCATCGAGAACACGATGTCGCACGGCCGCTCCAGCGGGTTGACGACGGCGTGCTCGACGTCGATCTGCACCACCAGCTCGGGGTAGCGCGCCATCATGTCGCACGCCACCGGCGCGAGGTGGTGGGCGCCGAACTCGTAGGGCGAGGCCATGCGCAGCGTGCCGCGCACGGTCTCCTCCAGCGCCGCGGCCTCGCTGCGCGCGTCGCGAAGCTGCGCGAACAGCGGGCCGATGCGCCGATAGAGCCCCGCGCCGGCCTCGGTGAGCCGCACGTGCCGCGTGGTGCGCTCGAGCAGCCGCGTGCGCAGCTCGTGCTCGAGCCGCATCACCGAGGCGCTGACGCTCGAGCGCGGCCGGTCGATCACTCGCGCGGCAGCGCTGAAGCCGCCGTGCTCGATGACGCGGCAGAAGACGTCGTAGTCGTCCCAGTTCATTCGGTCGGATTGTCCCGATCGCTGGACAGTATGTCCACGCAGCAGACCCTTATCGGACGCTTGGGCCCTCCCTATGCTGCGGGCCATTGAAACGCATCAAGGTCCGCTTGCACCGACTGGAGTAGCGCATGAAAGAGACGAACGGGATCTTCCTGAAGAACTGCTGGTACGTCGCGGCGTGGGACCACGAGCTGATCGACGGCCGCAAGCTCGCGCGCACGATCCTCGAGAAGCCGGTGGTCCTGTACAAGGGCGAGAGCGGCCAGGTGGTCGCGCTCGACGACCGCTGCTGCCACCGCGGCGCGCCGCTGTCGATGGGCCGCGTCGAGGGCGACGACATCCGCTGCATGTACCACGGCATGAAGTTCGCGCCGTCGGGCAAGTGCATCCAGATCCCCGGGCAGGAACAGATCCCGCCCAAGCTCGGCGTGGTCAGCTACCCGGTGGTCGAGAAAGACCACCTGGTGTGGATCTGGATGGGCGAGGCGGCCCGGGCCGACCCCGCGCTGATCATCGACTACCCGCCGCTGCGCGACCCGGCGTGGCGCGGCCTGCCGGGGTACATGCACTACGACGCCAACTGGCTGTTCATCGTCGACAACCTGAGCGACTTCGCGCACCTGGCGTTCGTGCACACGCACACGCTCGGCGGCTCGGAGGAGTACGCCTACAAGACCAAGCCGGTGCAGATCGAGCGCCTCGCGCGCGGCTTTCGGGTCGAGCGCTGGCACGAGAACGCCGACGCGCCGCCGTACCACAAGAAGGTGATCGCCGACAAGGCAGCCAAGGTCGACCGCCGCAACATCGGCCACATGCACATCCCGGGGATCTTCTTCCTCGAGACGACGTTCGCGCCCGCCGGCGGCGGCGCCAAGCGCGGCGACCTCACCGGCGCGCGCCAGTACCGCAACTGCCAGTTCATGACGCCCGAGACACGGCGCACGACGCACTTCTTCTGGAACTACCTGCACGACTTCGACCTCGACAACCCGAACATCGCGCTGTCGCTGCGCGACAGCATGATCGAGGGCTTCAACGAGGACAAGGCGCTGATCGAGGCGCAGCAGAAGCTGCTCGACGCCGACCCCGACTTCAAGCTGCTGGCGATCGCCGCCGATGCGCCGCTGTCGCACTTCCGCTGGACGCTCAACAAGCTGATCGCCGAAGAGCAAGCGCCGATGGCGGCGGCGGCGTGAGGCGTTTGCCGTCGATGCGCACCGGCCGCGCGCACGGCGTTCGGCTCGCGTAGGGCGGAGGGTCGCCCTTGACCGAGCGCTTGACGCTGCAGGTGGCCGACGTGCGCGCCGAGGCGCGCGACGTCGTGCTGCTCGAGCTGCGCGCGGCCAGCGGCGCCGCGTTGCCGCCGTTCGAGCCCGGCGCGCACCTCGAGGTCGAGCTGCCCAATGGCCTCGTCCGGCACTACTCGCTGTGCAGCGACTGGCGCGAGCGCGAGCACTATCTGGTGGGCGTGGGCCGCGCGCTCAACGGCCGCGGCGGCTCGCAGTACATCCACCAGCACGTGCGGCGCGGCATGTCGCTGAAGACGAGCGCGCCGCGCAACCACTTCGCGCTCGACGCGCGGGCGCGCGGCTTCGTGTTCGTCGCCGGCGGCATCGGCATCACGCCGATCCACGCGATGGTGCAGTGGTGCGAGGCCAAGCGCCAGCCGTGGCGGCTGGTGTATGCCGCACGCAGCCGGCAGCGCGCCGCGTTCTACGAAACCCTGCGCGAGCTGCCCGACCGCGTGCAGTTCCACTTCGACGACGAGAACGCGGGCCTGCTCGACGTGGGCGCCGCGCTGGCCGGCGTCGAGCCCGGCGAGCAGATCTACTGCTGCGGCCCGGCGCCGCTGGTGAAGGCGGTGCGCGAGGCCACCGCCCACCTGCCCGAAGGCACGGTGAAGTTCGAGTTCTTCACCGCGCCGGCCGATGCGCGGCCGCAAGCCCGGCAGGAGGCCGGGCCAGCCGCCGCCCCAGTCGGCGCGGCCGACGGCGCGTTTCGCATCGAGCTGCGCCGCAGCGGCAAGTGCCTCGACGTGCCGGCCGGCCAGAGCATCCTCGAGGTGCTCGAGCGCCACGGCCACGAGGTGCCGTTCTCGTGCCGCGAGGGGCTGTGCCGCACCTGCGAGACGCCGATCGTCGAAGGCGCGTGCGACCACCGCGACTACGTGCTGTCGAGCGACGAGCGCGCGGCCGGCAAGTCGCTGATGGTGTGCGTGTCGCGCTCGCTGCAGCCGCTGCTCGTGCTCGACCTCTGAAAGGATGCCGATGACGCTCGACCCGCTGCTCGAACTCGAAGCCGCCGTGCCGGCCGGCAGCGATGCCGCCGAGTGGCGCCTTCGAGCCGCGCGGCCAGTTGGAGCGCCTGCTGTTCCTGAGCGTGCTGCGCGAGGCCGGCGTCGACCCGGCTGCGTTGATCTGACGACCCGGCACCGCGAGTGCCCAACCAAGGAGACCAAGCGATGAAACGATCGAACCTGTTCGCCGCGATCGGCCTCGTGTGCGCGCCGCTGGCCGCGCATGCCGAAGTCGTGCTCACCACGTCGCTGTTCCAGCCGCAGGGGCACGCGATCCAGCGCGCGGTGGCCCAGTGGTGCGACGACGTCGCCAAGGGCACCGACAAGCGCGTGCGCTGCAACCTGCTGCCCAAACCGGTGGCCGCACCGGCAGCCACTTTCGACGCGGTGCGCGACGGCCTGGCCGACGTCTCGGTGGGCATCCACGGCTACACGCCTGGGCGCTTCACGCTGACCTCGATCGCCGAGTTCCCGTTCCTCGGCGACTCCGCCGAGGCCACCTCGGTGGCCTACCAGCGGATCTTCGAGCGCCGTCTGGCCAAGCTCGACGAGCACAAGGGCGTGCGCGTGCTGGCGGTGTTCACGCACGGCCCGGGCGACATCTACCTCGCCAAGCGCGCGATCAACTCGAGCGCCGACCTCGAGGGCATGAAGTTCCGCGTCGGCGGCGGCATGGTCAACAGCGTCGCCAAGGCGATGGGCGCCAACGTGCTGCTCAAGCCGGTGACCGAGTCGTACGAGCTGATGTCCTCGGGCGTGGTCGACGGCAACTTCCTGCCCGCGGAGGCGGTGGTCGCGCACCGGCTCGAGAGCTTCGTCAAGTACCGCACCAAGATCCCGGGCGGCCTGTACAACACCAGCTTCGCGATGGTGATCAACGAAGACGCGTGGAAGAAGATCGCCGCGGCCGACCAGGCCGTCGTCGCCAAGCTGTCGGGCGAACCGCTGGCGCGGCTGCTGGGCCGCGAGTGGGACGCGGCCGACCGCCACGGCGTCGAGGCGATGGCAGCGCGCGGCGTCGCCGCGACGCCGAGCCCGAAGGCGTTCGTCGACCACATCCGCAGCAGCACCCAGTCGCTCGAGCAGAAATGGATCGACGCCGCCCAGGCCAAGGGGTTGGCCGATGCCGCGGCCGTGCTGAAGGAGTTCCGCGCCGAGATCGCCAAGGTCCAGCGCTGAGAAGCTGTGAACGAACCCATCACGCCCGCTCGTGGCGCCCAAACGGGCCCACTCGTCGTTGCAAATGCTCGCCGTAGCCCGAGCTACGGCTGTGCTTTGCGCCTAGATTGGACCCGTTTGGACGCCCCGCTCGGGCGCGCCGGGTCCATTCACAGCTTCTGAGACGATGGCGCACGCCACGCCGATCGATCGCGTCGCGCGGCTGCTCACCTGGGTGGTCGCCGCGTCGCTGGGCGCGATGATGGTGCTCACCTTCGTCGACGTGGTGGCGCGCAAGCTGCTGAGCGCCGGCGTGCCCGGCAGCGTCGAGGTCACCGAACTGCTGATGCTCGGCGTGATGTTCGCGGGGTTGCCGCTGGCCTCGCTCAAAGGCGAGCACGTCGTCTTCGACATGCTCGACGCGTGGCTGCCTGCGTGGCTGCTGCGCTGGCAGGCCGTGCTCGCCAACGCCACCTGCGCCGCGCTGCTGGCCGGCGCCGGGGTGCTGGTGCTGCAGCGCGCCGGGCGCACCGCGCAGCAGGGCGACGTGACGCCGGCGCTGGCGATCGGCGTGGCCAAGTTCCACTACCTGATCGGTGGCCTGCTGCTGGTGACTGCGCTGGTGCACCTCGTGCTGCTGGTGCGCGGCCGCGCGCGGGCGCAGGCCGGCGACTCCGCCGGGGCGGCGCGGTGACGGCCGCGCTGCTCGGTTTCGCGGCGCTGTTCGCGCTGATGGTGCTGCGCATTCCGCTGGCCTTCGGCATGGGCATCGTCGGCGTGGTCGGCATCGGGCTGATGCGCTCGTGGCCCGCCGCGGCGGCGTCGGCGGTGACCGAGATCCTCGACGTCGCCAAGTACACGATGTCGGTGGTGCCGCTGTTCATCCTGATGGGCCACCTGGTCACCAAGGCCGGCATGTCGCGCGAGCTGTTCCGCGCGTCCTACGCCTTCGTCGGCCACCGCCGCGGCGGCCTGGCGCTGTCGACCATCGCCGCCTGCGCCGGGTTCGGCGCCATCTGCGGCTCGTCGATCGCCACCGTGGCGACGATGGCGCGCGTGGCGATGCCCGAAATGCGCCGCTACGGCTACGCCGACTCGTTCGCCGCCGGCACCATCGCCGCCGGCGGCACGCTGGGCATCCTGATTCCGCCGTCGGTGATCATGGTGATCTACGGCATCATGACCGAGCAGAGCATCGGCGCGCTGTTCGCCGCCGGCCTGCTGCCCGGGGTGATCGCCGCGGCGCTGTACATGACGGCGGCGGCCATCGTCACCGCCCGCGCGCCGCAGCTCGGCCCGCCCGGCGAGCGCTCGACCTGGCCCGAGCGGCGCGCCGCGCTGCTCGACATCTGGGCGGTGGTGGCGCTGTTCGCGCTGGTGATGGGCGGCCTGTACGGCGGCCTGTTCACGGCCACCGAGGCTGCCGGCGTCGGCGCGATGGGCGGGCTGCTGTTCGCGTGGGGACGCGGCGCGCTCACCTGGCCCGCTCTGATCGAGGTGCTCGGCGATTCGGGCCGCACGACGGCGATGCTGTTCAGCATCCTGATCGGCGCCACGCTGTTCGCCAACTTCGTCAACTACACCACGATGCCCGGCGACCTGCGCGACTGGGTGACCGGCATGAACCTGTCGCCGGTGATGGTGGTGGTGGGCATCTGCTTCATCTACGTGGTGCTCGGCACCGCGATGGAGGAGCTGTCGATGATCCTGCTGACGGTGCCGATCTTCTACCCGCTGATCGTGCACCTCGGGCTCGACCCGATCTGGTTCGGCGTGCTGATCGTCTGCGTGGTCGAGATCGGCATGATCTCGCCGCCGGTGGGCATGAACGTGTTCGTGCTGCGCAGCGTGCTGCCGGACATCCACACCAACACCATCTGGCGCGGCGTGATGCCGTTCGTCGCCGCCGACGTCGTGCGGATGACGATCCTGATCGCCTTTCCGATCCTCTCGGTGTGGCTGCCGCGCAGCCTGGGCCTGTGACGACCGCGCCGGGGCGCTGGTCGAGAATGCACCCGGTTCATCTTCGCGGCCGAGGAAGCCGACTTTCATGAGAGCCGTCCGCTGTCATGCCTGGGGCCCCTGCGATGCCCTCGTCGTCGAGGAGTTGCCGGCCCTTCGGCCGCAGGCCGGCGAAGTGCTGATCGAGGTCGATGCGGCGTCGGTGAACTTCACCGATCTGCTCTTCATCGAGGGCAAGTACCAGACGAAGCCCGCGCTGCCGTTCACTCCCGGCAGCGAAGTCGCGGGCACGGTCGGCGCGCTCGGCCAGGGCGTCACCAATGTGAGGGTCGGCACCCGGGTGGCCGCCTTCGTCGACCTCGGCGGCTTTGCCGAGCAGGCCGTCTGTCCCGCCGAGAAGCTGATTCCGATTCCGCCGGACGTCGACGCCGAAGTCGCCGCCGTGTTCACGATGGCGTACAGCACCGCGTACCACGCCGTCGTCGAGCGCGGCCGCTTGCAGGCGGGCGAGACCCTCCTCGTGCTCGGCGCCGCGGGCGGTGTCGGCCTCGCGGCGGTCGAGATCGGCAAGGCGGTCGGCGCGCGCGTCATCGCCACCGCGTCGAGCGACGCCAAACTGGCCGTGTGCAAGGCGCACGGCGCCGACGCGCTGATCGACTATGCCAAGCAGGATCTGCGCGCCGCGATCAAGCAGGCCACCGGCGGCAAGGGCCCGGACATGATCTTCGACCCGGTCGGTGGCGACTGCACCGAACCGGCCTTGCGCTCGCTCGCGCGGCGCGGGCGCTACCTCGTGATCGGCTTCGCGAGCGGACAGATCCCGAAGATCGCGCTGAACCTGCCGCTGCTGAAGGAAGCGTCCGTCATCGGCGTGTACTGGGGAGAATTCGCGGGCCCCGAACTGCAGCCCAACATGGCGGCGATGGCCAGGTTGCTCGGCTGGCTGTGCGAGGGCAAGCTGAAGCCGCTGATCTCGGCGCGCTATCCGCTGTCGCAGGTGCCCAAGGCGCTCGCTGCGCTCGCCTCGCGCAGCGCGACGGGCAAGATCGTGGTTGTGCCGTCGCTGCCGCACTGAAGGAGAGAACACGATGGAGATGACCGGTGGGCAGGCCCTGGCAGGGCAGCTTGCGGCCGAGGGCGTGCGCGACGTCTTCGGCATTCCGGGCGTTCAGCTCGACTGGGCGACCGACGCGCTGCTCGGCGTCGCCGAGCGCATCCGCTTCGTGGTGCCGCGCCACGAGCAGGCGACGTCGTACATGGCCGACGGCTATGCGCGCAGCAGCGGGCGCGAGGGCGTGTGCATGGTGGTTCCAGGCCCCGGCGTGCTCAACGCGATGGCGGGCCTGGCAACGGCGTACGCGGCCAACTCGCGCGTGCTGTGCATCGCCGGCCAGATCCCGTCGCCGACGATCGGCGCCGGGCTGGGCATGCTGCACGAGGTGCGCCGTCAATCCGAGATCCTCGGCGCGGTGACGAAGTGGCATGCGCTCGCGCGCCGGCCCGAGGACGTCGCGCCGCTAGTCCACGAGGCCTTCGTGCAGTTGCGCAGCGGCAGGCCGCAGCCGGTCGCGCTCGAGATCCCGCCCGACGTCCTCGCCGCGCGCGCCGACGTCGCGTTGTGCGCAGCGGCGCCGCACGC
>JAJVIL010000036.1 GCA_022072045.1 Burkholderiaceae bacterium | reverse complement strand
TGATCGCCGCCGCGGCGACGCTGCCGCGCCGGCGCGTTGCCAGCGCGCCGACGCCCGCGTCGCGCGAACGGCGCCTCGACGACAAGGGCCGCAAGAGCCGCCTCAAGTCCACGCGCGCGGCGCCGCAGCGCGACGAGTGAGCACCGCACGGCTGTTGCGAAGGCGTGCCCCTCAGGGGAAGGCTCGGCGCCGAGGGCGCCGCGAGCGTCACGCCGAGCGGCGCGTGGCAACGTAGACGCTGCCCAGGCTGAGCACGACGCCGAGCCACGACAGCGCACTGGGCCGCCAGCCTTCGAGCGCGGCCGAGATCGCCAGCGCGATCGGCGGGATCGTGACGCCGGTCATCGCCGCGCGCGCCGGGCCGACGCGCTGCGCGAACCGGAAGTAGACGAAGAACGCAACCACCGAACCGGCCAGCGACAGGTACAGCAGAGACCCCCACCACAGCGCGCTCGTGCCGACCTGCGTCGCGGTGCCCTGCGTCAACGCCAGCGCCCACAGCGCCAGCGCGCCGTAGCCCATGCACCAGCCGAGCATCGGCACCAGCGGCAGGCCACGCCGCGACAGCGACAGCGTCATCACGTTGCCGATGCACGCGCAGGTCACCGCCAGCAGGCCGGCCCCGAGGCCGAGCGCCGCGTTCGGCCGCGAGCCGGTGGCCACCAGCTCGGGCCAGAAGATCAGCGCGACGCCGATCACGCCGCACACCGCCGCGGCGACGAAGCGCCGGCTCACCGGCTGGCCGAACACGCGCCAGCCGAGCAGCGCGTTGCCGAACACCATCAGCGAGAACAGCACCGCCACCAGGCCGCTCGGCACGTGGCGCTCGGCCTCGTAGACGCCCCAGTAGTTGACGCTGTACTGCACGACGCCGGTGGCCGCGAGCCAGCCGTGCCAGCGCGGCGCGAGCAGCCAGCGCTCGCCGCGCCAGGCCGCCAGCGCGAGCAGCACGACGCCGGCCAGGCCGAAGCGCCACGCCACCGAGTTCAGCGGCGCGACCTCGGCCAGCTGGTACAGGATGACGTGCCAGGTCGAGGCCCAGATCAGCGTGGGCACCCAGAACAGCACGCGCGGCGAATCGAGAAGCTGGCGCAAGAGATCGGCGTCGTCGCGCAGGCGCGCGCGGGGCCGCGATGCTACAGCGAGCGACGCCGCGCGCACCAGCACACGGCCGGCCCAACCAGCGGCAGCCCGCACAATGCGGCGATGGCGCGCGACAAGACCGTCTACACCTGCAGCGCGTGCGGCGGCACGAACCCGAAGTGGCTCGGCAAGTGCCCGCACTGCGGCGAATGGAACACGCTGGAGGAAACGCTCGCCGAGGCCAACGGCGCGACGCGCCACCGCTTCAAGGCGATGGCACCGATGCAGCCGGTGGCCACGCTGTCGGCGATCGAGGCGGCCGAGATCGAGCGCTCGCCCACCGGGCTGGCCGAACTCGACCGGCCGCTGGGCGGCGGCATCGTCGAAGGCGGCGTGGTGCTGATCGGCGGCGACCCGGGAATCGGCAAGTCGACGCTGCTGCTGCAGGCCGCGGAGAAGCTGTCGCAGGCGATGCCGGTGCTGTACGTCACCGGCGAGGAGTCGGGCGCGCAGGTGGCGCTGCGCGCGCGGCGCCTGGGCCTGCGCGACGCGCCGGTGCGCGTGCTGGCCGAGATCCAGCTCGAACGCATCCTGGCGGCGATCGAGAACGAGCGGCCGCGCTTCTGCGTCATCGATTCGATCCAGACGCTGTACTCCGAGGCGCTCACCTCGGCGCCGGGCTCGGTGGCGCAGGTGCGCGAATGCGCGGCGCAGCTCACGCGCTGCGCCAAGTCGCTCGGCACCTCGATCGTGCTGGTCGGCCACGTCACCAAGGAGGGCGCGCTCGCCGGCCCGCGCGTGCTGGAGCACATGGTCGACACGGTGCTGTACTTCGAGGGCGACACGCACTCGAGCTTCCGCCTGGTGCGCGCGATCAAGAACCGCTTCGGCGCCGTCAACGAGATCGGCGTGTTCGCGATGACCGAGCGCGGCCTGAAGGGCGTGAGCAACCCGAGCGCGATCTTCCTGTCGACGCACGGCGCGCCGGTGCCCGGCTCGTGCGTGCTGGTCACGCTCGAAGGCACGCGGCCGCTGCTGGTGGAGATCCAGGCGCTGGTCGACTCCGCCGGCGTCGCGCCGCGGCGCCTCTCGGTGGGGCTCGACCGCGACCGCCTGGCGATGCTGCTGGCGGTGCTGCACCGCCACGCCGGCGTGTCGTGCACAGACCAGGACGTGTTCGTCAACGCGGTGGGCGGCGTGCGCATCGGCGAGCCGGCGGCCGATCTGGCCGTGCTGCTGGCGATCCAGAGTTCGCTGCGCGGCAAGCCGCTGCCGCGCGGCTTCCTCGCCTTCGGCGAAGTGGGGCTGGCCGGCGAGGTGCGACCGGCGCCGCGCGGCCAGGAGCGCCTGCGCGAGGCCGCCAAGCTCGGCTTCGCGGTGGCGGTGGTGCCCAGGGCCAACGCGCCGAAGACCGACGCGCGCGCGTTCGAGGGCCTCGCGATCCATGCCGTCGAGCGGATCGAGCAGGCGATCGAGGTCGTGCGGGGGCTGTCGTAGGTGCTGCACGGAGCCGCCGTCGGCTGGGCGCTGGCCGCGCTGGCGATCGCGCTCGGTTACCTGCAGTGGGGCTGGTCCGGCGTGGTGCTCGCCGCCACGATGATCGTGTTCTGGCTGTTGCTGCAGTTCAGCGGTGCGCTGCGCGTGCTGCGCAACGCCGGCCGCGCGCCGCTGGGGCACATCGACAGCGCGGTGATGCTCAACGCCAGGCTGCAGCGGGGCCAGCGGCTGCCTCAGATCCTCGCGCTGACGCGCAGCCTCGGCGTCCGCGCCGACGGTGACGACGGCGACCGCGAGGTGTTCGAATGGCGCGACGCCGGCGGTGATGTCGTGCGCGCCGAGCTGGTTGGCGGCAAACTCGTGCGCTGGCAGTTGCTGCGCGCGGCCGGCGCCGCACCACCGCCACGTTCGAACTAACGACAAACGCGAGGAGCCGACGATGCGAACGATCAGAACCCTGCTGCTGTGCGCGGCGCTGGCAACGATGGCCCTGCTGGCCGGCTGCGCCAGCGGCGGAGCGCCCACGCCGCTGCGCATGTACGCACTGTATTGCGGCGAGATCCAGATCCCCGACGTCTCGCCATGGTCGCCCGGCTTCAACAGTGGCAGGCCGATGACCTTCAGCGACAACTGCTACCTGATCCGGCATGGCTCCGACTGGATGCTGTGGGACTCCGGGCTTCCCGATGCGCTGGCCGCCAACCCCGACGGTCAGGGCGGCCCGATGGGCATGCGCATGCGGCGCACCAAGACGCTGGCGTCGCAACTGGCCGAACTCGGCGTCGCGCCGGAGCAGATCAAGCACATCGCGTTCTCGCACACGCATGCCGACCACGTGGGCAACGCCAACCTGTTCGCTCGCGCCACGCTGTACATCCAGCGGCCCGAGTACGACGCGGCGTTCGGCGCCGAGCCGGGCAAGTACGGTTTCAACCCCGCGCTGTACGGGAAGCTGCGCGACGCCACCGTGGTCAAGCTCGACGGCGACAAGGATGTGTTCGGCGACGGCAGCGTCGTGATCCTGTCGACGCCCGGGCATACGCCCGGCCACCAGTCGCTGCTGCTGCGCCTGCCGAAGACCGGCTCGGTGATCCTGTCGGGCGATCTGGCGCACTTCAAGGAGAACCTCGACCAGCGGCGCGTGCCGCGTTTCAACTTCAGCAAGGAACAGACGCTGGCGTCGATGGATCGCATCGCGAAGCTGGTGCAGTCGGAGCGCGCGCTGCTATGGATCAACCACGACGGCGAGCAGAACGCCACCCTCGCGCACGCACCGCGATCCTTCGATTGAGCACGCCGCCCCGGTGCGGGGCATCGGCCCGTGGGGTCGGCCTTCGGGCCGCGGCGTCAGCGCTGCGTGGCGGCCTAAAATCACCGCCCGCTCCCGCGAATTCACGGTGAAGGAACACCCATGTCGATGTCCGACCGCGACGGCAAGATCTGGTTCGACGGCAAACTGGTCGACTGGCGCGACGCCAAGATCCACGTGCTGACGCACACGCTGCACTACGGCTGCGGCGCCTTCGAGGGCGTGCGCGCCTACAAGACGGCCGGCGGCAAGACCGCGATCTTCCGCCTGCGCGAGCACACCGAGCGCCTGTTCAACTCGGCCAAGATCCTGCGCATGAAGATCCCCTACAGCTTCGAGCAGGTGTGCGAGGCGCAACGCGAGGTGGTGCGCGCGAACCAGCTCGAGAGCTGCTACCTGCGCCCGCTCACCTGGATCGGCGACGAGAAGCTCGGCGTCAGCCCCAAAGGCAACACGATCCACTTGATGATCGCCGCCTGGGCCTGGGGCGCCTACCTCGGCGAAGAGGGCCTGAAGAAGGGCATCCGCGTCAAGACCTCGAGCTACGCGCGCCACCACGTCAACATCACGATGACGCAGGCCAAGGCGGTCAGCAACTACACCAACTCGATCCTCGCCAACGTCGAGGTCACCGAAGACGGCTACGACGAGGCGATGCTGCTCGACACGGCCGGCTTCGTCAGCGAGGGCGCCGGCGAGAACCTGTTCGTCGTCAAGGGCGGCGTGGTCTACACGCCCGATCTATCGGCCGGCGCGCTCAACGGCATCACGCGCAACACGGTGTTCGCGATCTGCGCCGACCTCGGCATACGCATCGTCGAGAAGCGCATCACGCGCGACGAGGTCTATATCGCCGACGAGGCGTTCTTCACCGGCACCGCCGCCGAGGTGACGCCGATTCGCGAGTACGACCGCGTCAGCCTGGGCGAAGGCAGCCGCGGCCCGATCACCACCCGGATCCAGAACGCCTTCTTCGACATCGTCAACGGCCGCAACGCCAAGTACGCCGAGTGGCTGACCCCGGTATGAGCGCGCAACCCCAACCCAGAGCCATCGTCGAGCTGGTCGCGAAAGACCTGGTCGGCGGGCGCGTCGTGTTCTGCCCGAACCCGAGAATGCCGCTGTGGAGCCATCATCCGCGCGTGTTCATCGACATCGCCACCGAGGGCGTCGGCCGCTGCCCCTACTGCGGCACCGAGTACCGGCTGAAGGCCGGCGAGCAGCTCGCTCCCGGACACTGACCGCGCGCTGCGCGCGGCCTCGGCCTGATCCAGGCGGCTCAGGTCCGGTCGGCGGCCGCGGCCGCCAACGCGGCCGAGCCGAGGCGCGGCGCGCTGCGGCGCATCCGCACCGCCAGGCGCACACGCGACAACACCGCTTCGCGGTTGGCTGCGTGCGGCAGCCAAGCCAGCGCGCCGCCGCGCAGGGCGTCGCGCTCGCTGTGGTCGTCTTCGCCCGCGGCGAACACGATCACCGGAATGTCTTCGGTCAGCGGGCCGGCCTGGAATGCCGCGAGTACCGTGGCCACGTCGGCGCCGTCGATCGGGCCACCCAGCGCGATCGCGTCGGGCTGCAGATCGCTCGCCATGTCCACGGCGTCGCGCAGGCGGGTCGCGAGCCGAACCCGCGCCAGCGTCGACAGCAGGCGCACCAGCGTCATCGCCCGCGCGGGCTCGAAGCCCATCAGCAGCACCGTCGGGGGTGCACCTTCGAACGCTTCGTCCTGTGGCGCCGCAAGCAGCGCCCCGTGCACCGAATCTCGCCAAACAATGGCCATGTTCGTCTCCTGGCTGGAACCGCGCCCTCGCCTCCAGCATCGCGATCGGTGGACACCCATCGCAGTTGCAACCATAGACCTCGCAGGTCCAAGGCAGTGCGCGGCGCACGGCGCATCGGCTCCGGGTGTCGTGAAGAATTGCCGCCGGCGGCGCTCTTTGTTACATCCGGGGCCGGCGCTCATTGCCGCGGCGATGCGCATGCGCAACGATTCGCACCGCGACAGGCCGCCGTTCCGCTCGGCCCGGGCCGCCCGGCGAGCGGTCGCGCGGCCCGTGCCAGACGGGATTGACACTGCGGCGAGGCCTTCTACAGTGCTTCGGCCGGCGGCGCAGCCGGCGCAGACCGTCCCGATGTCCAACCGCCCACCCTCGAACCGGCTGCAGCGACCGCAGCGACCGCAGCGACCGCAGCGGCTGGCTGGCGCCGCAGCGTTGCTGCTGGCCTGCGCCGCCGCCGGCGCCGCTGTGCCGACGGTGACGATCGCCGAGGGCAAGAGCACGGTGTTCTCGGGCGGCGCCGCGTATCTGCCCAAGGCCGGCCAGCAGTTGCGCACCTGCGACGTGGTGCGCACGGGGCCCAAGGCACTGGTGCAGATCGAGTACGAGGATGGCGGCAAGATCGTCGTCGGGCCCGAGAGCCGGCTGGTGGTCGACCTCCCGCTGGGGGGCGACCCGGTGGTCGGGCCGCACTATCTGATCTCGGGCTGGGCCAAGCTGACGGTGCCCAAGCGCGACAAGGCGCCGGCTTACCGCATAGATACCTCGGAGTTCAACCTCGCCACCGACGCCGGCATCGCGGCGCTGCGCGTCGGCGAGCGGAACGCGACGTTCTTCGTCGAGCAAGGTGTGGTGACGGCCCTGATTCCGACCGGCCGTGCGCTGGCCCGGGTGACGGTGGGCAGCGGCCGCAGCTTCATGCGCAAGGGCCCGGACGATCGGGGCACGCTGATCCCGCGTGCCGACCCGGCGTTCGTGCAGGCGATGCCCACGGCGTTCCGCGACACGCTGCCTTCGCTGCTGGCACACGTGAAGGGGCGCGAGTCGCCGGCGCGGCCTTCGCCGGACGACGACGCGAGCGAGGTCGAAGCCTGGTTTCGCGCCGCGCCCGAACTCGGCGCATGCGTCGTCGACCCGACGCTGCGCGCAGCACAGCGCACGCTCGACGGCGCCGGGTTCGAGGTCGGCCCGATCGACGGCATCCTCGGGCCGCGCACCCGGGCCGCGCTGCGTGCGTTCCAGGAGAAACAGGGGCTGACCTTGTCGGGACGACTCGACGCGCCGACGCAAAAGGCGCTTGAGGACCTGCAGCGGCGTTGAACTGCGATGAACCCTGCCCGGTCGCCCGCAGGGGCTCAGCCGCCGCTCGGCGGGCAAGCGCGCAGCGGCGCACGGTCGGGCCGCCGCGACTGAACTCGATGGCAGCTCCGCGCGCGCGCGCCGCTCACTTGCTGGCCACACCCGACGACGTCGAAGCGCAGTTCTACGAGGCTCTGCGCGATGCCGATATCGGCAAGCTGATGGCGGTGTGGTCCGACGACGACGACATCGTCTGCGTCCATCCCGGCGGGCCGCGGGTGGTGGGCGCCGCCGCGATCCGCGCGTCGTTCGAGGCGATCTTCGAGCGCGGCGGGGTTCCGGTGCAACCCGAACAGGTGCATCGCACGAGCTCGCTGGAAGCCTCGGTGCACAACCTGGTCGAGACGGTGGCCATCGTCGGCGCCGAGGGTCTGCAGCAGGCCTACGTGGTGTCCACCAACGTCTACCTGAAGACGGCGCTCGGCTGGCGAATGGTCGCGCACCACGCGAGCCCCGGCAGCGCGGTGCCGCCGCACGAGAGTGTCGAAGCGCCGAGCACGCTGCATTGATGGCGCAGCCGCGCGCGTTCGACCGCTGGCGCGCACCGCGCTGGCTGCCCGGGGGCAACGCACAGACGATCTGGCCGGCGCTGCTGTCGCGACGGCCGCCCGCGGTGACGTGGCGGCGCGAACGATGGGAGACGCCCGATGGCGACTTCGTCGACGTCGACTTCGTCGCCGACGCCCCCGCGGGCGGCCCGGCGCTGGTGCTGCTGCACGGCCTGGAGGGGTCGTCGCGCAGCCACTATTCGGTGGCCTTCGCGCACTGGGCACGCCGCGCGGGCTGGCGTTTCGCAGTGCCGAACTGGCGCGGTTGCTCGGGCGAGCCGAACCGCCTGCCGCGCGCGTACCACTCGGGCGACTTCGACGAGGTCGCGTGGCTGCTGGAGCGGCTGCGCGCTTGGGCCGCGACGCCGCTTTGCGTGGTGGGCGTGTCGCTGGGCGGCAATGCGCTGCTGCGCTGGGCCGCCGAGGCCGGCGCGGATGCCTTGGTGCAGACGCACGCGCTGGCCGCGGTCAGCGCGCCGCTGGATTTGACTGCCAGCGGCCACGCGATCGACAGCGGCTTCAACCGCATCGTCTACGCCGGCATGTTCCTGCACACGATGAAGGCCAAGGCATTGGCCAAGCTGGAGCGATACCCGGGGCTGTTCGACCGCGAGCGCATGCTCGCCGCAACCACGCTGCACGAGTTCGACGACATCTACACCGCGCCGTTGCACGGCTTTCACGACGCCGACGACTACTGGGCGCGCGCATCGGCCAAGCCGCATCTGGCGCGCATCCGCGTGCCGACGCTGGCGCTCAACGCGCGCAACGATCCCTTCGTGCCGCCGGCCAGCCTGCCGCACAAGGGCACCGCGTTCATCACGCTGTGGCAGCCGGCGCACGGCGGGCACGTCGGCTTTCCCGGTGGCGGATTCCCGGGTCACCTGATGAACCTGCCCGACGCGGTGATGGGCTGGATGCGCAGCATCGACTGAGCTAAGGTCGGCCGCGTGGACGAGATCGTCAAGGCCGCGCTGAAGAAGTGGCCGACCGTGCCGCACTGCTACGACTGGCTGGCGCTCGATGCGCGCGGCCAGTGGTTCATGCGCGACGAGCGAATCCGGCGCGCCGGCGCGTTCCCGCAGGTCAAGGGCAGCCTGATCCGGCACGAACTGCTGCTGCAGTTCATCCACCGCAACTACGAGTGCGATGCGCGGGGCTGCTGGTACTTCCAGAACGGCCCGCAGCGCGTCTACGTCGAACTCGAGGCCGCACCGTTGGTGTGGCGCGTGCAGTGGATCGATCCCGACACGCCGCGGGTGCAGGCGCACACCGGCGAGGTGGCCGCGGTGCGGGCCGCATGGGTCGACCAGCACGGGCGCCTGTTCCTGCAGGCCGAGCGCGGCCTGGGCATCGTGCACAGCCAGGACATGCTCGACGCCGCGCGCGCGATCGAGCAGGGTCTGTGGTCACCGCAGCCGTTGCCGTTCGAGGCGATGCCCGAGCGCTTCGGCTACGTGCTCAGGCCCGAGCGCACTGCAGGTTCCGCGCGGTGAGCATGGCCCGGCCGGGCGTCGCACGGCGCCACAGCGACGGCGACGCGTCGGCGCAGCGAGAAAACCGGAACCATCGCTCGCCTGCATGATCGACTCGACATGGCCAGGAGAGCGCCCATGACGACCGATCGCGGCGGCGCGCCGCCAACCCGCCCGCGCGCGTGATCGCTGCCGGCGCCGGGTCCGTGCGACCTGGTGCGTGTCGATGCGCGGCGGACTTGCGCCCACATCGCCCGGCGCGGCTGCAGCGTTGCTGCGGGCCTGCGGTCGGGTCTCGACAACTTGTGGCATCGCCGCGGCACTGCGTGCGACGGCGACGCCGGAGCACGACATGAACCAAATCCTCGAACGACGCGTGACCCCACGCGAACCGCCGCTCGCTCGGCCCCCGCTGCCGACGCTCGATGCGTCGCGGCTCACTGGCCGCGATGCATTGGCGCGGCCGATCGCCGCGGCCAACGATTCGATTCGCACCGCGCCCGCCGATGCGCTGCGCACCGGGCTCGACCGCGATTCGGCGCGCTGGCTGCCCCTGGCGGTGCCGGGTTTCGCGCTGGTGGTGCTGCTGGTGTGCGGTGCGCTGGTCTGGACGATGGCGCTCTGACCGATCGCGCCGCGCGGACCGCTACTTGGCCGCGCTGGCCGCCGCCGCCGGGAACTTGGGTTCCTCGAACTTGGCCCCGGCCTTGTTGGCCATGAACACCACGGCGCGCGCGATCTCGAAGTCAGTGGCGTCGCCGCCGCCCTGTGCCGGCATGCTGCCTTTCCCCTTGAGCGCTGCCTGCAGCAGCGTGTCGAAGCCGGTCTTGATGCGCGGCGCCCAGGCCGCCGCGTCGCCGAGCTTGGGTGCGCCCAGCGCGCCGCTGGAGTGGCACACCGTGCACTGCGCCTGGAACACCTGCTCGCCGGTCTTCATCGACTTGACGTCGGTGATGTCCTTGTAGTCCGACACGCCCACCGGCTGGATGCGGCGCTCGACCGCTTGCGCGCTGAAGCCATCGCTGCCGGCGCCCGGCTTGCTCTCGGAGGCGACGAAGTTGATCAGCATGATGATGATGATCACCGGCAGCACGAACGCAGCCAACAGCACCGCGACCAACTGCTTGGGCGTGCGGATCGGGCCTTGGTGCGAATCGGGGTCGGGATGCGTGGCGTCGCTCATGGATCGATGACCTTCGGCAGGGCGCTGTCGGGTGGCCCGACGAGCTGCAGCAACGCCGGCCAAGCAAAGCCGGGCGATTCTATCAGCGCACTTTTCGCGCACCTCGCGGGCGAGGTGCGTGATTCGAGGCGCGCGGTCAGAGCCAGCACGCGATCTGGTCGAGCGGCTTCTTGATGCCGCCGTGCACCGGCACCAGGCAGCCGGGCTTCGGGTAGCCGACGACGAGCAGGATCACCGGCTTCTCCGACGCCGGCCGCTCGCAGACCTCGTTGAGAAAGCCCATCGGGCTCGGCGTGTGCGTCAGCATCGCGAGCCCGGCATGGTGCAGCGCGGCGATCAGCAGGCCGGTGGCGATGCCCACCGATTCGGGCACGTAGTAGTGCGAGAAGCGCGAGCCGTCGGATCGCACGCCGTACTTCTGCGCGAAGATCGCGATCAGCACCGGCGCCTCTTCGAGGAACGGCTTGTTCGGGTCGGTGCCGAGCGGGGCCAGCGCGTCGAGCCACTCCTGCGGCGCGCGGCCGCCGTAGAAGGCGCGCTCTTCGGCCTCGGCGGCCTCGCGGATGCGGCGCTTGCGCTGCGCGTCGGTGATGACGCAGAAGAACCACGGCTGCTGGTTGGCCCCCGACGGCGCGGTGCCGGCGGCGAGCAGACACGACTCGAGCACTTCGCGCGGCACGTCGCGGGCGGCGTCGAAGTCGCGCACCGTGCGCCGGCGCACGAACTCGGCATGGATCGCGCGCGCGCGTTCGATCATCTCGGCACGTGGGTACTCGCGGTAGGCCGGCAGCGGTTCCTGCAGGAAGGCGGTCGTGGGTTTGGTCATGACTCGATGCGCAACCGGCGCGAAGGTGATCGTACAGGCGACACGGCGGCCGACCCCGCGCGGTCTGCTGCATACGAGGGCACGATAGAATCGCCCGCTCCGTGCTGATGCGCGCCGCCGTTGTCGCGACCCGCATCGCGCTGCGCCCGTAGCTCAGTGGATAGAGTACTGGCCTCCGAAGCCAGGGGTCGCGCGTTCGATCCGCGCCGGGCGCGCCAGTTTCTGTGCGTACAACACCACGATGAGCGCGTTGACAGCAGCAACGATCCATGCGTGCCAATGCCCGGTGTTGGCCGCGAGCGATGCAACAGCCCTGCTGCCCCGCAAACGCTCGCGCTGGTCGCTCGCCTATCGTGACCGCGTTACGGCTCGGAGCCCTGAGGCCCTCCCTTTCCTTGCTCTGGCTTGCGCGGGCCGAGTGATTCGGTGCTCACGCAGAATGCAACGGCCTCGTCAGGGCAGATGTTCGAGAGAATCAGCGGAAGTCGATTGAGCGCAAGGCCGTTCCATGATCACCGGCGACATCAAGAACCAGATCGACCGCATCTGGGACGCCTTCTGGTCCGGCGGCATCTCCAACCCGCTGGAGGTGATCGAGCAGATCACCTACCTGCTGTTCATCCGGCGGCTCGACGACCTGCACACGCTCGAGGAGAACAAGGCCGCGCGCCTGAAGAAGGGCGACCTCGAACGCCGCGTCTTCCCCGCCGGCCGCGACGCCAAGGGCCGCCGCTACGACGACCTGCGCTGGTCGCGCTTCAAGCACCTGGCTGCGGGCGAGATGTACGCGGTGGTCGCCGAGCACGTGTTCCCGTTCCTGCGCACCGACCTGCCCAAGCAGCTCGGCGGCGAAGACTCCACCTACGCGCACCACATGAAGGACGCGCGCTTCACCATCCCCACGCCGGCGCTGCTGGCCAAGGTGGTGGACCTGCTCGACCACGTGCCGATGGCCGAGCGCGACACCAAGGGCGACGTCTACGAGTACATGCTCGGCAAGATCGCCAGTGCCGGGCAGAACGGCCAGTTCCGCACGCCGCGCCACATCATCCGGCTGATGGTGGAGCTGACCGCGCCGCAGCCCACCGACGTGATCTGCGACCCGGCCTGCGGCACCGCTGGTTTTCTGGTGGCGGCGGGCGAGGCGCTGCGCGAGCGGCATCCGAACCTGCTGCACGACAGGCACTTAAGCGATCACTTCCACCACCGCATGTTCCACGGCTTCGACTTCGACAACACCATGCTGCGCATCGGCAGCATGAACATGCTGCTGCACGGCGTGGAGAGCCCGCACATCCGCTACCGCGACTCGCTGGCGCAGGAGCACGCCGGCGAAGACGAGAAGTACACGCTGGTGCTGGCCAACCCGCCATTCGCCGGCAGCCTGGACTACGAGAACACGGCCAAGGATCTGCTGCAGATCGTCAAGACCAAGAAGACCGAGCTGCTGTTCCTCGCGCTCTTTCTGCGCCTGCTCAAGCCCGGTGGCCGCGCCGCGGTGATCGTGCCCGACGGCGTGCTGTTCGGCTCGAGCACCGCGCACAAGCAGTTGCGCCGCATGCTCGTTGAAGCGCAGAAGCTCGATGCGGTGGTCAAGCTGCCGGGCGGCGTGTTCAAGCCGTACGCGGGCGTGTCGACCGCGATCCTGCTGTTCACCAAGACCAACTCCGGCGGCACCGACCACGTGTGGTTCTACGACGTGCAGGCCGATGGCTGGAGCCTGGACGACAAGCGCACGCCGCTGCTGGCGGACGACAAGCTGGGGCCGGTGCCGCGCGCGGCGCTGGCCGAGGACGAGCACGCCAAGAACAACCTGCCCGATGTGTTGGCGCGTTGGGCCGAGCGCAACGGTGCTGAACGGGAGCGGTCACGTACCGCGCAGAGCTTCTGCGTGCCCAAGGCCGACATCGCGGCGCAGGGGTACGACCTATCGCTGAACCGCTACAAGGAGGTGGTGCACGAGGTGGTGGAGCATCGGGCGCCGAAGGAGCTCCTCGCGGAGCTGGCGAAGCTGGAGGAGGAGATTCAGCGGGGGATGAAGGAGCTTCAGGACATGCTCCGATGAGTGCGGTGGTCGCCGTACCCCTGGGAGAAGTCGCCTCCTTCCTTCGAGGCATAACTTTCAAGCCTAACGACGTCGTTCCGCTAGGCTCCGATGGTTCTGTCGCTTGCATGCGAACCAAGAACGTCCAGGCTGACCTCGACACGTCAGATGTCTGGGCCATCCCGGAGTCGCTAGTGAAACGCGGCGATCAGTACCTCGCGCCGGGCGACCTCCTTGTTTCGAGTGCGAATAGCTGGAACCTGGTCGGCAAGTGCTGTTTCGTGCCAGATCTCCCCTGGCGCGCCACTTTCGGTGGCTTCATTTCCGTTCTCCGCGGTCGCCGCGAGAAGGTCGACTTTCGCTACCTCTATCACTGGTTTTCGTCGTCCCGCACCCAGGCCACGGTTCGAAGCTTCGGGCAACAAACAACCAACATCTCGAACTTGAACATTGAGCGTTGTCTTCGTTTGTCTCTCCGGCTCCCGCCACTTCCCGAACAGCGGCGGATTGCGGAGATCCTGGACAAGGCGGACGCGCTGCGGGCCAAGCGCCGCGCCGCCCTCGCCCAGCTCGACACCCTCACCCAATCCATCTTCCTCGACATGTTCGGCGACCCTGGCAGGAATCCGAAGGGCTTGCCACGGGTTCCGCTGAGCTCGATCGCTCACATTGCCACCGGTGGGACACCTGATCGCACCGTGGATGGTCATTTCGGCGGCCACATTCCGTGGGTCAAGACGACCGAGGTGAGGGGTGATGCGATCACAGACACGGAGGAGAAGCTCACGGCCTCTGGCCTGAAGGCGATTCGCGGCAAACTTCATCCAGTGGGGTCCATCGTGATTGCCATGTATGGGCAAGGGAAGACACGTGGGAAGAGTGCGCTCCTCGAGATTGAAGCCGCGGTGAATCAGGCGTGTGCCGTGATTCATCCAAGCGACCTGTTCGACTCACGCTTCCTGTTGACGCAGCTTCAGTTGGGATACGAACGACTGCGTGGGCTTGGGCGCGGCGGCAATCAGGAGAACTTGAATCTGGAACTTGTCGGCGGGTTCCCAGTGGTCTTGCCGGAGAGGGCAGAGCAGACTGCATTCGCGATTCGCCTTGACGCCGTCCAACGAGTCAGGGCCGCGGCGCAGTGCTCCCTCACGAAGCAGGAGGCGCTCTTCGCATCCCTCCAAGACCGCGCCTTCCGCGGCGAGCTGTAGCGATGCGCGGCGAATTCATCGGCGTGTGGTGCGAGAGTTGGCGCGAGATCTGGCTACCGCTGACGGACCATGAAGGCGTCCCAGAGGACATCTTCTGCGAGCTGTACCGCGAACTCGCCGGAAACCCGAGCAAGCCCGGCGCGCTCCGAATCACGCCCTCTCTGGAGGCGCTCGCCGACGTCATCGACAACCCCGCACAGGGCCGGGCTGCGTTCGAGGAAGCGACTGCGGAGCAGCTCGCAAGCGAGACCGCGCTCGTTCGCTTCCTCGAAGCGGCACATCCAACTCTCGACGATCTTGGCGGCGATCCGCTGTCAAATCGCTACTTCAACCTGGTGGCTGCCTTCATCGAGAAATTTAGTCTGCGCTATGACTTGCGGCGTCCATGCACTCTGTGTCCGAACCTTCCGGGATTGCTGACAAACCTTGTACGACACATGCAGTCAACGTGTCAGGCGGACGCGCATCTTGCGAAGCTCAACCATGATTTCGAGGAGGCGCTGCGGGACCTCAGACTTGGACGCACGGAAAGTCGCATCAAGTCGTGCCTGACCAAACAGTACATCTTGATCGAAGGCATCGCGAACACGCGCGGCGGGACGAGCGGGGAGACGCTCGGGCAGCGGTGCGGTCAAGCATCCTGGCCGCATCCGACTCTGAAGGCCGCTGCCGGGAATATCTATGGTTTCCGATCCGACTATCCAGGGCTTGGACACGCCGGGAACGCCAAGGCGGCGCTGCGTGACGTGGATGATCGGGAGCTGGTCGGCGTGGCGTGCATGCTGCTTGGTGTGCTGCCCTACGTCGACCCGACTATCAATCTGAGTCCGGTCTATGGAGAGAGCGTCTCGGCGGGAAGGAGCAGCGTCACCGCTCGGGAAGCCGCGCCAGCTGCATCGCCAAGTCGTTCAATGTGGAAGCGATTGACTTGGTGGGCCGGCGAGTTGGTGAAGAGGCGATAGTCGCATGCAGCAGCAGAACGGATAGAGCAGCCAAGCATCCCGAACCCTCAAACAACGCCCCACGTTGATTCAACCTCGACCTCGAACCTAAACAATGCCCTTCCTTGTTTGAGGTTGCCGGCCTGATGCGCAGACGCCCGCCCGGGACGTGCGTCGAGGTCGTCACGGCCGGCGAGCGCTTCCGTGGCGGCAGCGCTGCCGCCCGAGGTCACCGCAGCATCCTTGCAAATCGGGAATGACATTCCATAATTGCCAGGATGCTGATCCCTCGCCGCTTGCTCGCCACGCTCACCGGCGCCTTGGCTGAAAGCCCGGCGGTGGCGCTGCTCGGGCCGCGCCAGGCGGGCAAGACCACGCTGGCGCATGAGGCCGCGAAGGCGCGTCCGGCGGTGTACCTCGACCTCGAATCCGAGGCCGACCGCGCCAAGCTCGCCGACCCCGAGGCGTACCTGGCGCAGCACGAGGGCACGCTGGTCGTGCTCGACGAGATCCAGCGCACGCCGCAGCTCTTTCGCAGCCTGCGCGGGCTGATCGACGCCGGCCGCCGGCGCGGGCGCGGCCACGGGCGCTTCCTGATCCTCGGCTCGGCGTCGATCGACCTGTTGAAGCAGTCGAGCGAATCGCTCGCCGGGCGCATCCGCTACCTGGAGCTGGCTCCGCTCGATGCCGGAGAGGTGGGCACCCGGCGCGTCAACGCGCTGTGGCTGCGCGGCGGCTTTCCCGAGAGCCTGCTGGCTGCCTCGGATGCGGCGAGCCTGCGCTGGCGCACGGATTTCATCCGCACCTACCTCGAGCGCGACATTCCGCAGCTCGGGCCGCGCATTCCGGCGCAGACGCTGCGCCGCTTGTGGACCATGCTCGCCCATCAGCAGGGTGGCCTGCTCAACGCGGCGGCGCTGGCGCGCTCCCTGGCCGTGGATGCCAAATCGGTGGCGATCTATCTCGATTTGCTGGTGGACTTGCTGCTGGTGCGCCGCCTGCCGCCCTGGCACGGCAACGTGAAGAAGCGGCTGGTGAAGGCGCCCAAGGTGTACGTGCGCGACAGCGGGCTGGTGCACGCGCTGCTCGACATCGGCGATCGCGAGGCGCTGCTCTCGCATCCGGTGGCCGGCGGGACCTGGGAGGGGCTGGCGATCGAGTCGCTGATCGCCGCCGCGCCGTTGGGCACCGGCGCGTTCTTCTATCGCACCGCGGCGGGTGCCGAGGTCGACCTGGTGCTGAAGCTGCCTGGCCACCGCAAGCCCTGGGCCATCGAGATCAAACGCGGGTTGGCGCCCAAGCTCGAGCGCGGCTTCCATGCGGCGTGCGACACGCTCAACCCGGCGCAGCGGCGCGTGGTCTACGGCGGCAGCGAACGGTTCCCTCTAGGCGACGGCATCGAAGCGGTGTCGCTGGTCGGCCTGTGTCAGGAGCTCGAGGGGCTCACATGAGCGCGCCGGGCCGCTCCCAAGCGCTCATCCCGGAGCGCGTAGCGCGCAGGGTGCTCCAATGACTCAGTTTGCCTTTCTGCAGGCCGAATGGGGCACCGTGTTCGAGGCGGCCACGCGCGCCGAAGCCGCCGTGCATGCCGACCCGCGCACCGCCTGCTTCTACGCGCGCCGCGCGCTCGAGCTGGCGGTGATGTGGGCGTTCAAGCACGACCCGGCGCTCAAGCTGCCGTACCAGGACAACCTGTCGGCGCTGATCCACGAGCCGAGCTTCAAGCAGACCGCCGGTGAGGCGGTGTTCGCCAAGGCGCGCGTGGTCACCACGCTCGGCAACAACGCGGTGCACAGCCACCGGCTGGTGGCGGCGCAGGATGCGCTGGTGGCGGTGCGCGAGCTGTTCCACATCGCCTATTGG